>NZ_MVQX01000040.1 GCF_002067275.1 Methanomethylovorans sp. PtaU1.Bin093 | reverse complement strand
CCTGAAATGCTACATTGTGGTCGAGCTTAAGGCCGGAGCCTTCAAACCCGAACACATAGGACAGCTCAACTTCTACCTTTCTGCAGTGGATGCACAGATCAAAACACCTGAAGACAGACCCACCATAGGACTTCTGCTCTGCAAGACAAAGAAAAGGCTCATCGCAGAATATGCTCTCTCCGGCATGGATAAGCCCATGGGAGTGGCAGAATACCAGCTTGTCCGTGCCCTACCCGAGCCTCTGGACACCTGCCTCCCCACCATCGAGGAGCTGGAAGCCAGTTTACCCGAAGAACTGGAAGAAGAATAATCTAGGCCAGTACCATTTAAAATAGTGAGGGTATCCCCTCACACACTCTCCCTCAATATCTTCGCTATTTCCGGTTCTTTCTCCACAAGCTCCATGAGAGCCATAGCGATATCGGACCGCTTCTTCTCGATATCAACAGCAACATCAACCCTCAAGGCCATACCACACTTCGAACAGAAACCTGAAGTCGAACCGTTCATGTGCTTACAACGTGGGCATTCCATGGCCGTAAGCTCGGGCTTAAGCTCTTTTTCATCGACAATCCCGTACATCTTTAAAATGGCCTG
Source organism: Methanomethylovorans sp. PtaU1.Bin093 (assembly GCF_002067275.1). Lineage (GTDB taxonomy): Archaea > Halobacteriota > Methanosarcinia > Methanosarcinales > Methanosarcinaceae > Methanomethylovorans. The sequence continues at coordinate 28,527 of NZ_MVQX01000040.1, read as the reverse complement.
GTCTATCTGCTTGCCTGAAAGATGCACGTAAGTTGCAGCCATCTTGGAACTCTGCGTCCACCCAAGATGTTCCTTCATCTGGGCTTCAGTAAGATATTGTGCAAGGTCCGTGCTCCTGGAATGCCTGAAAAGATGATTATAAACCCTCTTCTTGATACCTGCCTTCTCTGCAAGTCTCTTGATCAGCATCCTCATAGCCGAATAGTTCAGCTGCTTGCTCCTGCCTCTCTGTCCTATCCCTACCCAAAGATAAGCATCAGGATTATGCTTTTCAGGATGGATATCCAGCCATGAGGCAAGGTACGGAGCACTGAAGACAAGCCTTACCCTTCTCATACCCGTTTTACCATCAACTACCATTACCACTCCATATTTATCAAAGACCAGATGCTTGATCTTGAGCTCCCCTATCTCTCCGGTACGTCCTCCGGCATCCCAGAATATAGCTATGAGAGCCTTGTCCCTGGGATGTACGGCAGTCTCTATCATCTGCTTGATCTCTGCTTCTGTCAGCATTTCCTCTGGCAACTTGAAATCGTTCTTGTGCTTGAACTTTAGCCACTCCGTGCACTCCGGATCCTTGCCTTTATTTATCCATCTGAAGAAACGCTTGAGAGTGATATGATAATCATACTTTGTTGCTTCACTGCGATTGGATTTAAGGATCATCTCAATAACAAATTCAATATCATCCCTGGTGGCTTCCTTGAATTCAAAATCAAAATTCTCAGCAATGAGATTCAGCTGATTAAGATACTTCAATACCCTTACCTTGGTAAGGCCTTCAAGAAAAAGAGATCTTTCAAACTTGAAAATTAACTCTTTGTTAGATTCACTATACTTTGCAGTACGGATCCTATCTTCCTGAGAAGCAAGCTTCTTGTCAATGTTGTAAAGTGTCATGCCCTTTCACTTCCGCTTATATTTTAAAAACATTCTATCCAAGCGAAGTGAAAGTAAATTGAGCATCGAACTTAGGATATAACGCCGAGGGGGAGATTCGAACTCCCGCAGCGCGTGAGCACTACCGGTTTTCAAGACCGGCGCCGTAGTCCACTTGGCTACCTCAGCAATGTGTTCAAATGAGTGTGGTATCCTTAATACCACTTTTGAATATAAGACTTTTGATTAGATGATGCGATGGTGCCTGAAAAATAAATACAGCGAAGAGCTTTACTCTTCGCTTTCGCCTTCTTCCGAAGCTTCTGGCTCTTCTGCTTCAGCCACAGGGTTCTTTTGGACGTATGGATATTTCTCAACGAATTCCAGGTTTGGTATGCCCAGATTCTCGATGAGCTCGTGAGCTATACGACCCTTGGAGATAAGCCATCTCTGATTGAAGCTGAACTCTATGGGTATGATCACGCGGACCATTTCAGGGGTGATCTCTATATCCAGGTTGGAAGCCCCGGTGTACAGAGCAAGCAATCCCTTTGCCTTTTCCCCAGGTTCATCAAGCTTCTTTTCGATGGTGTACTCGTAGGTGACAGTACGCCCTGAAAGAGCATGGTTGAAATCCACGCGCAGCCTGCGGCCTATGATCTTCTGCACAATACCCTTCTTACCATCAACTTCAACCTCCATACCTGGGTATGGGCGGGTATCCTTAAGCTGTGCTGCGATCTTCGTGACAGAAACAGACTCCACAAGAGCAGGGTTGTGAGCACCAAATGCCTTTTCGGGAGGGATCTCCAGGCTTCCGGTATATCCAACTTCCTTGCCTATAAAGTCCTCATCCAGACCTTTAATGGTATGGCCGGAACCTACTATGACAACGTCCCCCCCATACATACCGCGGGGATTGAAGATACCATTCTCTTTTGCAAGTTCCTCGCTGGTGGTATCAAAGACCTGTCCGTCCTCGAACCGTCCGGTATATGTTATCCTTATGAAATCTCCTTTCTCTATTGCCACATATATCAACTCTATTCTTTTGTTAGTGTAATTATGGATGAAAGTGTCCTCTGCTATACTCCTGTGCCTTTAAGAACTTTTTGCATCAAAGCAGAATAAAGACTATTTTGGAGGAAAGCAGATAGAAAACAGACGAACAAAATAAGTTGAAATGAAAATACCGTTAAAAAAAGAAGAGGATAAAGGACTGAAAAGTCCTTACTCCTCACCCTTCAATGAAAAGCGTGCGACATAAGCCTGCATATCATCGGAGAGTTTTGCAAGTTCCTGAGCTGACTTAGCGAGTTCCTGCATAGAAGAAGTTTGCTCTTCCACAGCCGCAGAAGCCTGTTCTGTACCTGCAGCCGCTTGCTCTGAAATGGCCGCGATCTCTTCAACAGATGAGGTGATCTCTTGAATACTGGCAGACTGCTCCTGCGCAGCAGCGGCAATATCCTGTGCCATAAGAGCCACCTTTTGACTACCTTCCACAATTGACTTAACAGACTCTACTGTTTCTGAAAGGGCTGCAGATCCGGTATTCACCTGCTTTGTGCCTTTTTCCATGGCCTCCACAGCATTCTCAGTACCGGCCTGAATCTCCTTGATCAGGTCAGCTATCTCCTTCGCTGCATCACGCGATTCTTCTGCCAGCTTTCTTACTTCATCAGCAACCACTGCGAACCCTCTGCCATGCTCGCCGGCCCTTGCAGCCTCAATAGCTGCATTAAGTGCAAGCAGGTTTGTCTGATCTGCAATGTTGGTGATAAGATTGACGATCTCGTCGATCTTTTTGGACTTCATGTCCAGTTCACGGATCACATCTGCAGATTCGCCTACAGCTGACTGTATGGAACTCATCTGGACAATGAGGTTCTCAGACTGCGTACCTACGATCTTGATAGTACCACTGGCCATCGTTGCAGTTTCTGCAGCCTTCTGGGCATTTGTGGCTATTTCCTGTACGCTCTGGGTCATATCATTCATAGCCCTGGAAACCTCTTCTGTTTTCTGGGATTGGTTGGTCGAACCTTTTGCGATCTCTCCAACATTGGATGCGACCTCAGTGGAAGAAGCTGTCATTTCCTCAGATGCTGCAGATATCTCCTGGGCAGAAGCTGCAATATTGGCTGCATTGACCCCTATCATCCTGACCATCTTGTTCATGTTGTCCATGATAAGGTTCAGTCCGGCTGGAATTCCCTTGAAGTCTATGTCAACATCGGTGTCGGCCCTTATATCTAATTTCCCGTCGACTGCTCCATTGGATATGTGATTGAAATCCTCGACGATCCTGTTGATAGGATTGGTTATGGACCTTGCGATCAGATAGGCCACAAATGCCATAAAACCAATTGCAGCAACTGAGATGATTATCAAATTGTTCCTCATGGCTGTGACCCCCGCCAGCATCTCTTCTTCCGGAACGGCCAGCACCAATGCAAAATCAGAGGAAGGTATCGGTTCATAGAATAACACCATATCTTTGCCGGTCACAAGGTCTACGGAAGCTATAGTTCCCTTCTTACCGGCACTGATGTCCTGTGCCATCTTGTCATAGCCTGGAGCATCTATATCTGTGAGAGATCTGGTGCCTATCCAGTCCTTGTTAATTGGATGTGAGAGGAAAACACCTGACTTGCTGGTCATGAAAGCATAACCGGTATCGTATATGGATATCTGCCCGGCCTCCTCGTCGATATCATTGAGTGAAACATCCATCCCGCTTATACCTATGGCTTCACCTTCTTTGATGATCGGGGACACATAGCTCACCATCAGGATCCCATCATACACAAATGGCTCAAGGACTACGGTCTTTTTTAATTTTAGAGGCAGCTGGTAATAATCAGAGGTATCGGTGTCTGCCAGAGGGTCCAGTGCAAGTGAACCGCCCAGGGTATTCCAGTAAGGCATGAACCTGCCCGTGGCATCATGACCTGCAGCATTGACAAATTGATCGTCTCTGCCATCGAAAGCATTAGGTTCGAATCCTACATATGCTCCCACGACACCCGGAGTGGTAAGAAACAGGTCCTTTACTATGGCACTTACCTCATCCCTGTTTCCGGAGTTGTAGTTTTCCATAGTGCTTGCAAGGGTCTCTGCAACGATGACATTTCTCTGAAGATTAGCATCGAATGCCTGTGCATGAGCTAATGCAGTATTTTCTGCATCTGCATAGGCCAGTTCATTCGCCTGCTCAGTTACCTGGGAGATGATCACGTAACTGGAAGCGCACATTACCAGTGTAACACCAAGAACAATATAGAGCATTAGTTTTGTTTTTAAATTGATATTTTTCAAATTCAACTTGTCACCTCATTTAAATAAGAATATTAATATAATAGTAGTAATGAAAGAGTACTGTTTATATAAATATATTTTGCTGAATATGTGCTCTTGCAATTCTTTTATAATAAAAATAGACCTCTGCAACATGATCACGTACATATCTTGACATTCTGAACAACCACATCATATGATGTGGATTCCTAATTTCAGCAGATATTTAGTATATAGTGAATTGTTCTTTTATAAGTGATCGGGGATGTATTCGTGTTGCAATTACCCACACGATGTTGGATAGAAACATAAAAATTCATACAAAATTGTTGAGAACAGCCGGTTCTCAATGCTTTACTGTTCGTCCAGCAAGGCCATCACATTAGTCTTAAGTTCTCCTGATAGAGATATTATCCCCCTGGAAGCATCCATCGATTTTACCAGTTGAGGTAAATGCATCTTTTCTTTTATCCAGGTAACATCCCTTACATGCCGAAGGTCAAAGGCATTCTCCACATATTCATAGCCTCCCCTTACTCTACCCACAGCGAAAAAACCCTTATCCATGAGGGGCATGACCACCAGGTCACCAATATGGACATCATTTGCAAAACAAAAGATAGCTTCTGACCAGTTGTTGAGCCGTGCCTCACCTATGTAGCACAAACGTGACCGGATAATTTCCTTTATACGCTCATGTTTTTCAAATCTGTCAAACTCTTTCATGGTTTCCCGCAAAAGTCTTGCTTCTTCCCTTAACCAGTTCAGTCTGGATGTGAGGATTTCCATCTTCTGCTGTTGCAATTCTTCAGGGGAATCTTCAGGTAATCTGATCTTTTCGAATTCTTTGGCAAGTTCTGCCCTGAACTTGCTATCCATCTTCCTATATTCTTCACGCAGATATTCAAAATTCGAGCTTTTCGTGTCAATATACTTCAGATTAATGATATCATCGGCAAGTTCATCCATCAGATGGATCTCAATATCGATAGTAACAACTCCCTGTTCCAGGCAGGCTTCTGTTCTCTTCCCACAGTACCCAGTATGCACCAGCCAGCAGTTACCATTATGATCCATCTTTGACACCCATCTCTTTTGTTGCGGTGGCCATATTAAGATGTCGAACAGAAAATAATTGGGTATAATGAACTTACATTGCTCAATTATTAAATATCATGAATCACTCTTCTATTCCGAAATAAATTGTTGAGATATATTGAGATATATGATCCCTGAAAGAACCTATGATATCATTGTGATAGGAGCTGGCCCTGCCGGTTCCACTGCTGCAACATATGCAGCCCAGAGAGGTATGTCTGTCCTGTTAGTTGACAAGAAGAAAGACATCGGAGTGCCCCTCCAATGTGGTGGTTTCCTGCCACATACAGCGACACTTCAGGAACTTGTACCAAATGCAGAACTGCCTTTCACACTTGAGGAGTACCCCCCGGGCTGTGTACATGCGACAACTTCTTTTCAGAGGTTCATAGCCCCCAATGGTACATCCAAAGGTTTTGAAGTACAAGGAGATGCGCTTGACAGGCGCAGGTTCGATAAACATCTTGCCACAGTGGCTGCAAAGGCAGGTGCACATCTTTTAATTGCAACCAATGTGCTGGAAGTGAACAGGACAAGAATTACAATGGATGGAGCTTTCGGAAGATACGAGGTACAAGGAAAAGTTGTCATTGGTGCCGATGGCCCAAATTCCATGGTCGCCGCTTCCAGCGGCATGCTAAGAGAGCCGGATCCCATGGGAATGAGCACAGCCTTTGAATATGAGCTCTCAGGTGTTGATGTGGATAAGGAAGCTGTTGAAATGTATTTTGGGAAAGACTATGTTCCTGGCGGCTATGCCTGGGTAATTTCCCAGGGTGGTGACAGGGCTAACATTGGAGTAGGTATCAGGGAAGCTCTTTTTGCAGAACGCATGTGTGCAAGGGATTATCTGAACAGGTTCATGTACGAGCATCCCATTGCCAGTGAAAAGTTACGGGAAGGATCCATTGTATCGGTCATCTCCGGACTTGTGCCAGTGGGAGGTGCACCCAGGATCACTGCCACAAAAGACACTCTCATTGCAGGGGATGCTGCAGGTCATCTCATAGCCACCAACGGAGGAGGCATATCCACTGCCATGATAGGAGGTAAGCTTGCAGGGGAATCTGCTGCTGATTTCCTGCAAGGGAAATGTAAGCTTGAAGAATATGATACCCTGTGGCGGAAACAGATGGGACTGGAGATCAGGACCGCGGTCCACATACGTAAATTAATGGACAGGCTCATGCTTTCGGATAGCATGATGAATGCCGCCATCAAGACCATTTCACCCTCACAAATGAAAGCCATACAGTGCGGCCAGTTGCCGGAGCCCGTGAAAAAGACCCTTCAGAAGCTGAACATGGGCATGGGCTGACATGTATCTTTTTGTATATGGTACCTTAAAGCACAACTGTGTGGGCCATCAGCTCATGGGAAATGCAACATTCATATGCAGCACGCGCACATCCCGGAAATATGCTATGGTAGATCTTGGTCCCTTTCCGGGTGTGGTGCATGACAAACACATATCTTTAATAACTGGGGAAATATATAATATAGAGTATGGGTTATTATGCAAGCTTGATGACTATGAAGGTAAATGGTATTTCCGATCAGAAGTGCCAATGGAGAATGGCATGACTGCGCAGATGTATTTCCTGAAGGATATACCATCCTCAAAGAAGGACAAGAGCTTTTTGATCCCTTCTGGCATATGGGAGGATAAAATGGATGAAAAAGCAAAAGGAACTGTAGAGAACATTTTGTGCACTAAAAAAAACCTTTCTCCTGGACATCAGGATACCCTGGCCTATGAGGTACACAATAACCTCTACCTGAACATCACAAACAGGTGCAGTGCAAGATGCACTTTCTGTATACGGGATATGGCAGACGGTGTATATGGATATGACCTCTGGCTTTCCAGAGAGCCCACACTTGAAGATATGATCACCCACCTCCGTGCACTGGACCTTAAAAAGTATAAGGAAATAGTCTTTACAGGATTTGGTGAGCCTACCACCAGATTTTCAGTGCTGCTCAGCATCACAGCATGGCTCCATGAACAGGGAATAAAGGTAAGACTTGATACCAATGGGCATGCTGCATTGATAAATCCCGGCACCGATGTTGTAGGAGAACTTATAAATGCTGGAATGGATGCTGTTTCTGTAAGCCTGAACGCCCAAAACGAGGAACTATATGACAGTCTGTGCAAGCCTGTATTTGCAGGATCATATCAAGCCATGCTATCATTCGCCAGGCAGTGCATTGCTGCAGGTATCAGTACACGACTGACCGTTGTAAAAGTCCCTGATGTAGACATAGAGGCCTGTGAGAAAATAGCAAAGGACATGGGAGCAAGCTTCTTTGCAAGATGAGCTATATGAAGATATGTGAGTTCAAGGATATCAGCGAATATATCTGAACAGATCATCCCTTTTTGCAAGATGCATGCGCTGCCGTATACACGAAGACAGTTTTTTAAGATTCTCCTCCTTAGCACTCACAGATACCACAACATCCTGCCACATATTCCAGGGTGAAGGCAGACCGATCCTCTCCACGATATCATCGAGCACATGGTCAGCCATATCTTCGTCGATCTTGTCCATTTTGTTAATGGCAAGTATGACCGGGACCCCGACCTCGTTCAGGAACCTGAACAGCTCAATATCTACAGGGATCTCATTCCTTTCGTCCCATCTTGCCACTACCTCCAGGAACGAAGATCCATCAATTACCAAAACCGCAAGGTCTATCCTGTCAGCATTATCTTCTATATAATGCACTATTTTATCCTTAACGATATCCTGCTTGCGTTCCTTGACCCCGCTCATGAAACCAAAGCCAGGCATATCCGTTATCAGCAGATCCCCAAGTCGTACATGCGTCGGTTTCAGAGTGACCCCGGGCCTTTTTCCCACTCTTACCTTGCTGCCTGTCAGTTTGCGGATGATAGAGGATTTACCCACATTGGACCTGCCCACGAAAATTATCTCAAATTCAGCGCCATCAGTAAGGTCAGGTTTATTTTTCATATTATCGCCGTTTGCTTAGTGGCATTTATCGATAATATGTTCTTCCTTAAGCCTGTGTTCTTCCTCTCCTATTCTGGTGTCCAGGTCATTCAGGAACGCTTTGAAATTGGCTACTGGTATCCTGGCGCCGGCAGCTTCCGCAAGACCACCGCCGGTCCCCCCAAACCTGGGAGCTATATCCCGTAAAATGAGGTTGAGGTCTACAGGACTGCGTGAACGGAAGCTCACATCGTAGGCATGTTTTGTCTGCCTGTATTCGGCAGATGCTCCCACCTTCCTCTGACCGTAAGATGCAGCGTATATGGCAGATTTTGACTTGTAGCCTTGCGGATCAATGACATAGGCTATATTCTGCAGGCTTTTGACCTGCTTTTTTATCCTTAGTCTTAACTGTTCTTCCAGTTCAGAGCATTTTTTTGCAAAAACAAGCACATCTGGAATGGAAGAGGGAATCCTATCCTTTGCAAGGTGTTCTACAAGGACCCTCTTGAAATCGAATTCACGTCCTGAATATATAACTGCCTGTATTAGAGCACCCGCTTCAAAGAAAAGAGTTCTCTTATCCCAGTCTTCACACCACTCTTTTACTGAATCGGTGTCATCCGCATAATCACCTATAGCTCCGTATATAGCCACTCTGCGCACATCTCTGTTCAGGCGCTTAGCAAGCACTTTATAGGTGAGCTCAGAAGAACACGCACAAGGATCCTTGTGCAGCCAGCTTTCATTCCAGCCGTTCTCAGGCACTGGGTGATGATCGATATATATAAGATCGCTTTCCTGAGCAACTTCCCTAAGCCTCTGTAAAAGCTCTGCGCTGGTGCGTTCGTCAATGGCGATATCACAAATGATCACACGCCTATATCCTTTTGCAAGTTCCAGTTTTTGCAAAAGGCTCACAGGACTTGTGAAATAAACCTGTGAGTCGGGATAGGCACTCTTTGCGATCGCACCGGAACATATACCGTCCGAGTCTCCGTGAGTGAAAATTATAGTTTCTGTGCCATGATCCCGTTGAAAAGCTCTCATACCATACCCAAAATAGATCTTTTAGGGAGAGTTGGCTTGGCATGTATTTAAACTGTTTCCTTTCATGTATCACAGTCTCCATCCGATAGCCCTTTCTATAAGGTTGATCATGCTTTGCTTAAAGCTGCTGATGGAATAAATTTTGTCGGGTCCTTTATTCTCTTCTGTGGCTTTTTCCTGTTTTTCCACGCCATTTTCCTGTGAGATGGCTTCTGTAGGTATTTCTTCTTCGGACAACGTTTCTCCGACAACATTCTCCTCGATTTCCAGTACATAGCTTGCGGATTCAAAAGTATCGCTATATTCCCTGGAATCTACAAACCTCACATTTGCACCTGGTATCACAACATTTCCAGTGGATCTGAGAAGTACTGAATATTTGAGTTCCCAGACATCAGATGGCTGCATCACCTGGCTTTTGCTCAGGTTACCGTCGATCAGCTGGCAGTTTTCAGGTATCCGGTCAGTGAGCTGTACGTAAGCAGCCCTGTCTCCCGTATTGTTGACCCGCAGAGTTACATTCAAAACACCTTCTGTTCCCATGTCCTGGTAAATGAACGATTTCTGCACATCTATATATGGACCATGTATCACTATCTCACTGGCATTGGTTTGCATAAGGTGGGAAACACCATTGTGCTCAATGGACAGTTTCATACCAGGTATCAGGAATGTTCCTGGTCTCAGGGCACGTATGGAATAACCAAGAGATCTTTTTTCCCTTGGGTTCAGTCTAATGGTCCAGTTTGTATCATCTATATCCGGATCAGTTATGAAACCATCCGGTACCGTCTCATTTATGTGGATATTCTCCAGCGGAATGTCCTTAAGGTTCATCACCTCAACCAATATATAGACTCGCTCATCGATATTTGCCTCATCTGCCGGAAGCCTTTTTACTCTAATGACATTATTGATCCAGGATATTGGCTTATTGGTATGTGAAATGTTTGCAATGGCAACCCCTATAGTGGCATAGGGCGTAGGTATGTCATTACCTGTTACAATATCTTCAGCTGTTAATCTGATCGATCCGTCAAGTATCGTTTCATTGGGAATGATACTATGATTGAGGGCAAGTATGGCGCCCCATGAGCGTGAAGTGTTGCTTTTGACCTTGAGCATTACATAATCATCCGGCATGTCCACAGGTTTCGACGCTGAGAAATCCTGTGCAGTGATCGTGTATCCGCCGATCTTGACCTGCTCACCCCAATAAAGAGTAACATTTGAAGGGGTGAGCCACTTGGTGTCGTTTGAATCCGTTGCAGATGCAGGATGCTGCAGCATTACCAGACACATGACCAGTACTGCTGCAAGCAAGATAGACCTGTGATCCATATCAGTTCTGACCTTTTCTTGAGAACTTCATTACAGCTATAAGAGCAATTACCAGAACCCATGCTTCAAAACCAGGCTGCTGGCCGACCTCATCACTTGTTCCGCTGCTTGCCTGGGCCTTACCGGAACTGGAAGATCCCGCATTTCCTGATCTACCGTCGGAGGTTGTATCCTGGCCGGATGCAACCTTTAATGCTATCTCCGGCATGTTCGAGACCTTTTCACCCTTATAACCTTCCATATCAACAAATTTAGCAGACGTTGCTGGCAGTTTCATATCAGCTTCCTTTTCAAGCTTAAGGACATATGAAAAACTTTGTGGCTTTTTATTATTGACCACATCATCGAAAGTCATGACCCCGCTTACAAAGCGGGTTCCTTCAGGTACTGTTTCTTCTATTTTAACATTGGCGTCCCTGTTGCCTTCATTTTTCACAGAGACGGTCACAAGTACATTGTCACCGGGATTGAAAGACGATACGTTTACTTTCTTCTCTAACACTATATATGGGCCATTGATCTCTATCGTAGGTGCATCGGATTCAAATGTGTACTCTTTGCCATCGACTGTGAACTTGGCAGTAGCCTTGGGCAGCGTGAACTTGCCTGGTTTGATCGGTTTAAGAGTATATTCTATAGCAGTTGTTGTTTCCTGTGCATTGACAGATATGGTCTTTTTTGTCTGTACATTGTCCTTTAGTTCCAGATCATCGGTCTGTATATCACTTATAAGGACGGAATTGAGGGCATATGGACCAGTGTTCCTTACAACAAGCGAAACATAAGCAGTTTGATCCATGTATATTTTTCCTGTACAGCTTTTAGTAAGGATGATCTCTGATTTTGGTCTAATAGTGATCGTCTTTGTGCCATTGAAGACGTGTTTGTCGTTATTGATATCAATAGCAGCAGCCTGTGCAACGATCTTAAAATCTTCTTCATCCCATAAAAGAGGGATTTGAAGTTTAAAAGCAAGTGGTTTTGTAGTTTCCCCCTTCTCAAGAGAAGGTGTTGTTTGTGTCAGTTTTCCATCTGCAAGTTCAAGGCCGGCAGTATCCACATTAAGCACTACGTTGGTGGCTTTGGCATCACCTACGTTCTTGATGGTCACGTTACCTTCTATGAAGCGCGGTGTGGAAAGCCTGGTCGGGTCATAACTATCTTTTTCGATATTCAGCTTAACTTCAAGATCCGGCAATCCTCGCCTGTATATCTGCACTTTGACCGTGGGGTCTATAAGATTCCCGGTCCAGCTATCAGTTTTCAAACTAAGGGCACTGGCATAGACTTTGATGTCATCGCCATTGGCCGTATCCCTATAGACCACATTATCAGACAGTTTCAAGGCTCCGGCCGTCATATACACATTATCTTTGTAAATAGTGATATATGCATAGCCATCCTTGTTGAAATCATCTGCAGTAATGACATAGTTGTCAACCTTGTAAGAATCTCCCCAATGGAGAGTTACGGTTTTTACGGATTCCCATTCTATATCATCTGAGCTGTAAGCTGACACCTGGGATATCAGGCAGAATAAAACCAGGAATAAGAAGGACATTGACTTTATTGACATGTGAGCTCCTCTTAAGCGGATAATGGACCATATAACAACAGTTATTCTTAAGATTAGTATATAATTATATTATTATATAACTATATTGCTGACAAATAATGATTAGACCTAGATATCTATAAAAATATGTAACAAATAAATGAACTGAGAACGTAAACTTAAAGTATTTACAAAATGCAAAGCAATTAAAGTTTCAGTGAAATGGTAAAAGTAAATGTACTGCCTTTTCCTATCTCGCTCTCCAGCCAGACATTTCCCCCATGGAGGTCTACGAACTGCTTGACAATATAAAGTCCGATACCATTTCCCTTATATTTACGGGTTGAGGACGAGTCTAACTGTATAAAAGGCTTGAATAACCTTTGCTGATCCTCCGTACTGATACCTATGCCATTATCAATGACCTCGATATGCAACGTATCGTGCATTTGCTTGGACCTTATCTTGACAAAGCCTTTCTCTTTTCCGAATTTGATAGCATTGCTCACCAGATTGATGAGGATCTGTTGCAATTTATTCCTGTCAACTCTTATTGACTCAACCTGCGGATCAAGTTCCATTTGCAGTGCAATGTTCTTTTTGGAGGCAAAGGAAGACATCTCGGTCATCACATCCTGTACGAGACCTTCCAGATGAATGTCCTCAAGTTCAAGATTTGTTTTTCCGGCTTCAATATTTGATACATCAAGAATGTTATTTATAACGTCTAGCAGGTCTTTACCCCCTGCTATTATATTATTGAGATATTTACGCTGGTTCTCATTCAGCTTATCCTCGATACTTTCCTGTAAAAGGTCCGAAAATCCCATGATCGCGTTCAGAGGTGTTCTGAGTTCATGAGTGACATTGGAAAGGAACTCACTTTTAGTTCTGCTGGCCTCTTCAGCTACGTTCTTGGCATGTATAAGTGCCTCTCTCGCCTTTTTACTTTCGGTTATGTCCTCAACAATGCATATGCCACCAGCGATCGCTTTATCTTCAGTGATCACCGGAACGAAGCTGGCCCTTATGGGAGTATCTCTGGCACCCATGAATGAAAAGGAACTTCCGGAAAAATTATCCGGTTCGCCTGAAAGCACTGCTGTAACACATTTTTTTATCTCTTCACTCGTATCGGATCTAAGCAGGTCGAGACCAATGATATTGCCAATTATATTTGCTTCTTCGACACCTACTATATCCACGAAGCTTTTGTTACACTGCGTGATCACTCCATAGGTATCAAAATGGATAATACCCAAAGGTGATTTCTCGAAGATCATGCGATACTTGTCCTTAGCTTCGCGCATTTCCTTTTCATTGAGAACACGCTGTGTGATATCCCGGATATTCACACTAAAGAACAAAGCTCCATCTTTCTTCCACGAAGAGTGCGAGATCTCAATAGGAAATTCTGTTCCATCCCTTTTCAGGCCGTAAAGTTCGATAGTCTTTCCCATTACCCAGGAACGGCCTGTCGAAACGACTATATCCCATCCCTGATGGATATGCCGGTACCTTTGTGGCATGATCATGGAAATATGCATTCCCATTGCTTCCTCGACCGTATAGAAGAAAAGGTTCTCAGCACCCTTGTTCCAGAATATGATATTACCCGCGGGATTGGAAAAGATGATCGCATCAGAAGCTGAGCGCGCCTGGGATATGAACATGTCACTGGCCATCTCCAAGGCATTGAGATCAGCTCTCCTGTTTCCAATATCCCTTATAGTAGCTATTATTCCTTTAACATGACCATCTTTATCGAAAAATGCTTGTGCATACAGTTCTACCCAATATAGTTTCCCGTTTGGGTCCTTAAGACGACCTTGTACCCGGCTCTGTCCGGAATTATTAAGAGTAATGGACAGAGAGCGAACGATCTTATGTTGATCTTCATAAAAAAAGAGATCTGATAATCCTTTAAGGAGAAGTTCGTCAGGAGTGAAGCCGTATGTAGTGACAGAAGGACTAATGTAGGTGATCACGCCCGCTGGGTCCGTAGAAAGGATGACATCCACTGAATTCTCCACAAGAACACGATATTTATCATCAGCTGTGATTTTTGTACATTTTTCTGATATTGAACTGATCATCTCGATCTGTAGTATGATCCTGGAAATATTCCCGTTCCTGTCATTCAGGTATCCGGCCTTTAAGACCGCAGGGTGTTCCTTTGCATGCTCATCAACTATGGGTATTTCAATATCTTGACGATCTTTGACGTCAGCAGGTTTGGAAAATAATTCCCTGGCTTCATATCTTTTGTCTGAGGATATCAATCTATCGTACCATATACGACCAATGAGCTCCTTTTTTGTGAATCCCAGACCCTTACAAAAGCATTCATTCACAAACGATATCATCTGATCAGTATCGAGAACAAGTAGCATAGAAGGAACAGCATCCATAAATGCATACAAGATCTCAATACCAGGATCCTGAAAGTTCATAGAACGAGTAATAAAAGAAATATCTAGCTCATCATCTGGAGAATTACGGCTAACTGTATCAGAACCTTTATCCCTGGAGATCATGTATATTCCTGTTCATTCGGTCAACAAGGTCGTACTGTCTGTGCGTATTCCATATCTTATGGCAGAGTGAAATCATCGGATCGCTTCATTGCTTTGGAACCAGCAGCCTGAAACCATTGATCATTTGAGGTCGTTCCACTGCCCTGGGGATCTCTGTAAGGGAAGGCATATCCGTTATATCAGGATGCTGGAGCATGCCGTAGAGATGCTCATTGTCGCCCTGAAACGACTTGAAGCCTGACCTTAAACCAATGCGGTCCTTTTCCTCGGAGGAAATATCATAAAGAAATCCAGAGACATGTTTTCCCTGATTCTTCGCTTTCTTGCTCAGGTCAAGCTTCATATCCCTTTCTCTGTTCTTGGCACCTGCTTCCTTTCCTCTTTTATAGTTATCACTGACGATTTCCAGAAGACCTGCATCCTTTGCAACCGATTCCAGTGCAGCGTAGCGCTCACTGACCCAGCCAAGTTCTGAATGCTTATAGTAACCTACATCAAAGCCAAGATCATAAGCTCTTTTTTCGAGTTCAGCTTTTTCTGAGTCGCTGAGCTTTCTTTTTGTTTCCACCTTCTTGAAAAGCCGCACCAGAGACCACTTCCTTATTGCAGAAGACCTTCTACCTGCAGCCCGCGTTCAGTGAACTGAACTTTGTGCATATTGCAGTCATGTTTTGTACCCCGCATCTTTATGATCTGGATTGCACGTGTCATCTGCTTTTCATAAAGGAAATTATGCAGGAAGATCACTCCATGCGATGCGAACTGTTCGGTAGTATATGCAGTAGGGTCAGTGAGCTCCCCAATGATCATAGTGGTACAGCCCAGTTTTTTGAGATTCCTTATGAATCTGGTCATCTCCTTTTCCTGCAGTGCCGGATCGTGTGTTGCAAAACGTATAGCTGTCATGGAATCAATGACCAGCCTTTTGACATTGTACTCTGCCACATAAGCCGCCAGTTCCTTAAATACCGTCGCTGGTGACGGAGCCTCATGCTCGCTGGAAACGCCTTCTATTCCTTCATGGGGCTGAATGATATCCTTCAGTTCATCCATGTACCCATATTCCATACGGGGTCCCAGATCTGCAAACAATAGTTTCTTCACTTTTATAAGTGGTATGACATTAAAAGAATAATTTGACATATCGTTTATGATGTTCTGGGGACACTCAAGTAGGGTAACATACAGTCCTACATCTCCCTGCAAAGCACCTTTTGCAAGGAACTGCACACCAAAAGTGGTCTTGCCACCTCCGGGTGGCCCACTTAACAGATAAACACGTTCCGGGAGAAGTCCTCCCTGTAGAATCTCATCCAGGCCATCTATCCCACTTTCTATTCTCATAAGTAAACCTCGATTAAATAATATATTTATTTATATTTTAATCCTTCGATGAAATTGTACAGAAGGTCTTTTTTGAAACCTGAAGCTATCCACATCTGTTATATTGCGACAGATTCTTATGAATTGAGAACAAAGGTTTTTTATGCATCTATCTAATATCATCCCTGTACTGGAAAAGATAGCTCCGCCTGAGCTCGCCGCTGATTTTGATATCAACAGAATTGGCCTCAATCTTGATCTTGACAATGATGTTAAAAAGATAGCAGTTGCTTTAGACCCCACGGACTATGTACTTAACAGAGCAGCTGAGATCAATGCAGACCTCTTGATCACCCATCACACCCTCATTTTTGATCCTGTGAATTCCATTTCCAGAACTCTTGCCACCAGTCTGCAGATAGCCCTGGACAACAGGATCTCCCTATATTCAATGCATACGAACTTTGACAGAGCTAAAGGTGGAATAAACGACGTACTTGCAAAAAGGCTGGGACTTAGCAGTGTACAGGAACTGGACATGGGAAGGATAGGTGAAGTACCGGTGTGTTCTACGGAAACCCTGGCAAACCATGTGGCAAAAAGCCTGAACACTCATGTGCAATATGTGGGAGAGAGGGATGATATAAAGCGTGTAATGGTCTTTGGAGGCAGTGGTTTTAGAAACGAGTACCTTGGGATCGCAAAGGAGCATGGTGTTGAAGCGTACGTTTCTTCTGAACTGAAACATGATGTGATACGCTCTCGCGGAGAACTTGCACTTATCGATGCCACCCATTACGCTACAGAGAACCCGGGCATGGAAGAACTTTGTCCGCGCCTGGCAGACCTGCTGGGACTGGATGTGGAGTTCATACATCATAACCCGTTCATCAGAGTGATATGATGGAAAATTTGAGAGCAGACCAAGCAGAATGGGATGATGTGGAAGAACTGCTTGAAGAACAGATACATAAAAAGGTCAGAGCCAAACACAGAGGATATGGCGATTATGAAAAAAGGATCTACAGAGGCCCTGCTGTGAAAAGAGAATATGAGTAGATGGCTGTCATCTACCCTGTTCATTATCCTTCAGTGCTTTATCATAGACCTTCAGTGTGGAATCTGCCACTTCATTCCAGTTATATACTTCTTCTATAAGTCTGCGGCCTTCCTCACCAAAGCCTGCCTTACCCAGGCCATCCAGCATATAATTTATTCCCCATGCTATAGAATCCGGATTTTGATAAACCGTAACTCCATTTTTGAAGTTATCTATAAGTTTTACAGCATCAGTAGCAACCACGGTCTTACCGGCATCCCATGCTTCGAGCACCACTATCCCAAAGGGCTCGTTACGGCTTGGCACACATACGATGTCTGCAGCATTGTACCAATCCCTGGATACCTCATCTGATGCATAGCCAAGGAAATGGGATACATGTTTCACACCCATTGAACGTGCAAGGTATTCACAATGAGCCCGCATCTCTCCCTCTCCGATAAGCACGAACTGTGCATCCCAGCGGTGAGACAATACCTTTCCTATAGCCTTAACAAGCATATCAGGCCCTTTCTGGTAGCTCATGCGCCCGATGAACAGAACGACCGGCGCCAGCGGATGGATACCGAACCGCTTCTTAACTTCTCCAGGATCCACATCCTTACGTATCTTATCCAGGAAAATCCCGTTGGGCACCAGGGATATCTTGTGATCAGGAATATGATACAGGAACTGTACCTCCTTCTTCAGTACCTCGGAAGTGATTATGACCTCAGTTGACTCATAACCGGCCAGCCATTCCCGATGCGATATGGTTTTGGCCTCCCACCAGTTGCCATGTACGTTACCGTTGCGGCCCCATTCCGTACTGTGATAAGTAAGCAGGAATGAAAGGCCTTTTTCGGCCTTTAGCTTGCATAGTACGTTCACAGGATGCCAGTCATGTCCATGAAGAATATCGAACTGACCAAAGCGATCTACGATCTCCAGGAACATCCAGTACATGGAATCACACATCCTGTCCATCTGCTGCACCACTCCGTCTGACTGGTCATGGTCCACACGGTGGTAATGCACCCCATTTATGAGCGCATGTGGTTCAAGCCCTCGGTTACGGGTGAATATGTGCACCTCATGTCCTTTGGAAGCAAGCACTTCAGATAGCTCGGAAACATGGGGAGCTACGCCACCCACTTTTACCGAGTGCAAGCTTTCCCACGAGAACATACCGATCCTTAATTTTATCATTTTATATACCCCACAGTTCAAAATTCAATGTACCATCTGTTCAGAAATCCCATTGTTCAAATACTCTGCAGCCTTTTCCGGAGGCATCGTGTTTATGAAGATATCAGTGTTCTTCTCAAAACCCGCCATCTTGCTGGTCACAGGCTGGAGCCTGAGGTTCAAATGATATGAATCTTCTTGCAGCAGCTGGAAGAACATGTAATTATAAGCAGGGGATGCGAGTACCTTCTCAAGCCTAGAAAGAACATGGCGGATCGCAGCGCCCAGAGAATGCAATATCTCATCCGACATTGCCCCAAGGTGACCCACATGTGACTTAGGAAGGAACCAGATCTCGAAAGGAACCTGTGAACAATAAGGAGCAAAGGCTATGAAATGTGCATTCTCGTAAAGAGAGCGTGCATTTGAAGATTCCAGGCGTACGATCCTGCAGTAAGGACAGTCATCCTGCGCATGGATCACATCTAATTCCTTTTTGAGGGAAGGAGGTATCAGAGGCAATGCTATGAGCTGGGAATGTGTGTGCTCCAGGGATGCACCCGCCTGCTTTCCCCAATTCTTGAACAGAGAAACGAACTTTATCCCTGGCTTGGCCCAGTAGTGCATGACACGGTCCCTGTAGGCTTCCATGAGAAGGTCCATTTCTTCAGCAGTGAAATTCGTCAATCTTCTATCGTGCCTGGGTGTTTCTATGATCACTTCATGAAAACCATAGCCTGATGCATATGGAGCATCAATGCCCCCGGGACTGAGGGCAGGGTATAAATTCGGTATGCAACGGACCTGCCATTCCCTGATCAGATTCTCTTTGCTATCGCGCAGGACCTGTCCATTCTTATATACTGCCTGGGCAGGTGGGGTCTTATCCTCTTTTCCTGCACAGAACACACAACTTGTAGCATTCTGGACCTCTGGGGAAGAAGAAAAATCAGAGGGACGTTTACCTCTATCGGCAGCCACTATGCAATAATCTTCAAGGAAATAGTGTTTGCGTATCTCAGACACTTATAATTCTCCTGATCAATGGAATCCAATTATTTTTCCTCTTCTTCCTGGACTATGCATACACCCGTCAGAAGCTCGTAGTATTCCTTTACAGGACCCAGCCAGTTCATTTCCTTTGCGAGCAGATTAGCTTCCTGACAGAGAAGACTGTACTTGACCTTATCATCAACATAGGTATCCAGGAAATAATCCATTGCAAGAGCATAGTCAGTTATGGTCTCATTATATGGGAGATCTATGTTGTCCACAACTATCACTCCACCCATGCCCATCACGAGACGCTTGATACTGGCAAGGGCATCGCTGAACCCGCATACCTTGCTGACTATACTTGGAGTGGCCTCTTTTCCTGCTTCCAGACCTGTCAGCAGGAAAGGCTCATATCTTGAGGGAAAAATACCTGCAATGCAGCCCGACATCAGTTCATCAGCGTTCATATTAAGACCGCCATCATGGCCTGATATCCACTGAGGGTACAGCACAGCGGTCACACGCCTTCTTCCAGTGATGAGCTGTGCAGGTTCGAGCTTCCTCTCCTTGATCATTCTCTGAAGCCTTAATTCCTCACCCAGTAAAATGTCATCCGGAAGATTGACAGGGAACCCTTCCGGAACATTTGACTTTGGACCGTGTGCTGCTATAATGAAGCACACCACACGGATATCTTCATCCTGCTGCCCGGCCACTATCTGCAGGTTCACCATCCTATCCAGCAGCATAAGGGAATCCAGCAGGTCAGGATAGCCTTTGTTCTCGATCTCGATACGGGATATAGAGAAAATCGGGAGTATCCTCTTTGGAGGAATGGGCACGCCCCCATATACCTTCTGAATAGTATCTGAAAGGAAGGCCTGTATCTTCTCGCGGCAGTTCTTCTTCTTTTCCAGTGAAATACCCATTCCATTATCATCGATACCGTTACGCACAACTATGGAATCGATCCCATAGAACAATTTTACTTCCTTACGTGTGGAATCGCCTACTGCAGTTACCACATCGGCATATGAAGAAAGGGCTTCAAGTCTTGCCATGTTCTCCGGGACCTTTGGGTCCCAGCTACCATCGTTATCCAGTATCTTCTGTAAAGACTTGTGCCCGGATGCCCTTCCTGGTATGGTTGCATGATAGGTGGCCACAGAATTTACAGATATACCTAGTTTCTCAAGACGTGCTAACGCGTAGAACACACCAAATTCATGACAATGCAGATATACATGCATGCTGGGCATAAGAGAAGCTGCAAACTCGGATATTGCCTTATCAGTGAAATCCTTCGAACGCTTGGCCTTGATAGTGACAAGTTCCAGCACGAACTCGGAGATGGCATAGGAAAGATTGAGATAATGGGTATACTCCTGTCCATTGCCCATACTCTCATATTTAAGTGAATCAAGCCCTATAAAAGAAAAAGCTTCGGTCTTCACTTTATCGCACAGGCGCATGGCATTGCCCTTATATTCCGACGTTATCCGAGAGAAATCACTTGTCTTGAACATCAGATAAACAATGGGTATGCCTTTGTAATGGCGTACCCCACTTATGATCTCCATACCTTTTGATCCCATAGCTGCGATCGCTTCCGTGACCTCATCATCCCCGTCGTAAGGCTCAAAGCCGGTCATATCAGTGACACGATTGAGGCTTTTGTGCCAGTCAGTGCCTGCATGCCCATAATAGGGACCTGCAACTATGATGCCAGGTAATATCTCATCCTTAATGGCCCCCGAACTCATGAGAGCTGCAAGAGTGGTTGCTTCGGCATCGACCACATTCCAGATGCCACCCATTTTATTTGACTTCGGACCAGCTTCCTCTCCTGCTATCACTAACCATTTTCTTTCAAACATAATTGGTTCCCACTGGATAATTGTCCAAAAGTTTAATTGGTCTCTACCAATAAAACGATATCGTTAATATCTGTTAAATTACAATATAAAGTATTGGTTAAAAGAAAAAGACCGATAAAGAGAATAGACTAAAATAATGAAGGGGGTATCTGTACATGGAATCGGTTTGTATGTGTGTGGAATTACACTTACCTTATCATCTGAAATGGTATTGGCCTGCTGACGGATATCGCAGACCAGAAATGTCCACTTATTTCGATCAGGAAAGGATCTTTACAGATTTTCAGCATATGGCGGCCAGCATCGGCCGAACTAACAAAGTACTGGCAAGGTCCATTGAAAATGGAGCGGCGTACACTCTCAATCTTTCAGGGACATTTCTGGACCAGTGTTCATGGGACCCGGGGGTACTGAATTCTTTCAGGGATCTGGCAGACACCGGTAATGTGGCATTTGCAGCATCCACATATTATCATTCGTTGAGCGCTCTTTATCCTGACCTTACGGATTTTAAGGAACAGGTATGGACGCATATGGAAAAAATATCGGAGCTGTTCGGTGTGGTTCCATCGACTTTTGTGAACCCGGAATTGCTTATATCCGGGAACATCGGAGGTGTGCTCAAAAAACTGGGACTGACATGCATGATCGCAGAGGGAGCCAGGAATCTGCTCAATACCGATATGCCTGTGAGCGTATTTTCTGATGACATTCCTATTCTTCTCAGACATATAGATCTGAGCGAAGATATCAGCAAGCGCTTCTCTGACAAGTCGTGGGAAGATCATCCACTGATAGCCGATAAGTTCGCTTCATGGATAGAACACATAGAAGGCGATGTTATCACACTTTATCTGGATTACGGCTCCATACCATGGAACGAAAGCAAAGCCGGAGGAATGTTCCAGTTCCTCAAGGACCTGCCGCTGAGCCTGGAGGAAAGAGGCATCAGTATGATCAGGCCTGAAGATGCCATAAAGAGATTTGAGAAGGTAAAGCTCGATACGCTGAAAACAGAATCTGCAGCACGTTATGGCATGGAAGGCCTGCTTGGAAACCATGCACAGCACTTCTATCTGAAGCAACTGGAGATAATAGTTCAGGAATTGGCATCAAGAACAGATCTTCCTGGGAACGGAGAAATGAAAAAGATCTTTGGATATCTCCAGCAAAGTGATATCTTCCTTGATATGAACACAGCCAACATCACAGGATATGAGAGAGCTGTGAACAATCTATCTATACTATCTGATCTCAGAAGGGCTATATGGGAGGGGAGAACATGAGATCTGTCTGTTTTTACTTTGAGGTGCATCAGCCATATCGATTAAAATGGTTCTGGCCTGATGAGCATACGGGTTTTGAAAGATATTTTGACAATAGGTCTAACAGGGAAATATTTGAGAAAGTTTCCCGCAAATGCTATCTTCCGGCTAACAGGACCATGCTGGATCTTGTTGATGAATATGAAGGAAAGTTCAGGATAAGTCTCTCTGTCACAGGCACATTGCTCAGCCAGTGTGAAAAATGGGATAAAGATGTGCTTGAAACCTTCAGACAAATGGCAGAGACAGGATGTGTGGAGTTCCTTGAAGAAACTAATTACCACTCTCTTGCAGGCTTGTTCGATGACCGGGAAGAATTCAAGGAACAGATATGTGAGCATCGTGAGAACATGAGGTCACTGCTCGGAGTAGAACCGCAGGTGTTCAGGAACACTGAGCTACTGTATAATAACAGCCTGGCTGCAACGGTCGAGGAACTGGGATACAAGGCAATACTTACCGAAGGCACAGAACACCTGCTTGGCAGCAGGTCACCCAACTATGTGTACAAGGCAAAGGACTCGAATATCAAGGTCTTGCTGCGTAACTATAAACTAAGCGATGACATAGGATACCGTTTCTCCTCAAGATGGTGGCCTGAATATCCTCTCACTGCGGAAAAATGGGCTACCTGGGCTGCTCTTACTCCTGGAAATACTTTGAACATCTTCATGGACTATGAGACCTTTGGTGAGCACCAATGGGAAGAAACAGGCATATTCGGATTCCTAAAGGCATTGCCTGCTGAGGTCATAGATAAAAAGCTGACCTTCAGGACGCCAACTGAAGTGATCAGCAGATACGAACCTGTGGCAGATATAGATGTAGGGGATTTTTCCACGATCTCCTGGGCGGACAGCGAGCGTGACACCAGCGCATGGCTGGGGAACGATATGCAAAGAAGATGTTTTGAAGATGTCAAGATGCTGGGGCCCTATGTACGCAGAACCAGAGACACGGAGCTTATCAGGATCTGGAAACATCTGCTCACTTCTGACCATTTCTACTACATGTGCACCAAATGGCTTGGTGACGGCGATGTGCATTCCTATTTCAGCATCCATTCATCGCCCTTTGATGCAGCTATCAATTATATGGCAGCCCTCATGGACTTTAAATCCATGGTATTCAGCAAACTGAGTGCAATGAAAGCAATGGATGAATAACCGGGAAGAAGAGGTTAACTATGGTAAGAGACCTGTACATGTTTTCCAGGGGTGAAAAGGCACTTGTGGTATGGTTCAGCATCCTCTATAAGACCAATATGGGAGCAGAAGCAAAAATTAACTCAGCACTCGGCGAAATGGAGGTGAAAATAAGATTTGCTTACCTTGATAATACAGAACCTGATGGTCAGGGAAAGTATGTGCTTTTCACCGAGATCGAGGAAGAAACACAAGTAGATATGATCAATAAAAGGCTCCTGGCCATTGATGGGATAATTGATGTTGAATCGGGTATATCCAGAAACCGCATGATCCATTCGGTGGATTTTCCATTGAATTTCCTGGGAGAAAGAGCTCTCATCACAAGGTCAAAGACCTTTGTGGACATACTAAAGATAATAAGAGAGCATGTGATCCAGCCTGACGGCCTTCTCCTGCTCAGTGGCCTAAAAGGAGGACGAGGCGCTGCAAAGTACGTGAGGAACATAATGCCAGTGGACATGAAGAATTGTATGGCGGTACTGAGAGAACTGTTCCTTGCATCCGGCTGGGGAAAACTGGAAGTGGATTTTGATAAAGAGAGCTGTAGTGGTAAGGTCGTGGTAAGGGACTCGTTCATTGCAGATGCATACGGTCCCAGTGATCTTCCTGTATGCGGGTACATGAGCGGATTCATTGCAGGCTACATGACCGAGATGATGCGCTACACTTTCCAGGTGCGGGAGGTCAGCTGTAAGAGCATGGGCAATGCAGTATGCGAACATGTAGTATCACCTGCACCTGATGGGGTAAAACCGGAACATATTATGAAAGAGGAGATCCAGTGATCAGGCAACCTAATGTGATACTGGGCAATGACAAAATCCTTGTCACTATGGGCAAGAAAGGTGAACTGTTCGGCTTTTTTTATCCCCGCCGGGATTATGCCCAGCATGTGGAAGAATCGCTTGTCTGCCTGCAGATCGACAACAGGCTTATGTGGACAAATAATCATGAGTGGTATTCCACACAGCATTATCTTGAAGACACCAATATGGTCATCACTGAGCTTGTACATGGGATTGGCATAAAGATAAATATACAGGATTTTGCACATCAAAGAGCATCTGTAATGGTGCGCAAGTATACCATCAGTGCAGAAAAAGACATCAATGGCACATTCTTCTATTATTCCAATCTCTGTGTAGGGGAGATGCACAAGAAGAACTCAGCTTTCTGCGATCCCGACGTGGGTCTGCTTGCCCAGTACTGGCAAGACAACTATATCGGTATAATGGCATCCCCTCCTTTTGAGCAGTGGCAGGTTGGCAAGGCAATGGATACCATCTGGTGGACAAACGCCCGCTATGACATGGAAGACGGCAAGCTGCAAAACAACAAGGAAGATATAGGTTATCTGAACACGGTCGTAGGATGGGACCTTAAGCTTAAGGCTGGCCAGTCCAGGGAGATCACAGTATTTATAGGAGCTGCTCCGAAAAGAACGCAGCTATACAAGATGATGCTGGAGATCGTTCAGGAGCCAGTGAATAATATGCTTGAGAATTCCAGGCAGGACTGGATCAACTGGCTTTCAAAGAAGGACCTGCTAAAACTGTCTCTGCTGGATGACACGCCTGAGACAAAACAACAGGTGTTAGAAGCTTTTAACCGCTGCCTTCTCACCCTCGACCTTCTCAATGATCCTAAGCATGGTTCTTTTGTTGCAGCACCTGAATTCGATCATGATTTCGAGATGTGCGGAGGTTATGGGTACTGCTGGAACAGAGATGTATCAGAAGTGGCAGTGGCTTTGCTCAATGCGGGTTATCCCGAATACTGTGAAAGGTTCTTCCATTGGTGCCGGCGTACCCAGCTTTCGGATGGGTCATGGTTCCAGCGATACTGGCTTGATGGAAATACGGCTCCTTCATGGGGAAATTTCGACCATTCCACCCAAATAGACGAAACAGGTGCCACACTGCATGCCATGTACACTTTCTATAGTACACTGAGAGGACTGCAAAAAGCGGAGTTCTTGGAGAATATCTGGATCACGGTGCTCACAGGTGCAGAGTATCTGATGAGGCGCACAACTGATGGGCTGCATGACCCCTGTCTGGACCTGTGGGAATCATATGCCGGATCGTTCGCTTATACGTCCGCTGCTATATTTGCCGGCCTGAAGGCCGCGGCCTTTATGGCAAGAGCTTACAGTGAACCTGGTCTTGCATCCCGGTGGCTTGAAAGGGCCGAGCTTGTAAAGAACAAGACCATTGAAAAGATGTGGCTTAAAGAAGGATATTTTGCCAAATGCCTTGCCGATGGAAAACTGGACCCTGCGGTGGATGCAAGTATGATAGGTACTTTCACTCCTTTCAATATGCTTTCAGCAACTGATCCCGAAGAAAGAGAAATGATCCTGTCGATGCTGAAGGCCATAGAGGAAAGGCTTAGTGTGAGTGTTAACGGATATCATGGGATAAAAAGATATGAGAACGACAGGTACATTGAAGGCAATCCCTGGATAGTGACCACTCTGTGGCTGTCAAAGGCAATGCTCACCCTTGCAAACTCACTTCACAACGCACCTGGTACGGACACAGAAGTCTCAAGGCTTGTACAGGGCGCTGTGAACTATATCAAATGGGCATTGAGGGGAACCACCAGCACTGGTATGCTCCCTGAACAGGTGGATAAGCATAAGGGCTACCCTGCCTGGGCTATACCCTTAGGCTGGAGTTGTGCTCTGATGATAGACAACATACTTCTCCTTGAAACTTTCTCAGAGGAAACACATGATGGAAAGATATGAAGGGACCATTTTCTCTGCCGAGAGGGACAATATCGATGAGCTCTGTCAGAAAGAATGGCTGATAACCAACGGATTGGGAGGATATGCCTCCTCTACTCTGTCTTTTATGAACACCAGAAAGTACCATGGCTTGCTTGTGGCATCCATGGAGCCGCCCGTCGACAGAATGGTGCTCTTGTCGGCTCTTGATGAGGAGATCCATTTCAATAACATCGCTCATGAACTTGCCTGCCACAGATATCCTGGTGTCGTACATCCTCGGGGTTTCAGATACATCAGGGAATTCACCGAAGGACCTGTGCCATCGTGGAAATATGATATCTATGGCATACAGGTCATTAAGACATTGTGCATGGAACATGGAAAGAATACTGTTTTTGTACGATACGATATTCATGTGCCGCCTGAGAAAAAGAACTGTACGATGCGTATACATGCTCTTGCCAGCATGCGGGATTTTCATAAACTGGCACGAAGCAATGCTGGGATATCACAGGAACCGTTCAGTAATGGGACCATGATGTATATCGATCCTGCAGAAGAAAGCAAGATAGAACTGCATCTTGTTTCAAACTCCTCTTACATCCCGTCAGGTGATTGGTACTATAATTTTGAATATCCTCTTGAAATGGAAAGGGGTTATGATTTCCATGAGGACTGTTATCATCCCGGCTACTTTGAAATGGAGCTCTCGCATGGGAAAAATGAGATAGTTATAGTTGCTTCCACTGAAAAGATAACTGATGTCTCTTCAGTTTCCGTACACAAGGCGTATGAAGCTGAAAAGGAACGTATTTCCATGATCTTCCAGAGATCAGGTTTTACGGAAGCATTTCCCTCAAAGCTGGCTGTATCAGCAGACGCTTTTGTTGTCATGCGCCATTCAACTGGAAAGCATTCTGTCATTGCAGGCTATCCATGGTTCGCCGACTGGGGAAGAGATACCATGATCTCATTACCTGGCCTTACGCTTGTGACTGGCAGATATGAAATAGCTGCAAATATATTGTCCACTTTTGCAGAGAATTGCAAAGAAGGGCTCATACCTAACAGATTCCCTGACCATAGTACCGATAGTTATGCATATAACACTGTGGATGCTTCTCTCTGGTTCATCAATGCTCTATGGAAGTATCTGGAATATACCAATGACATACACACTATCGAAAAGATGTGGACTACGGTGAGCGATATCATTCATAACTATTCCAGAGGGACAAAGTTTGGTATCAAAGTGGATACCGATAACCTGCTATGTCATGATGGACAACTGACATGGATGGATGCCAAAGTGGGCGATGCAGAGATCACACCCCGCAAAGGCAAAGCATGTGAGATCAATGCATTGTGGTACAATGCCCTGGTCATCGCCTCAAAGATGGCGGCAAAGCTTGGCGCAGACAATACAGGGTTTGAAGAAAAGGCTGAAAAGGTCCGCGGGAAATTTGAACAGGCCTTCTGGAACGAAGAACAGGATTGTCTTTTTGACTGCATAGGATATGATGCACGTGGAATGGAACACAAGGATGGTGCGTTAAGACCGAATCAGATATTCGCGGTGTCACTACCTCATTGTATGCTTGATCCCACGAAGGAAAAAAACATTGTAAGAAAAGTACAGCAACATTTGCTGACTTCCAGGGGCTTAAGGACATTGGCACCCTATGAAGCAGCCTATATTGGCAAATATGAAGGCGGTACACTTCAGAGAGATATGGCCTATCATAACGGGACCGTATGGCCTTGGCTCATGGGGCCTTTCGTTTCGGCCTACTGCAGAACAAAAGGACACTCCTTAAGGAGCAGGATGTATGCTAAAGAACTGCTGGACGGTTTTATACCTCACCTGGCAGAAGCAGGCGTTGGTACCATCTCAGAGATATTTGATGGCAATGAACCTCATTTGGCCAGAGGATGCGTGGCTCAGGCCTGGAGCGTAGCCGAGATCCTGCGGGCATATTCTGAGGATGTACTAGTACATAAAATAAATTTTTAGTGTATGCCCCTTCAGTATATATCGAGCCTGTTTCAAAACTTCCCTCACACCTTTTTCCAGCATAGGATGAAACATGCAATATCTAATAGTCCTTTGAAAA
>NZ_MVQX01000039.1 GCF_002067275.1 Methanomethylovorans sp. PtaU1.Bin093 | reverse complement strand
GTGCGGGAATCACCTTAATGACCGTCTTCGTATATATACCTTGCGAAACAAGGCAGGCACACGACAAACGGACATCAATCGATGATAACTTAACGTTATTATCTCTCAAGCGAGCTGCATTGCGTTTCCGCGCTGCAAGGCCCCTTGCGAGCACCCCTAGAAGCACATGCTTCTATAAATACCTATTGGTTATGCAATATATTATCGCCAAAATTTTGAGAGTAGTAGAAACATGAAGAAACATTTAAATATAATAACTTGACACAAAGTTATGATTACTATGAGCGCAGAAATGCAACTGAGGGATCGTTTTTTATAACACAGAACCGCTGTTGAACAAGAAGATCACTATTTTCGATACCACACTGCGCGATGGTGAACAGACGCCCGGGGTTTCCCTGACGAACGACCAGAAGCTGAAGATCGCAAGGCAACTGGACAAGCTTGGAGTAGATGTCCTTGAAGCCGGATTCCCTATTTCCTCTGATGGAGACAGACAGTCTGTAAAAGCTATCGCCAACGAAGGCCTTAAACTGGACGTGTGTGGTCTTGCAAGAGTGCTGACAAAAGACCTAGACGCATGCCTGGACACGGATGTGAACATGATACATACATTCGTATCCACATCTGACATACAGAGGATCCACACAATAAAGAAGAGCAAAGAAGAAGTGCTCACAATGGCTGTGGATGCAGTTCAGTACATAAAGGACCATGGCGTGAAATGTATGTTCTCGGCCATGGATGCCACCCGTACTGATATTGATTACCTTACACAGATATATAAAGCAGTAGAGGAAGCGGGGTGCGACATCATCAATGTGCCAGATACCGTGGGAATAATGTCCCCTTCCCGCATGTACCATCTGGTAGGTGCGGTCAGTAAGGAAATAAGGATTCCCATCGATGTCCACTGCCATAACGACTTTGGAATAGCAGTGGCTAACAGCCTCATGGCAGTTGAGGCTGGAGCAAGCCAGATCCAAGTAACTGTAAATGGCATTGGAGAAAGAGCAGGTAACGCCAATCTTGCTGAAGTGGTCATGTGCCTGCAATCGATCTACGGCGCAAAGACGAACATTAATACAGAATACCTCCTTGAAACGTCTAAAATGGTCGAGAAATATACAGGTATACACATACCCCCGAACACGCCTATTGTTGGCGAGAATGCCTTTGCTCATGAATCTGGTATCCACACCCACGGAGTGCTCACCAAGGCCGATACATTCGAGCCCGGCATCATGACGCCAGAGATGGTAGGGCACAAAAGACGCATCGTGCTGGGTAAGCATGCAGGCAAGCACGCTGTTCAGAAATCACTGGAAGATGCCGGCATCCAGACCACTGATGAGCAACTGGACGAGATAGTCAGGAGAATAAAGGCTATCGCTGACAAAGGAAAAAGGATCTGTGATGCTGATCTGCATGCCGTCGCATCAGACGTACTGGGAAGGAACCTTGGAAGCGAGACCATAAAGCTCAAAGAACTGTCCGTAATGACAAGCAACCTCACAACACCAACTGCAGTGGTCAGAGCCATTGTTGGTGATGAGGAGGCAGTTGCATCCAACATTGGTACCGGACCGGTGGATGCAGCCGTTAAGGCAGTACAGCAAATGATCGCTGGGTACACAAAAGTGAAGATACGGGACTTCCGCATTGAAGCCATCACCGGAGGTGCCGATGCTCTTGCAGAGGTCACCATAGGTGTAGAGGACGAAGATGGACGCATGGTAACAGCCCACGCTGCAAGCACTGACATTGTGACAGCATCCGTGGACGCACTTGTAACAGCCATAAATATCCTGCTTGACAAGAAAAAACTGTGGAATATGCAGTGAAACCTATTGATTATCTAATTACCAGGCAACAATGCCTGGAGTTCTTTTTCTTTTTAGACCTGCGGTTAATTGCATTGCATACAGATCTTCTGAATCGTTCCCTTTATGATTTCAGCAACCAATAGAAATAACCATGGATCTCCAAGTTATAGATTCACACTGCCATCTTGATTTTCCAAAATTCAATAAGGATAGAGATGCAACCATACAACGTGCCCTTGATGCTGGCGTAGTGCAAATGATAAATTCCGGAGTTGATCCAAAGACCAATATCTCAACCCTTGAGCTTGCACAGAAATATGACCATATCCACGCAACTCTGGGGTTCAGCCCCCATTTGTCACCGGAAGCTACTGATGAACAAGTAAAAAGCATGTTGAGTTTTATAGAAGATCACGTCACAGACATAGTTGGAATAGGGGAAGCGGGACTTGATCATCATTACTTCACCTCAAGCGCTGAAAGGAACAGACAGATAGAAGTTTTCAAACAGGTCATAGAGCTTGCAGACAGATACAACAAACCTCTGGTGATACACGGCAGAGAAGCAGAAGATATTGCACTGGGATTGTCAGGACACCTCGACAAAGTGGTATTTCACTGCTATGGCGGGAGTCTTGAAACCATGAGAAATATAGTAGATGCCGGACATTTTATATCAGTTCCCACTTTGGCATGTTTTTCGGAACACCACCAGGAAATAGCAAAGGAAGTGCCATTGGAGCACATGCTTCTTGAAACGGATAGTCCATATCTTTCCCCTCGCAAAGGCAGGAATGAACCTGCATTCGTTCTTGATTCCCTTCCGTGGATCTCAAAACTCAAAGGAATAGAAGAGAAAGATATAGCAGGTATCACCAGGAAAAACACTATAAGGGTTTTCGGCCTCTAAGGACCATATATAGGGAACAGGGATAAGGAACATGAACGTAAAGAAATTCCATACTGGTTACTATGATGCAAATTCGTATCTTATCAATGGCAAAGTGCTGATAGACACAGGCATCAACACAAATGCCCTGATAGCAGAAATCGAAAAAAACATCGATATCAACGATCTTGAACTCATCGTTCTTACCCATTGCCACTATGACCACACTGCAGCTGCAGAGGCCATTGCCAGAAAAAGCGGGGCGCGTATAGCTATCCACAGGGACGATGTAGAATTGCTACATCACGATGAAGCCAGCGCAGCTGCTGCTTTTGATAGCATAGCACCTTCCTTTGAACCAGATATCCTGCTGGATGACGGAGAAAGCATACCCATCGGAAATGGAGAACATCTGCAAATTATACATACACCTGGGCACACACCTGGGGGCATATGCCTTTACGAACCAGTGTCAAAGTCATTGTTCTCAGGAGATACGGTATTTCCGCAGGGGAGTATAGGACGTACGGATTTCATAGGTGGCAACTCTGCAAATATAAGTGGATCTATTCAAAAACTCACACAGCTGGATGTAAGGACAATGTATCCGGGACATGGGGACCCTACTTCTGAGAACGTGAAACGCCAGATAGAACTATCATACCGCATGGCTAAAAGCATATTCAGGATCATCTGATCATGACATTAAAAAAGAAAGAACAAACTTCATTTGTTTCACAGTTCCTCCCGATGGACCTTAAGGAGGCAAAGCAAAGAGGCTGGGAAGAACTTGATGTGATCATTGTGACCGGGGATGCCTACGTAGACCATCCAGGTTTTGGAACAGCCATCATTAGCAGGGTCCTTGAAGATGCCGGATACAGAGTAGGCATTATTGCGCAACCTAAATGGGATAGTGTAGAAGACTTTAAAAGATTAGGAAAGCCACGCCTGTTCTTCGCCGTTAGTGGAGGAAATACAGACTCAATGGTGAGCAACTATACGCCTTCCCAGAGGTTACGCCATGAAGATGCATATTCACCCGGCAACAAACCCGGAATGCGGCCGAACAGAGCAACCATAGTCTATTCCAACAGGTTGCGGGAAGCATATCCTGATGTACCCCTGGTAATAGGAGGCATAGAAGCTTCTTTGCGCCGCTTTGCTCAATACGACTATTGGTCGGACAAAGTGCGTCAGTCAATTCTTGCGGACACACCTGCCGACCTGCTGGTCTATGGCATGGGAGAATTGCAACTGCTCCAGATAGCAGAAAGACTGGATAAAGGCGTATCGTTAAAAGAAATAACTGACATTGACGGCACTGTCTGGAAAATGGAAGTCAAAATATGGAAGGAAAAAAGAGATGAAATGCTCAGGAACAATATCGAGATACCTTCCTACACCGAAGTCTCACAGGACAAAGTGCTCTATTCCAAAGCGTTCAGGCTTACATTCGATGAGCAGGACCCCGTAAGGGGAAGAGGGATAGTACAGGTCCATCCGAAAACAGTGATCATACAGAACAAACCCATGCGCCCTCTTAATGAAAAAGAGCTCGACCATGTGTATGAGCTGCCCTATACCAGAAGTGCACACCCGTCGTACAAAGAACCCATACCTGCCCTTGACATGGCCAGGTTCTCCATCACCACCCACAGAGGATGTTTTGGTTCCTGCTCTTTCTGCGCCATCGTCCTGCACCAGGGAAGAATGATCTCAAGCCGTAGCATTGGATCGATCCTGAGGGAAGCTGAAGGGTTTAAGAAGATCAAGGGCTTCAAAGGTATCATCAACGGGCTTGGCGGACCATCTGCTAACATGTATGGGATGGAATGCGCAAAGTGGGAAAAGAAAGGGACATGTACAGACAAATTATGTATTCATCCACAGGTTTGCCCCTCACTTGACACAAGCCATAAGAAACTGATAGAACTGATGAGAAGACTGCGGGAAATACCCGGCATATCAAAGGTTTTCGTTGGTTATGGCGTACGTTACGATCTGGCACTCCTTGATGAACAGTATATGGAAGAACTGTGTGCCCATCACGTCAGCGGACAGCTCAAGGTAGCACCCGAACATTACTGTAACGCAGTTACCGATGCCATGAAAAAACCCCGCAGGGAAATATTTGAAAAGTTCGAGCAGAAATACAAGGAGATAAATCGAAAATTAGGCAAAGACCAGTACCTTGTGGCATTCTTGATGTCTGGCCATCCAGGATGTACCCTTAACAACATGATCGAAACTGCAGAATACATCCGGGATACAGGAAGATACACAGAACAGGTGCAGGATTTCACACCCACGCCCATGACTGCTGCCACCTGCATGTTCCATACAGGGATCGACCCTTTCACAGGCAGGAACATCTATGTTGCAACTTCCAGAAAAGACAAAATGATACAGAGGGCCTTCTTGCGCTATAAGGACCCTCAGAATCAGATGCTTGTCTACGAAGGGCTTAAACGCGCAGACCGGCTGGACCTTGTGGGCAATAGCTGGAACTGCCTTATCAGAAGGCCACCGAGGGGAAAAGAAAGGCAATAAGGTTTTAAACAAGATTTATTAAACTTAATAGTAAGCAAATAAAAGAAAGAGTAGAGGTCATTCCTTAACCTCTTCAAAACTCTTTATTTCCGGTTCATACCCTTTTTCAATGGCATCCAGCAATTCTTTCTGATCCACATACTCATATTCCCTTACAGCCAGCCCATCATCAGTTAAAGTGAATTTGCCTAAAGATGCACCAATCACAAGATAGTGTTCTGGGCCAAAGTCCTTAAACATAGTAGAAACATCTTTGCTTACATACAACAAGACCTTTTCACCTTCTTTGAAAGATGGTTCCGAACCGAAGGCCATTTTCACAACTTCGTCCTCTCCTCCTTGAATACGAACCCTAATTTCTTTCTGCTCAAGTGGGTTCTTAAGATATTGATCCACACTTATAATGACATCAGTGTACATAGCATCATATTCACCCAAATTTTCAATTGTATCACCCCGCCTTTTTCCGTCAGGAGTGTTCCATTTTGCGGGCAGAATCTCCTTTACTGTGCCAATAACAATCGATTCAGATCGCTGATTTAGCTCAGTAAAATTGAGATATGCAAGCGATGCACTTATAGAAATAGTTGTTTTGTTGACAGATTCTGCTGTGTTATCTTGCACATATAATGCCTCATTAGAAGAAAGTGGGCTAGATACTTCCTGAAAATATTCGTCTGTTGTGTTTTTTTGTGTATCCATTGCTGAGTAGTTGGATAGAATTATGCTCAGCACCAATATTGATAATAATCCAACAATCAATAGTCCATATTTTATTGTTCTGTTAATCACCTATACCACCTTATGTCCCGTATATTGCAATAATACTATTCTTGCCATCTTGAGAGGCTTCTTTTTGATGTACTGCTCTAACTATTTTTGGTCATATAGCGGCAGCTTAAACAGTTGAGTGACCAAAAACCGCAGCGTATCCAATCTAGAGTAACTCAATTAAACTTGTTTATATAAATTTTTTATGGTTATACCATTAAACTGAGAACTTGTTTGCTACCATAATACATAAAAAAGATAAATTGTATTCACGTTGAATACTTTTGTAAGACACATAGCAATACCTAGTAGACTGACTGATTTTATGGCTATGGACTGGGATTTAGAATTCCGAGATTTGTTCTCCGAAAGAAGATCAGTAATCCATTATGCTAAAATTATCCACACGATATTGAAGAGAACAAAAAGAATAAATCATACCGTATTAAAAGAGAAAAGAGTTTTTAAGTAAAACTGTATAAACTTATTTCATTGCCATTTCCATCAGGTCCAGGATATCAATAACTTCGACTTTCGGCCCCCCACGCTTAAGATTTGTCCTGCACAGGGGACAGGACGTGACGAGATAATCCACACCTCCGGGTATCTCTTCCAGGCGTTTCTTTGAAAGGGCCATTGAAAGATCAGGATAACCTTTCAGTACACCACCACCCGCACCGCAGCAACGGGATTGCTCGTGATGGGATCTCATCTCCTTGAGTTCACAGATCGATGTGATGATCTGCCGGGGTGCATCAAAGATACCATTACATCTGCCCAGATGGCAGGGATCATGATAGGTCACTGTGATGTCCAGATGTTTTAGGTCCAGTTCCTGAAGATGTTCTGCCAGGAACTCTGAAACATGCATCACTTTCAGATCACTGTGATAGTCGTTCTTAAGAGTTGTATAGCATCCTGCACAGCCTGTGATGATGGTATGCGCACCGATCCTTTTGATCTGTTCCAGATTCTTAGAGACAAGAGCATCAGGGTCCAAACCAGTACGGAACAGGGGTGAACCGCAGCAAACCTCCTCAGGGATCAGGGTGACATCGAACTTCTTAAGCAGATCAAATGTCCTGCGTGTAAGCTCAGGATACCTGTAAGCACCGAGGCAACCCACAAAAAAGACATAAGGAGCATGCTCTTTGATGTCGGAAGCATCTTCAAGCCAGGCATGACGATACTGTGTTTCTCCAAGAGGATTGCCCGCTAATGCAGCAGCATCGCGCAGTGCTGCCTGAGCATCGGTCATCCTGCCCTTAAGCACAAGATGGTGGCGGGCATCCTGAACAACCTGAACGGGAGAGGCACCTGAAGGGCACATCTGTTCACACAGCCCACAGGTCGTGCACGTATTGAGGCTGTTTAGCACATCCTGATCTGCCTCAAGACCTTGAGAAACACCATGGGCAACAAGCATACGACCTCTGGAGCTTGCTGATTCCCAGCCTACCTGCTCAAAAACAGGACATACTGACCTGCATGTACCACAACGTACACATTTAAGGATGGATCTAAGATCAAGATTGGACATGTCACACACCCATTTTTCCGGGATTCAGTATCCCTTTAGGATCAAGGGCCTTCTTGATCGTGATCATGACATCCAATGCATTTCCCAGCTCCAGGCGCATGTATTCGGATCTCGCACTGCCCACGCCATGCTCTGCAGTGACCGTGCCACCTATCTCAATGGCTGTACGGTGGATCTTATCAGCTGCAGCGTTCAGCTTTTTCCAGGCATCGTCGCTAAGCATGTCTATGCACATGCCTGTATGCAGGTTGCCATCCCCAATGTGACCGTAGGTCATGATAGGCAGGTTGAACTCTTTGGAGATCTCATCCACCTTGCGCAGCATCCTGGGTATTTCTTTTATGGGAACCCCAACGTCCTCGCCCACATAGACCCTGGTACGCATGGGATCAAGACGCGAGATCGCCGCACCCACCAGCCTGCGGGCAGCCCATATCTCATCTCTTTCCTTCTTATCCGAAGCGGTCCTGACACCTGAAGCCAAGCCTTCACATGTTTTTACTATGAGATCAACACCTTCCTTCACTTCAGCTTCAGTACCATCCACTTCAAAAAGTAGAATGGCACCGGCAAGCGGAAGGCCTAGTTTAGGATCATATGTATTTATCGCCCGGATAATATTCGCATCCAGTATCTCGCATGCAGAGGGAACGATACCCGATGACAGCACTCTCACAACGGCTTTCCCTGCAAGTTCTGGGCTATCGAATGAAGCAAATAT
The DNA here is from genome assembly GCF_002067275.1 of Methanomethylovorans sp. PtaU1.Bin093. Lineage (GTDB taxonomy): Archaea > Halobacteriota > Methanosarcinia > Methanosarcinales > Methanosarcinaceae > Methanomethylovorans. The sequence goes on along the minus strand of NZ_MVQX01000039.1, from coordinate 38,431 downwards.
GACAGAGCGTTCTTTGGGAATGGCACGTACCTTGATTATTGCCTGGGTGATGATGCCAAGAGTCCCCTCCGAACCGACCATGAGGTCAGTGAGAGAATAACCTGCAACAGTTTTCATTGTCTTTGAACCTGTTCTTATTATTTTTCCATCTGCCATCACTACCTCAAGGCCGAGCACATAACTGCGGGTGGTACCATATTTCACAGAGCGCATCCCGCTGCCGTTATTAGCTATCAGCCCTCCTAGAGTACACATTGCAGAACTTCCGGGATCCGGGGGGAAGAAAAAACCGTATGGTTCCAGGGCCTTATTGAGCTTTTCCTGAACTATACCCGGTTCCACTACCACCTGAAGATTATCAAAATCCATTTCCACTATCCGATCCATACCGGACATATCAAGGACGATACCCCCTTCCAGAGGAACGCAGCCACCCGCCAGACCTGTGCCTGCTCCCCTGGCGGTCACTGGAATATCATGCTCGTAAGCGATACTCACAATATCCGAAACCTGAACAGTGGTCTGCGGTTTAATGACAACTTCCGGAATACCTCTTATCTGGGAAGCATCAGAGGAATAACAATATAGTTCGCAGGTAGCAACGGACAGATTGTCCTTACCTACGATCGTTCTCATTTTTTCTATTAGGTCAACATTGAGCATAGCTTTGATTTTAGAGAAGTGGTCATTATTTAAAGATAGCGGTGAAATAGCAGAAATTTATACCAAACATTTACATCTAACTATGCAGTATCCTACAAACAATGACACGATATTTCGAGGTATACCAGAGGGACGGTGCAGCAAGAAAGGGCAGGCTGCTCCTTTCCAGAACTATTGAGACCCCATGCGTCCTGAAAACCGAGACTCTGAAAGATAACACAGGACCTATCGTGGATGCTGGCTCCCTGTGGGAACTAGGCAATGTGGAAAAAGCTGAACATAGGTTACAACAGCTTAGAAGCGAGATCGGAGAAGATAGGCTGATCATACTACCTCATATGTGTCTTGCACCTGACGCTCCTGACTGCATACCGGAATCTCTGGAAATGCCTGCATCGAATAGTGGAGCCACCGGAAGGCTATACCGTAAAGGGAGAGCTCTAAAGGCTGCTGATCTGTATATACTTGAGGGCGCAGGTGTCTTTGAGAACAATGCAAGAGCATTGCTGGAAAGAGTTCTTGACCACAAAGACAGTACACCTGATGATACAGCATTATACCTCCCTGATATCTGTCTTCCTGAGAACCTGGCAATGCTCGTTTACATGGGGGCTGATGTGCTGGATACCACTAAGGCCACAGTTGCAGCATATAAGGACATTTATCTCACTCACGCAGGAAGTTTCGATCTGGGATCGCTTTTCGAGTTACCGTGTAGATGTTCTGCATGTGTATCTACCACCGCATTGGAACTTAAAAAAATGGATAAGAATTCCAGGGCACAGCTGCTCGAACAGCATAATATCAATGCAATGGAAGCTGAACTTGCCCTGGTAAGAGAAAAGATATCTGCAGGCAATCTTCGGGAATATGTTGATGGCCAATGCCGCACCAGACCTTGGCTTACTGCACTGTTGAGACTGCTTGACAGAGAATATCGATATCTTGAGAGGGGGACTCCGATCACCCGCAATGTGGAGATGCTTGCTAATTCGGGTGATTCCCTAACAAGACCGGAAGTTGTGAGGTTTGCACGCAGGATACAGGAAAGGTATACCCCTCCTGAACTGGATGTACTTCTGCTCTTACCATGCTCTGCAAAAAAGCCCTATTCCATTTCACAATCTCACCAGAAGTTCGGTCTGGCTCTGGGCAAGTACCGCAAATTTGTACATGAGGTAATAATTACATCGCCTCTTGGAATAGTTCCCAGGGAACTGGAGCTGACCTATCCGGCAGCTCATTATGATGTTGCTGTAACAGGTCACTGGGATGCTGAAGAAATGAAGTGGGTTTCAGGATGTCTTGAAGATTATCTTTCAAAGCACAGGTACACTGCAATAGTGGCACATGTAGATGGTGCTTACAGGCAGATCTGTGAGATGGTAGCCGATAAGCTTGGACTGGAGATACACTTCACGAACACCGGCAGTGTCACTTCTCATGAATCCCTCAGGAACCTTAGCAAGACCATGGAGGGACTGTGTACAGGCAGGAAAATAAGCGAAACGAAAAGGAAAGCAGCAATGCTGAAGGCTATTGCTGATTATCAGTTTGGGAAGGGAGCAGGAGAAATATTAGTTCCCGATAATTCCGAAATTAAGGGGCCTTTCCCCAGGTATCAATCTTTTTGTGAAAAGATCCAGCTTGCAACCCTTATACCCCAGTATGGAACACTGGCAGTTACCATAGAAGGAGCGGAAATGATGATCCCACGCAATTCCTACATCGTAAGGATAGACGATTTCATACCTAGAGGTTCCATCCTCGCCCCGGGAGTTCTGGAAGCTGATCCTGCTATCCGCGAAGGGGATGAAGTGTTTGTGGTAGGGGAAAGAGCAATTGGTGTTGGACGGGCGCGTATGAACGGCAAGGAGATGAGCATGTCTACAAAAGGCCAGGCCGTTGACCTGCGCCATGTGAAAACTAAATGACATGATATTGATATTATGAGCATAAGGATCAGGAAATTCAAAACTGATGATTTTGAAGATGTGCTTTGCATAGAATCGGAGGCTTTTGCGGAACATAATCCCTTTGCATACATGCACTTCTACGAAATGCATGGGGATATGTTCCTTGTGGCTGAATACCTGGACTTTATAGTTGGCTTCATAGTGGGATACAGGCTGAACGAAAATGAGGGAAGGGTGTTTTCCCTTGCCGTGAGAGAAGAGTTCCAGGGAAGGGGGATAGGAGCAATGCTTCTGGATGCATTGTTCAAAGAGTTCTATTCGAACCTTTTGAAATATGCTACTTTGGAAGTAAGGGCCAATAACATGAAGGCCAGGAACCTTTATGTTAAGATGGGGTTCATTCCTTGCTGGATCGAAAAAGAGTACTACTCGGATGGGGAGGATGGAATAATAATGAAGATGAAACTATCCTCATATAAGTTCCATGACTTGGATCTCTTTGCCGAAAAAATAGAAGGAATATCCCTGAGGGACGCGGAAGAATTTGATGAGTGAACTTTTTCTGAATGGACTGAATTTCAGAAGTTTTCCTGCATGATGCTATGATGCATACGTGTGGCAAGTTCCTTCATTCTCTCGGATGTCCTGCCAAAGCCTGAAAACTCATCCTTGGACATTACAGATGCAAGGCTATTGCCCAGTACAAAGATGGCGAGTTTATGCTCAGCCTTGCTCCGGTGCACATGTACCGGACTTATTGCCAGAGATTCATATTCAGAGAACTCGTTTGTAAAACCCTTTTCTTCCAGACAACTTTTCATTTGTGCCATTAAAGTGTGCAATTGGATCAATTCGTCTTTGTGCATACCAACCAACATGTCCTTTTTTTGTGTGTACATTGTGCTATTGTGCACTGATGAAATTAATGTACGAACATAAATCGATTGGTTTCGATAAAAGGCTATTGTCGGAAATATATGTCCTTGAGTCAAATATAAAAAGTTAACTAAATAAAGTGTTTATATCGTTTTGAAATAATAAAAAATAAAAAAGGAAAGTATTAAAGAATTAAAAATTGACCATCAAGACCTAAAGGTCTTTAACGGTCAATATTTTCACTGAAGCTGGTCTTTTAGTGATACTTCCTATCTTGGCGCCAACAAGGTTTTCAATACCCTTGTTCTCAGCAATGTCAAGGATCCTCTGGGTTATAACACCATCAAAGACAACACTTTTGACATCACCATTGTAGTTCTTAAGGTTATTGACAAGATCACGCACCGCAGTCTCACCAATCACATTATTGCCGGCATCAAGGAAACGAGCACCAAAAGTGCCCATGAGCTCATCTGCGTGCGACTTGAACTTTTTTGAAGCTGGCGAGAGTTTAACGACCGGCTCCTCAACTTTCTGTACTTCCTCCGAAGGTACCTCGACCTCTACAGGTTCCTGAGAGAATTCACGTGGCTTGATCGGGCGTTTCTTCAACTTAGCCGGGGCAGCAACCCTTGGGATCTCAACAGGTCTTCTTTCTTTTGGTTTTGGCACCCTCTGAACTACCGGAGCCTTCATGGAATCCGAATCCTTCAAAGAATACTTATCCATTACCTGTTCTACTGGTATCTTCTGCCTTAGAGCCCTGACTATTTCCTTCTGTACAAGATCCTCTACACTCTTGCCATCGGGGGCACGGGCAATGTAATCAATGTTAGCTACCTGTAGAAGCTCCTTTATGATCAGTTCTCCTCCACGGTCACCATCTGTAAAGGCGGTCACAGTTTCCTTTTTCTTTGTTAGTTCTGCAACCTCAGGAGGCACATTGGTACCACCTACGCAAATAGTGTTCTTGATACCATACCTTAGAAGGTTCAGCACATCTGCACGACCCTCTAGAACGACTATAGCATCTGAATCAAATACTGCCGGACCACATGGGATCTTGTTCTTCCCAAAATACTGCATTTCTTCCACACGTACGGACTGCCGGACCTCTTCGGCTATTTCCTGAGATTCCGGCACATTGACATCGAACATGCCAGTGAGAATGAACTTTGCACGTTCTATGATCTGCTTCCTCTTTGTGGCCCGCACATCTTCTATATTTGTTATTTCGATCTTGGCGCTGCATGGTCCGACCCTGTCGATGGTTTCCAGAGATGCGGCCAGAATGGATGTTTCCACCTTGTCCAGACTGGAAGGCACCAGAATAGTACCCTTGGATTTGCCACCCTTAGCACTGACAAGGACCTCTATCCTACCGATACGTCCTGTTTTCTGAAGGTCCCGCAGATCCAGGTCCGATCCGAGCAGGCCCTCTGTCTGTCCGAAAATGGCACCTACGATATCGGGGCGTTCAATAATACCATCTGCGCTGATCTTTGAATGAATGATATACTTGGTAGTATCTGCATTTTGCATATATGAATCTCCACATTATTTATGCTGATTTTATGCTATTATCTATGGCACATAGCTTGTTCATCTTGCAAAAACAGTCTAACAAGTGACTTACAAAGCCCAGGCGCAAAGGACCTGATACCGTTTTTAGGTCACTTCAACAGTAGCATTCTGCTGAACCCTATCTCAACTCTGTTCGTTTTTTCCGACGTGCCACACGTAATTCAGCATTACATATGCCCATGTCTTGAACACACGTCTACAGCACTATGAGGGTAACTAACGTTCAATTGGTATACCCAATATCACCAGTACATTAAATACCCTTACCGCCATTCCCTTTGGCAATCCATATCAAATGGGATGCTTGATGCTAATAATCAAACGTGAATTCCAACTTATTTCCTGATTATTGTAAATTAGATGATGATAAACTATTTTTGCGTGATCAGAATACCCATGTCCCATGGGTATCCTCAATGATTCTAGATCAATTTCAAGTTGATGTAGCCATATAAGTAATGATTACAATAGGTAATATCCGTATGATATATAATAAACTTGTGGGTTTACAAAGATGCTCAACTCCCTTTGAAAAGAGAAACAGGCTAACGAATGAACTAAATATAGAGAGCGCAGAGTTCTAATACATGGTAAAAAGAGGAGAAACACCAGGTAAAAAACTCTTGATCATTGGCGGGGGTGCGGTCGGTATGGCTGTGTCCACCGGAGCCACAAGACACACCAGTCATGATGTAACGGTGATATCCACTGATAAACATGCATCTTACAGTCAATGCGGCATACCTTACGTTTTTTCAGGTGATGTGCCTAACTTTGAACAATTAATAGTTAAAGGACCTGAGTTCTTCAAAGAGATGGGCATCAAAGTAAGGCTCGATACCCGGGTAGACTCTATTGACCTTGACAACAGGTCAATAAGGATCGGGAAGGAACAACTGGCCTTTGACAAGCTTGTGATAGCTACAGGAAGCACACCATCTATACCTGAACATATAGAAAATAGCACATCTCTGAAGAATGTGTTCACCCTGCGTACACTATCTGACGGCACCCAGATAGGCAAAGTTCTGGACTCTGCAAAAGACCTTGTGATAATAGGCGCCGGTTCCATCGGTGCCGAGGTTGCCATAGCTACCGCACGTAGTGGGATCAGAACTTCGTTACTGAACAGGAGCAATACGATCCTTTCATCCAGCCTTGACCCTGATATGGCAGAAACAGTAATATCATACCTGGAAAAGGAAGGAGTTCAGGTACTGACGGGACATACCCCTACATCCATCAATGGTGAAGATAGTGTCACATCAGTAACAGTGAATGAAATAGAGATACCTGCAGATGCAGTATTGATCTCAGTTGGCGTGACCCCTGATTCGGCCCTTGCAGCAGAGGCTGGAATAGATATTGGACCCACAGGGGGAATACTCACAAACGACAGGCTTCAAGTCATGAGAAATGGAAATGCCATTGAGGATGTGTTCTCCGGAGGAGAATGCACCCAGATATACAATTTTGTCACCGGCAAACCCATGCTTAGCCATCTGGCAAGCACAGCGCGCAGAATGGCAGGAGTGATAACCGACAATCTGGAAGGCAAGGACACATGTTTTGGCCCTGTGGTGAATCCCTGGGTAGCAGTGATCGGAGACCTTCAGATAGGTTCGGTGGGAATTACGACCGCAGAAGCTGAAAAGCAAGGAATGAAAGTTATCAGTGGTATAGCTACAGGTTCCACACGTGCAGAGTATTTCCCTGGTGCAGGCAAGATATTCATAAAGGTCCTGTTCCATGACAGATGCCTGATCGGTGCTCAGATAATTTCAACAACCGGTACTAAGGAGCGCATTGACGGTCTATCTCTGGCAATAAAGAGAAAACAAACCATAGATGAACTGCTTGAGATGGAAACTTGCTACTCTCCTGCTGTTTCCACACTCCAGGACCCTTTGCTTTTTGCTGTCAAAGGTGCACACAGGAAAATGCCAAAAAAAGGTGCACGATGATAGAGATCGATGGTTCTTACGGAGAAGGTGGAGGACAGATACTGAGGACAGCTATTGCTTTGGCAAGCATTACATCAACCGATGTAAGGATATTTAATATTAGATCGCATCGACCCCAACCCGGGCTTAAGGCCCAGCATATGAAAGCCATAGCAACTGCTGCAAAGCTCTGTGATGCTGATGTCTCAGGACTGTATATAGGTTCTCAGGAGATCACCTATTCTCCAATGGAAATAAAGGGGGCTGCATATACAGTGGACATTGGAACCGCGGGGAGCATCTCCCTGCTGCTTCAATGCATTATGCCAATGACAGCATATGCCGGTGGAAGGATAGCACTTGAGATCACCGGTGGAACTGATGTGGCATGGTCCCCAACGATCGATTATCTCAATAATGTGACGTGTAAAGCGCTTGTACAAATGGGATATCACTGTAACATAGAAGTTCTGAAAAGAGGATACTATCCTGAAGGGGGAGGAAAGGTATGTGCGTTCTTTGAACCGGCAAGGCTGCATGGGTTCGAATTTGAAAGAAAAGAAGAGAACATTAAGGGAATATCACACTCATCAAAACTTCCTGAACATATAGCACAGCGTCAGGCCCTGGCGGCTAAAAGAGTGCTGGAGAACAGGGGAATAAAAAGTGATATAGCTGTATGCGCTAAAAATGAACTTTCAACAGGAAGCGGGATCACATTGTGGAGCGAGTATAGTGGTGCCAGTCATCTTGGAAAGAAAGGTCTTCCTGCTGAAAAGGTTGGAGAGATGGCTGCGGAGCAGATGACACGACACCTCGATTCCGGGGCCTCGGTAGACCCTTATCTGGCAGACCAGCTTATCACCTATATGGGTCTTGCAGGAAGTGGGTCTTTCACCACCTTCGAGATCTCAGAACACACACTGACAAATATGCATATAACTGAACTGTTTTTGGGAGTAGAGTTCGAGATAAGAGAAAAGAAGGAACTTACTGAGGTCTCGATAAAATGAGAGGAAAGAAACTTGCCAGATCAGTTCCCATTCTCAACTATGCTCAAGTACTCAGCCGGAATAGATCTTGCAAGGGCGATGTCCTCATTGGCAGTAATGACCATGATGCCGTCGTTTTGGGCAGAATCAGCGTCTATCTCAAGTATCACAGGATTATCCGTATGTACAAGTGCAGCCTCCACAGCCCTTTCATAAGATGTGCTAAGATGCACATAGGTTTGCCTGATAGGCGTGATGCCACTTTCCAGCAGCATATCGACCTCTTCCTGGCTGACACCATAATAAAGTGAAGGAAGCTCATTTTCAGGATAATCTGACTCAAGCTCCACGTCTACAGAATGACCGTACTTTGCCCTTATGTGTTTGCCATCTATCTCATATCTATGCTTTTTATCAGAACTGACAAGGGCAATGAGCCTTTCCTTGGTGCCCCACCTATAGCGCTCGCTCAGAACATCCAGAAGATGCCCCAGGCTAACCCAGCCATGGTGGTCCATTTTAAGACCCACATCTTCAGGGAAATGCCTCAATGCTCCGGAAACGAATTTTCCCAAGCGCTCTTCGCGGTCATCATCAAGGACGTACCGGCCTTCCACACCGCATGCCGGGCATGTCTCACCTCTGAAATATCCATGCTCATTGCATTTACGGATCATGATGTATCGGTCTTGAGATGTAATTAATCGTTAATATATGTTATCGAAACAAAAGGGAGCTATGATAATAGTTTCGTCAGATTTAATACATACTCATACTATCAGGTTACACAAAGCAGAGAGATTAACTTAGGGGCAAATGCTCCCAATAATAATATATTTCTGGGGATTATCATGAATGGGATAGACGAAATCTACTCTAAAGTTTGTAGGCAAATCAGCAAGGAAGAGTTTATTGAATTAGTCCATGAAAAATTAGTACATTTGGGAGATCTATGTGATGAAAAAACAGCTGCTGCTCTTGTAGCAAACAGCCTAGGAGTAAATGTAATTGAGAATTCATCACAGAAAATTCGAAATATAAAAAGTGACAGTGGAAATGTTAATTTCATTGCAAAGGTTATTTCTGTTTCCCCAACAAAAGAATTCACACGCGGCGATGGTACCACAGGAAGGGTCGGAAATCTAATTGTTGCCGATGATACAGGAAGTATAAGGATAACACTATGGGATGAGAAGGCAGACCTGGTAAATGATAATACTATTCAAATTGGCCAAAATTTGAAGATAGGTGGTTATGTTAAAGAAGGGTATTCAGGAGTTGAAGTTAACATTGGTAACAATGGAGTGTTGGCAATAATTGAAGAAGAAGTACAAGTGAAACATCCTTCAACAAAAATCTCAGAAATAAAAGAAGGTATGGGAGGCATTAACGTTGTAGGAAGGTTACTTGATATTTCCGATGTCCGCACTTTTAAAAAGAAGGATGGATCTGAAGGACGTGTAGGAAATATAATGATTGGTGATGATACCGGCAAGATAAGGATAACATTGTGGGATGAAAAGACAGATAAAATGACAGAACTCCGCACTGGGGATTCTGTTGAGATTATAAACGGTTATGCACGACAAAACAACTTCAACCAGCAGATAGAGATACAGATAGGTAACAATAGTTTTGTAAATAAAAGCGAAACATCTGTAAAGTATCAGGAAAACTTCACACCAATCTCAGATATCGTACCTGGAGAATCTTATTCCATACAGGGTTCTGTGTCAGGATTGGGAGAAATAAGGGAGTTCAACAGGGACGATGGTACGGTCAACATGGTCTCAAATATATATGTTTCCGATGACACAGGCAGGATCAGAGTGGCCTTGTGGGCTGACCACGCATTGCTGGTAGATGAACTTGATATCGCTACACCTGTACAGATCATAGATGCTTATGCAAAATCAGGTTTTAATGAAGACGTTGAACTCAGTGCAGGGAACCGGACACGGATAATCATCAACCCCTGATGAAATTTAGAAATGCAGTAAACATTCCTGCCACTATTCTTTTAATATATATTCTACGAACACCTATATATACAATAAATAATAACATTTATTTGTGGGCAATCGCTTTCCTTAAAAATAACAGGAGCGTGTTATGCAATGGTTTTGGGTGCGCAATGGGACCTTGAAACTGACGCATCTATTAATGAGATCCGTAAGGAGATGTCAGTCCGGGAAGTAATGACCAGCAATGTAGTCGTTGCAAATATCAATTCTAGTGTTCTTGAAATTGCCCGTGAGATGATCCGCCAGAAAGTAGGCAGTGTGATCATCACTGAAGATGATGATCCTGTGGGAATAATAACAGAGGCAGACATCATCAGCAAAGTGGTGGTCAATAATATGGTGCCAAGTACAGTTGTGGCAGGTAAGATCATGTCTTCTCCCATCATAGCGACAAAACCATCAACAAACGTCATAGAAGCTGCAGAACAGATGACCAGATGCAACATCCGCAGGCTTGCAGTGATAGATGGTGATAGAATGGTGGGTATCATCACAGACAGGGATATACTTACAATATCACCTGGTCTCAACACTATTCTTGAAAGTCTGATAGAGCTGCATCGGGACGAGAGTAATTTTGTGGAAGAATCAGGGATAGAAAGAGGAATATGCCAGAGATGCGGTGCATATACAGATCTTACCCTGATGAACGGGCTTATGCTCTGTGAAGACTGCAAAGAAGAAGAAGGCTATTACGATTAGCCGTGTATCATTGACCTGTCCATTCTAAATGGAGGATATCTATGACAGTGGAGAGGATAATGTCAAAGAATCCCTTATATGTGAAAGATACAGACCTTATGACCCATGCACGTCAAGTTATGCGTGACCATTTTTTGAGAGGGGTGCCTGTAGTTAACGATTCAATGAAAGTGAGTGGAATACTTACAGACGGAGATGTACTTAAAATAAGAGCCACCAAGTCCAATGTGACAGTGGAAGGATATGTAAAGGAGATACCAATGATCACACCTGAAATGGAAATATTGAAAGCTGCACGCTTAATGCTTGATGCAGCTCAACATAGAGTTCCTGTAGTATCAGGTGTTGACAGACAGTTGGTAGGGATCATAAGCGATGCAGATATACTGGCAACCATCAAGCCAACAAAAAAGTCTCCTCTGTACATTGAAGAGATCATGATGACAGATGTGACGACCTGCTATCCGGACGACAGTATAACCAAAGTGTGGCATCAAATGCTTGAGCACGATTATACTGGAATACCTGTGGTATCACACACCAATGAAACTATTGGGATGGTGACAAGAAGAGATATCATAAAAGCAGGTTATGCAAGAGTGGGAGAAGTTGATGGACGGAGTGCAAAAGCCGGTGATGCACCAAAAGTGGAAAAGGTTATGTCCACTCCTATGTACACTTTACCCCCGGAGGCTTCAGTGAAAGAGGCCATTGATAAGATCCTGCAATATGACATTGGCAGGATAGCCGTAGCCAGCAATAAGAAGCTTTTGGGCATCGTAAGCAGGTCTGCATTAGTATCTGCCTGCCTTACAGGCACTGGTTTCTGAACTGGTGAAGCTATAATAGAAAAATGAGGACCTTTTATTTTTGGTCCCTGAAAGCAGTTGAACAGAAGAACATTTTATGTGCCGGTGGTTTAATTGACAAAAAAAAGAACAGATATGGTCACAGCAGACAGATCGAAGTTCCAGAACAATATGGAATACCAGGGCAATCATAAAAAAGACCCAGGTATGATTAGCAGTACAAGTACTATGGATGTAGCACCTGTTGAGTTCAAGGCGAAAGCTGCAGAAAAGAAAGGTGACATGAGCGTTGTGGCCAAGAAAGACGTGATAACTCTTCCTCCCACGACAACGATCATGGGTGCTATAAAAACGATGACCAGTAAAGGTTTTAGAAGAGTGCCGATAGCAGACGCAGGTACAAAACGCCTTGAAGGGATCATCACCTCGATGGATATTGTAAACTTCCTTGGAGGTGGTTCAAAGAACCTGCTTGTAGAAAAATACTATAAAGGAAACCTCCTGGCAGCTATCAATGCTGAAGTGAGCGAGATCATGCAACGTGATGTAGCCTTTCTTACCTCCAAAGCAAGTATTTCCGATGCAGTGGAGATGATGATCCAGAGAAATACAGGAGGATTGCCTGTAGTTGACGAAGATAACAGAGTATGCGCTATATTCACGGAAAGGGATTTCCTGAATCTTATGGCAGATACCATTGACTATGATTCTATAAGGAACTACATGAGCACAAAAGTGAAAACTGTACCGTTCGATACTACTATAGAGGAGGCAGCAAAGATAATGGTCAGTAGGGGCTTCAGACGATTGCCTATTGCAAAAGATGGCATATTGATAGGTATCGTTACAGCATCCAACATTATGAATTTCCTGGGTAGCGGAAAAGCCTTTGAAAAGATCGTAACAGGTAATTTCCATGAGGCTTTCAGCGAACCTATAACCTCACTTATAAACAAAGATGTCGTATGGGCCTCACCTGAGATGGACCTGGGAGATGCTGCAAGATTGATGATAGAGAAAAAAGTAGGTTCTCTTCCAGTGATCGATAATGATGTTCTCTGCGGTATCATTACCGAAAGAGACTTTCTGCGAGCCGTCTATTGAACAGACGAAGAACAGCTAATGATTAAAAAATGACTATTGGAGGAAGTAAATGAACGTTTCAGATATAATGAGCTCTCCGGTTTTCATAATGGGACCCGATGAGCCGGTATCACGTGCAAGGAATCTGATGCTGAAACATAAGATCAGCACGGTTGTTGTAGGTGATGGTGAAAAAATGATGGGCATTCTCTCACAGGCTGACCTGAGCAGAAAACTTGCCCAGGCAGAACCTGTCTGGAAAAGGCGCCCTATAGATAAGATCCCTGTAAGCATGGTGATGACAGAAAATCCGATAACTATCTATCCGGAAGCTTCTATCTCCCAAGCCGGGAATCTCATGTTGGAGAACAACATCAACTACCTTGCGGTGATCAAAAAGGGACTTGTTGGCATAGTAACAGGTACCGATATCGTGAGATATGTCTCCAAGCTTGATGAAAAAAATTTCGACAAGAAAGTATATGAGATCATATCTGACGAGCCTGTTCGCATACATAGGCACCATACCATTAACCATGCGATCGAGGAGATGGAGAAAAATAATGTTGATGAGGTTCTGGTTGTCGATGATGCTGAAAAGGTAGTGGGGCTGATATCCTTCAACAACGTTGCCCTTAACATAGTAGCAGGTGCTGACGGAGAACTTCCTACAAAGAATATCAAGATGGCCAGACGTGCTACATCCGGTGGGCAGAAGGCATATAGATATATAAAAGAAGTGCCTCTGGTTGCTGAAGATATCATGTCAGATATCAGTACTATTGTGAAATGGGATGATTCGGCAGTTGAAGCTGCAAAGCTCATTGTAGAGGATAACTCAAGGGTCCTGCCAGTAGAAAAGGATAACGAGATCGTTGGTGTTATCCGAAGGAAGGACCTGATAAGGATAGCGCAGTGAAGGAACAAAAACTAATACAACCTGAAGGTGAAAGACATGGAAGTAAAGGACATAATGACAGAACCACCAACTATCAGTAAATCAGATACTCTTTCCCACGCACTTGATATTATGGAAAAGAAAGAAATGCGTCGGGCCCTCGTGAAACATGACGAGAAGGTAGTTGGTATCCTTACTATGAGAAACCTCACCAGAGAACTCGGTACCCGGAAGAAGGGAAGCATGCCTGCATCCTCACTTCATGTTGCAACAGCTGTCTCTGATAACTTTGTGAAGGTTTTTCCGGATGTAAAGGTAAAGGACGCTGTCACCCTTATTGACAAGAACCAGGGAGTTATCATCGTCTGCAAGGATGAAAATGTTATGGGTTGGGTAACACCCGCAGAACTCCTCAAGACTAACAACTTCAATGGTTTTGCTGGCGAGTTCATGCAGAGAGAACCTGTGATCGCAAGTCCTGGTGACCGTGTAAGCCATATCAGGCATCTGATGCTGGATAAGAATGTAGGAAGGATCCCCATTATAGAGAACGGCAAACTGGTAGGAATCGTCACCGAAAAAGATGTTGTTAAGGCCATGAGGGCTTTCAGGGACATAGTTTCGGGCAATCAGCAGGAAGCCAGGATAAAGAACCTGATCGTTGCAGATATCATGAAGAGAAGTGTAAAGACAGTTAATACGAACACTCCCCTTTCAGATGTGGCAAAGATGATGCTTGCAGATAATATCGGAGGTCTTCCTGTGCTAAATCTTGATGGTGAGTTCGTAGGCTTTATCACCAGAAGGAATCTGGTACATGCAATGGCACAGTGAACATGGAGAACTATCCGCAAACAGAACTGGATATTGAGAATGCAGCATCTTTTCTGGGCATTTCTGCTCAAAGGATGCAGGAGCTTATGGAAAGAAGAGTGTTGGTACCGAACTGGAATGAGTACCAACACCTATTCCGTTTTGAGCATAAGGCTTTGCACATTGATATTGGAAGTGTCCTTGTGCAAAAGAGCGATGGGTTCAGTCTTATTCTAGGATTTCCAAAGATCAAAAGAGCAATGTTGCTCGGACCTGCCATCAAGTTCAACTTCGGTGATATAAAGAGGGTGGCAGTAGAAGAAAAAATGAATGGCTACAATGTACGAGTGATCTTGCTGGATGGGAAGCTTGCAGCTCTTACACGCAGCGGCCATGTGTGTCCTTATTCTTCGGAGAAAGCTAATGACCTGTTAGACCATAGTTTTTTCACTGAGAACCCGCAACTTGTGGTATATGGAGAAATGGTAGGTCCTGATAACCCTTATGTACCCAAGGAAATATACGGTATTGAATCTTTGGAACTCTTTGTTTTTGATATCAGGCATAAGGACACGGGTTTACCCTTGCCATTGTATGAGCGCAGGAGACTGGCTGAAAAATATGGCTTCAGACAGGTTAGACTTTTTGGGGAATTCGACATCCAGGAAGCTCCCTCCATGATCACAGATATCATTCGGGAGATTGGGAGAAAAGGACATGAAGGGGTAGTGATCAAGGACCCAAAGATGGTATTGCAACCAATCAAATACACTGCTTCTCAGAGCAATTGCTCTGATCTGCAACATGCCATGAAAGTGTATAACGAAAGTGGAAGAGATTTTATATTCTCCAGAATAGTCAGAGAGGGTTTCCAGTCAGTGGAATGGGACGAAAGCGAGGAGGATTTCAGAAAACGTTGTCTTCAACTGGGTGAAAGTATACTGAAACCTATGAAAGGATCCATAATAAAGGTAAGGGACGGAGGGAGAGTTGCAGAAGAGTTCACTATCAGGGTGAAAGACAGAACAACCATATCAAAGTTCGAGGAATATATGAGGAGGCTTGGAATGGACATAGTGTTCAGTGAACCTGAGACCGTGGGTAATGAGTATCTCGTACATATGACAAAGGTAAACAAGAGCACCAGTGATAAGACATTGGCCATGTGGGAAGGCCAGTTGTGGTCATGAAAAAAGATATATCTGTATGATAGTATTCGTAACCTCATAAAGACCAGGTGCCAATATGACAAAGATCACTATAATAGGAAGCCAGCAAAGCGGAAAGACAACACTTGCCGCAAAACTGGGGAAGAAAGGGAATGTATCGGATTTCACAATGTATGATTTCGCCAAGGGCGACAAGATAATGACTATCATAGACCCCACCGGATATCCAGATTCCGTTAAGCCATTGATATCCTCGCTTACCCTTTCCGATATCGCCATCCTATGCGTGCCTCCCACAGGTCTGGATGCTTATGCAGGGGAATGTATCGTCTGCCTGGAGTGCATGGGCTACAAACATGGACTTGTACTGCTCACAAGATCTGATACCACTTACCCGCAGGCAACAGATGAATTGAAGGCAAAGCTGCAGAAGATCACAAAAGGTACGGTACTTGAACATTGGGAGTATATGGCAGTTTCCACTAAAACCTTTGAGGGTATGGAAGAGCTCAAGGAAAAGATCTTCAGTATGGGTGAAACGATCGATGAAGAGGACAGGACAAAAGCCACTCTTCCAACAAGGATCATAGTAGACCAATCCTTTAATGTCACTGGGATCGGATGTGTTGTGCTTGGTGTTGTGATGCAGGGCACTGTCAATGCAAAAGACAAAATGACAGCTTATCCCACCAGGAAACCTCTGGAGATCAGGTCGATACAGATGCACGATGTGGATGTTAAGAGTGCACCCAACGGAGCAAGAGTGGGCCTTGCTCTTAAGGGAATACAATCAAAGGATATAGACAGAGGCCATGTTCTTTCCCTTGAGGAAATTGTCAGTGAGAATCTAAAAATAAAATGCAAACTCTCACCTTTCTCTAAGGGTTTCAATACTGGGAGCATGTTGCATGTATTCGTTGGACTGCAATCGTCTCCTATGCGTGTCAATAGCATAGAGAAAAATGGGACCATGGTGGAAAAAGCTTCTGCTGGAAATGAATACGTCCTTCAGTTGATAGGTACGAAAGAAATATCTTATTCGCAACAGGACAGGTTCATACTCACAGATCTGGACGAAAAACAAAGGTTCTTAGGCTTTGGTTCCCTTTGAACAGCATTATTTTTTAGGGGAAAGGTGTTTGATCCCGTCCAGCATGGACGGTCTTGCTACCGCTTTTGTAAGAGAGGTATTCTCAGGTAGGTCTGTAAGCTGGGGTCTTTCTAGAGGAGCCGGGGAACCTCCCTGAGAAGTTTCTCTTTTTCTGAAGGAATTGTCGATTCCCGAACTATTATGAGATTGCGGGAGCAGTATCGATGAAGAGGCAGGTAATGATCTATCCTTATCTGCCACTCTCTTAGAGAGACCTGCCTTCATATCACGTTCTCTGGTCCTGGCACCCTCTGCTCGTCCGGTTTCATAGTTTTCCCTGACGGACTGCCCCAGATCACCTTGGGATGCAAACTCGTAAAGTGAGTTGAACCTTTCCTTTACCCATCCGATCTCTGAATGTTTATGATAACCCACCTCAAAACCCAGTTCATAAGAACTCTTTATGAGTGTCTGTTTCTGAGGTTCGGTGAGCTCTCTTTTACTTTCCTTTTTCTTGAAGATCTTGACCATTGGATCAATCCATTATTCCAGATATCCTTCGATCTTCAGACCCTTATCAGTGAACTGTACTGTGCGCATGTTACAATCATGCTTTGTTCCTCTCATTTTGATAATCTGTACTGCTCTGGTCATATTCTTATCATAGAGGAAATTGTGCATGAAGATCACTCCATGTGCTGCGAACTGTTCTGTTGAATAGGCCGTTGGATCGGTCAGTTCTCCTATCAGTATTGTGGTACATCCAAGCTTCTTGAGATTACGTATGAACCTTGTCATTTCCTTTTCCTGTAAAGAAAGGTCCTTTGTTGTAAAACGGATAGCAGATACGGAATCCAACACAAGCCTTTTTACATCATATTCTGCCACATAAGCAGCAATTTCCTTAAATACCATTGCAGGAGAAGGAGCCTCACTTTCAAGGGAAGTTCTGCTGACCTCATACTGAGGCGATACAGATTCATTGAGTTCGTCCATATATCCGTATTCCATCCTTGGACCCAGGTCCGCGAACAGGAGTTTCCTCATTTTTATAAGTGGGATGACGTTCATTGCATAATTGGACATGTCATCAATGATGTTCTGAGGACTTTCCAGTAAGGTCACATACAGACCTACATCACCAAGTGCAGCACCATGAGCAAGGAATTGTACACAGAATGTAGTTTTACCGCTACCCGGGGGGCCACTCACAAGATAAACCCTTTCAGAGAGCAGACCTCCCTGGACAATTTCATCAAAACCTTCGATTCCAGTTTGTATTCTCATCCTTAATCCTCATCTATGATGGAATATACTAATATAATTATAAACTTATATATAAGACACACGTTCATAATCTAATGGAAACCTTATGGAACATGAATAATAAAGAAGAAAATGATTTTCATATCGCCTGGCACGAAATTCGATGGTCGTCCAAAATATTCATAGTAGCTATGTTCATCGCCTGGATGACAAGCACGCTGTTCTATTTCCTGAGCCTGGCGGCAGCATCACCTGAACCTGTAAATGATGCTATAACTTCTACCGCTGCAATGGCCATGAAGAAAGTGGACTCTGCTGCAAAACACCTGGATCTGATGTGGTCGATCTTCCTGTTCAATTCACTGGCAGTCATAACAGCCTCTGTGGGAAATGGATTGTTACCATTCATCCAGAATATCTCCATTGCTGAACTGAAGGTGAGGGCACATCACCAAAAATACACGACTTTCTCAGTGAAAGTGGAACAATTATTTCAGCTGGCCAGCACCCTCATAAAAGATAGTATCCAACGGTTGGACCCCGGAATTGCCAGGCTAAGAGCTCAGGACAATTCTGAAACAGAGGATTCGATATGGAAACGCGCAAAATACAGCAAAGAACACTTCAGATTACTCGTTTATGTTATCCCATATCTCATTCCTGTCATAACACTAACATTGAATGGAATGCTCCTTGGGATCATGTTCTCCTTCTTCATTTTTAATGGAACGCTATCTTCCTACAACCTGATAGGGCCATTAGGTATTGGACAGGGGATCCTCTATTCTGTTTTTTATTTCTTGGCCTTTATCCTGCCACATGGCATAATAGAGCTGCCGGTCATAATCATAGCTGGCGCCCTTGGATATAGGTTTGCCAGAGTATACTCTGGCAAAATAGTGGAAAATGAACTGCTGTCAGGCAATAAGGCTGAAAGCCTTGAAAAAGATGTATCATATCTGAATAGCATTGCCACAGAGTACATTCGATCTTCTTACCTGCGGACCATGGTAGGTATGATGCTGATCTTGCTCCTGGTAGCCGCTTACATAGAAACGAACATCACACCAAATGTGGCCCTGCAAGTGGCAGATCTTATAGGCCGGCTGCTATTCTGAATGCGATATCATATACCAGACTTCTGCATACCTGCTGCTACATTTTGCAGTAACTGCGAAGCTATCTGCTGAGAGGGCCATGACCCCAGACCACAATCAGGACCAACATACTTTATCCTTTCACCAAAGATCGAATAGGCTTTTTCGAGCCTTTTAGCGATAACATCCGGAGTTTCAAGCCCAGTAACGATCTCCTGAATACGTGATGGATCCTTCCAGACATTGGTACCATACTTGTCATTGAGGACCGAAACGAGATTAGAAATATCGGTCCTTGCAATGCCTACCCTCAGGAAAGAATCCGACTCATCGAGCACTCTTTTGTCTATAAGGTCAAGATATGAAGGATGACCTGCTGATTCAACGCCTATAACATTTATCTGGGAAGTATCACAGGCGAGCTTATAATGAAGAGGTGAATGTAAATGTATCTGCACATCAATGCCTTTACGGTGAGCTGACCTGGTGGCGATCTTAAGAGCTTGTATGAGTTCATCATCATCGAACATGACCTGGGGATTGATGCCAATGCTTGGCTCATCTATGGAAACCACGCTTATGTTCAGATATCCTGAATTCTCAATGGAATTTTTCAGGAAGCGGTCCACACTCTCTGCTAAAAGATAAAGGATATCGGTATATTCCGTTCCTCCAAACTCTTTCAAATACATTTCCAGGGGGCCTGTTACACACACTCTCGTATTTTGCTTCTCACCATGAGATTGCATGTACATTTGAGCCGCTGGCTGGACAGCTTCCAGTTCTAATATCCTGGCAGCTTTTTCTTTGACCTTGAAAGGCTCTTCTGTATTTTCCGGATCCCTGATAACAGAAAGGAACTGTTCGTTCATGTCCTGATATTGGGGATAGGTAGGAGCCTCAACCCCTGCATCTACCTTTTGCTGAAATGCGGCATTGATGATCTGGAACAGTTTTTCGCGCTCCGAGTGTTTTGAAAATGCCTTTTGTACCCATTCCTTTGTTACTCCCTGAGGAAGCGGGTAACTACCTATATCATCAAAGATCAAATCGTTCATGCCTTAGAATTGAAGCAGCAACGAAATATAAGTTTTGGGACGAAAAACTAGAATAAATGAGATTTGCAAGACCTGCGGTGAATTCAGTCCTGTCTTAATTTTCCCTTCTTGGCAACGTGTTCAACATAATAGTCCACACATTTCTGTGAGTAATCAATGGAAACCTTGGACATATGAGCAACGATCTCACTTAAAGGCCTTTCAACTTTTATAGTACGCCTGGGTATACCGTATTTTTCATTGTGCCTTGCTACGGTCTCAAGCATAATGTTCTGCAACTGCAATACATCCAGTTTTTCGGAGGGAGAGAGTTTTTCGAAATCTTCCATTATCTTCCGTATGCGGTCCTTATCCTTTTCATCTACCTCTAATTCGGAAATGGGGTGCCTGATGTGCTCCTCCACTCTATCACCATTAGCAGTGTATACATCATTGGTTAAAATACCTACCTACAAATTTCATAATTAATATAAAAATAAATTGCTGTTCAAAAAGATTAAAGGAGGGTGAGCAATACACCCATTTCCTTTAAGGTCTTTGAGACTTCTTTAAATGCTATGAACATTTCCTTGCGGCTTTGATCAATGTTTTCCTTTCTTGGTTCACACGAGAACCAGATCTCTTTCTCGCTCTCTCCACGGGTAACAGTGATACAAGCCAGCATATCGGATTTTGTCAGCCTGTACACTGAATCCACACCTGTGGGAGTAACCCACTCATGATGCTTGCCAGTGATATGCTTAACGAATTCGTTCCAATTAACTGTAGCATACGCTTTCAGACTAATGTGCAGATGAGCACGATCACCTGTTATTTCTTCTGTCATGATCGTACGCATCTTCCTGTACTCGGGATCTGCCTCATCGACAACGATCTTTTTCTCAAGCTTCATGGCAGCTTCCTTAAAGAAAGGAGCAAGGTTAACCGTTTCCGATGGTTTGCTAGCTAAAGAAACACCAAAGAAAGCTATACCGCTCAGAGCCATACCCAATATCACTCCATGATTAGAGAGCACCGGGTGTATAGAATCCAGATAAGCAGGAGCAAAAGCCGGAGTATTTGCAAGATCAACTACAGTGAGAGCTACCTGAGCAATAAAACCTACTATCAGGCCTGCAAGCGCACCTTCCTTTGTAGCTCTGCTCCAGTAAAGCCCTCCCATGAGAGGGAAGAAGTATGAAGCACTGGCTATAAAAGTGGCTATGTGAATGGCATCAAGAATACCATCAATATAGAAGGAGCCGATGGTCGCACCTGCGACTATTATTAATACGCTCACCCTGTTGATAGCAAGCATCTCCTTCATGGTAGCATCAGGTTTTATGTACCTCTGATAAATGTCGCGAGATAGACAGGAACCTCCGGAAGTTGCAAAAGTGTCTGTAGAAGACATTGCAGCTGCTGCAAGGCCTATGCCTGCCAGACCTATAAGAAGAGGAGAGAAATGTTCAAAGATGTAAACAAGCAGTGCAGGTTCTGCCTGGGCCATTGCACCCATACCTATCTCTGCAAATGATGCAGCAATATCGGGATATACATGGTTCAGCCCTATGGCAATGATAGTGCAGGCCACACCGAACACGATGAAAATAAGGAACGAACCTAGGATCATACCGTTCCTTGCTGACTTTTCATCCTTTGCAGCCCAGACCCTTTGCCACGGATCCTGTTCTGTGATCCAGCCGGGAATGATGGCAAAGATGGCAACCATCACTGCAACTATGCCAACACTGAATGGATTCCACCATCCTGCCGGCACATCAGAGAAAAGTTCAGAAGAGGTTATTGATGAGGCTACATCAACTGAAGTAGCTGAACCTGTTACAGCAACAGCCATTCCCAGAGCAAATGTTGCAAGGAAGAGGAACTGGATCACGTCGGTCCATATTACTGCAGAAAGACCTCCAAGGGTCACATACACAGAAACGGCTAATGCCACAATGGCTGCAGCGTATACAGGAGGCATTCCGAAAAAGATCTCAAGGACCATGGCAAAACCCTTTATATCCGCAACTGCGAAAAGGATCATGACAATGGCGATAATAAGAGCCACAGGACCTCTTATAGCACTGCTGTACCGCTGCTCAAGCAGCTCTGGCTGGGTGATGGCTGGCAGATGCTTGATCTTACCTACTAACAATGCAATCAATAGCAGGGCAAGGATGTTGGGCGCCACGAAGCCCCAGATGGAGCCCATGCCCAGCAGCATGTAAAGACCAACAACCGCAAGAATGCCTCCTGCGGTCATCCAGGAAGCAGCTGCAGAGCAGCCAATTGCCACGAAATTAATTCTGCGTCCCGCAAGCCAGAAATCCGTGACAGATCTCTGCCTCTTAGTGAAATACCAGCCAATGGCGACCAGAACCAGAATATAGGCTGCAAGCAACACCATAAACAAACCATATGAGTTCATAATTACTACCTCGTTTTAATCTATTATAATTGATTTAATTTTTCGATGATTAATAAATATATTACTTCCTTAATTGACTATAAAGTTAAATGCATACATTTCCTCAGGGGTTATATTTAAGCCTTTCAAAAAAATCTGCTTTATAACAAAGCAAGTTTAGTTGATTTAATGGGCAACTGTGAAATATAATAGCAAATGTTCAAAAATGAAGTTCTGCTATTATCATAACCCAATATATATCTCTCATCAGTGTCAATTGTATTGCATGACCCTTGAACCGGTCCACATAAAGGCACTATCCGAACTTGCAGACCGTATCGACAGATGCCTGAAACCGGATGGTCCGGAGGAAGATGGAACCAATGGTGTGATGGATATTCTGGAAA
Organism: Methanomethylovorans sp. PtaU1.Bin093; assembly: GCF_002067275.1. GTDB lineage: Archaea > Halobacteriota > Methanosarcinia > Methanosarcinales > Methanosarcinaceae > Methanomethylovorans. Next base: position 15,649 of record NZ_MVQX01000039.1, on the reverse strand, counting down.
GGCTCAAGGAGTTGAAGCATGATGGAAAAGTGGTGCTTAAGGCCATCGGAAGGCTCAAAAGAGGTAGAGTGAGCATAGAGAAGATGGCTCTGAGCCAAGACCCTTTTCCTGTTACCTATTCATGCGACAGCGGAAGCACGACCACACGATCCTTTGATAACGGTCTTTACGTGGATTTCTGTCATTGTGCTATGGCCTCAACACCTACTGACCTGGAACTGCACAACAGGAGAACAATAGTTGCTGCTACTTATACCCCCAGTTACAGTGTACATATAGATACTACCCCTAATTGGGAAATATTAGATGAGGGAGCAAGCCGCAGCCAGATAATCCGCATCCAACCAGGTTTGCTGAATAAGCGCATTGACAGGATAGTTCATGATGTAGCCCTATACCTTTCAGAATCCGAACATATCCTGTGGTTGAAGGACGAACTTGACCCCCGGGGTTTTTTCATCATGGATGGACCGATCTATCCCAAACATCTCATGTACTGGATGGTGATTGGATCAGAGGAGGTACAGCTGCTTTATGATCCTCATACAGAGCGTATACTGCAAAACTACATAGACATCGTGGACCATCACATTGACAAAAAGCTTCCTTTTATTGGTTTCGTGAAGAATCCCGAGGATATGCAGATAATGCAGACCCTGAGGAAAGAAGGTATGAAAGACCTCCCCTGGCTAATGGATGCACAGTTCTTCAAAAACCTGCTTTCTTTTCCGCCATATCTGGAAGAAAAGAAGAGATACGATCGCTATATAACCTACACTAACTGGTTCATGCAGCCCAACCAGTTCTATGAGAGAATGCTTGGGACCACATCACCGCTGGTCAAGGAAAAGCTCAGGGCAAGATACCCACATGAATACTATTCACTGACATTCTTCGTGGTGTATGTCCCTTCAAAGAACCTGCTCTTTAAGATAGAGGCTCCATACGGGCTAACACAGGATGAAGGGATGCGGGATATCATTACAAGGAAGGTACTGTATGATATCGCATTAAGTGAGATACCAGGCACACTGAAGAAAGCAGATTCCATTGCAAAGATCCAGGTATCGGAAAGAAAACAAATAATCGACAGGTTCAGGTACTCCCGGGTGGATACCAGCTATAACGAGACCAGATGGGGTGAATACGATGAAGATAGATAAAGATATACTGGCCTACGTATCTTCAGAAAAAAGAGAGAGCAGTATCGTTGAAGGGACTGAGGGAACAACTATTGGAGAGAGGTTCAGCTTCGAAGAATATATGGTCACTACAGAAAAACATCCGTACGCAGAGGACAACACTGAAGAAGCTTTCGGGATCATAACCACTGGTATAGAACCTCTTGAGATAACAGAATCCGGAGCAACTATCACCGGATACATCAATACGGAAAGAAGAAAGGATGTGAGACTGGGAACATATGTAATAGTCCCATATGGTGAGGAAGACCTGTTCGCAAGGATATGGAAAATGCAGTACAAGCAGGAGTTTGTGGTAGATGACGCCACTGAGATCCATTCCCGCAGAATGCTCAGGTCCAACACCACAGATGAAGTGGATTACAAGTTCCTGGCTTATCTTGACCCCATCTGTATCCTCTATCCCAGAGGCAAAGGTCTGGCCCGGCGTATGAGCGACCGCATACCCCGACCTAACACCTCCATACTGCCTGTTAAAGACAAGACAAAGATCCAGACAGGGCTTAACATTCCCGGAGAAGGCATATTCCTGGGACATCTCAGCGTAGGAGGTGAGGTGGTAAAGACACATGCAGTGCCTCCTACCGTCCCCTATTACCTGCGGAATGATTATTCAATAGGTGATCCGCTTGTGTTCAGGCACATGCTGGTATGTGGCAGCACAGGAACAGGTAAAACATTCCTCACAAAGAATATATTGAGACAGTTCATGGCAGAGGAGAACCGCTACAATGTAAGGGGAACAAGTGCCAGAAAAAATCCCTGTTTGGTTGTGCTTGATCCTCAGGACGAGTATTCCCAGATGTTAGAGGATAATCCTGAACTTACGGCACATGATGAGTTCAGTTTCAGGTCCGAAAAAATTGATCTCGGAGGATGTGTCAATACCCGCACCTTTGTGGCGAAGGTGGATGGGCAGTCATATAATGGCCGCTCAAGGGCACAACAGATGGAGTTCACAATACCTTTCGAGATGGTAAGGAATAATTCCTGGCTCATGGCCCCTGTGGGCATGACCGACCTGCAGTATCAGGGAGTGGAATTGCTGCTGGACGATTTCTTCAAAAAGGCCGGGGACCATACGTATGATCGTTTTCTGGAACACATCAGTGACGATCTGACCCGGGACAACTATGTGCAGAGCGGGAAGGTCCATGAAGCTTCCTATGATGGTATCGTGCGCAGGGTGAGGGACAGATCTCTTAGCAGGGTGTTCGACCAGCCTGCAAGGCCTATTGACCAGATGTTGGAAGAGATCATAAGACCCGGACAGGTGAGCGTGTTCCCTACAGAGTACATAAGCAACAGCCGTATACGTGACCTGATAACTCTCACTTTGATGACGATAATAGTGGATAACAAGTTAAGTACTAAACTTAACACACCTGGAGAAACTGCCGTTAAGGAGACTCCTATTATCCTGGCACTGGACGAAGCTCACAGGTATCTTGCAAGCACCTCAGGCGAGCACAGCAGGAGAATAGTGTCCAAATTCGCCGAAGCCGCACGGCAGGGCAGGAAAGAAGCACTGGGATTGTGCCTCATAACCCAGGACCCTCAGGACATCGATGATACGGTGTTCAAGCAGGTCAATACGCGTATCATCCTTAACCTGACAAATGATGCTGCCATCGGAGCACTGAAGGTCAAGAAAGAATATGAGAAGCGTATCCCATATCTGAAGAAAGGACAGATGATCGTGCATAGCCCCGACAATAGTGACATGGTTGAGATCATGGGGCTGCAGAGCTGCGTGGTGAAGCATATATAAACTCCTTCACAACTGATAGTTATTCTCTTCTTTCAATAGATAGGAGATGGTATTCAAACCGAAACGTATATATTGAGCAAATACGTATGGAGGCATCACGTCAGTAAACAAGATGGGCCGGTAGCTTAGCCAGGCAGAGCGACGGACTCTTAATCCGTAGGCCAGGGGTTCAACTCCCTTCCGGCTCGCCAATCTCTTTACTGTTCTTACATAAGATTTTTGAGTCTGTTTTTGTGCCTCCTAGTGGGACACTTTAAAATACATGTATCCTGTGATTCTTATCCGAAGGTGAGCCTAATGCCAAAAGTAAGTGTGGAGATCCCCCAAGAGTTGCTGGACGACCTGAACAGGCACGTGGGGGATGACAAGAAGTTCGTTAACCAGTCAGATGCCATCAGGACAGCTATCCGCAAGATGCTGGACATGATGGACGAGATCGATAAAAGGCACGGCAGAGTAAAAGAATGAAAAAAGGTCAGATATTGTGATATTCAGAGATTCCGAAGATATGCAAGACATTCTTCGCCTTCTTGAAGGCTTGCCATTTCAGTTACAAGCCGGCCATTGTAGCCCTTAAGGCTTTCCATGATCTTTTTCCACTGCACGGTTCCCCGTCCCAGAGGCAGGTGTTCGTCTGATTTTCCGTGGTTGTCATGAATATGCATGTGCAGGATCTGGTCCTTGCACTTTTCCAGGAACTCATCCACAACTCCCACTGTATTTGCATGGCCTATGTCCAGGGTCATGCCCACATTGTCCCTGTTCACTTCCTCAAGGGTCCTGAGCATCTCGTCAGGATATTTTCCGAATATCTTGGGCATTTCGGGCATGTTCTCCACAGCTATCGTGATACCGTACTCTGCAGCAGTGTCGCATACGTTCCTGATGGACCCTATATGGGTGCTCCATGCCTTTTCAGGCATCTGTGAACCATAGGGAGATAAGTAACCAGGGTGTACCACCGCCAGTTCCACGATACCACTTCCAAGTGCAAGGCAGCGGTGCATCTGCCTTAATGCTTCATTACGTATCCCGTCATTAAGACCTGCCAGGTTCATGTCGGAAAATGGCAGATGCATTGTGATCTTCAGGTCAGTGGTATCACGGATCTCCCGGACCTCGCCCAGATTACCGTTATGAAGGGTCTGCAAACCCTCCTGGACGATCTCCCAGCCTGTATATCCCAGGTCTTCAAGCTGATAGACCCAGGCAAAGGAATTCCCCGTCTCTACTCTGGAAGAAAAGCTCAGATTCCTTACTTTCATGTACTTTCCACGTCCTCTATATCCGGTTCGAAAAGTATCTTGCCCTTTTCAGTGGGAGGAGCAAGCCATTCCATCAGCCTCTGGAGTTCAAAAGATGAACCTGCGCTTATTGTTACATGTAGCGAGCCCAGTGGTTCTTCGTCAGCCGGGAAATTAAGACGTCCCACAAAAGCCACAAATTTGCTTATCCTGAAAGATGTGGAAGGTGCATTCCTGCTCATGCCCACCTCAAACTGAGTACGTGCAGTGTCTATAATTTCTTCTTCCCTTAACAGAAGATGAAAATGACGCAGTCCCTCAAGACCAGTTGTTCCTTCAACCATTCCACATAATCCGGTATCATCGGTCTTATTGTAGATTAGGTCTGCCAGAGGAAAAATGCTTTGGACCGCTGTCCTGACCTTCTCCTCGGTTTCTGTAGGGTTAACTCTGGCTGAAACTTGAACCTCTATCATGCCTGACCCACCATATCGAGCACTTTTTTTCGGAATTCATCAAGTGTTCCCGTGTTCATAATAACAAGATCTGCAGCAGCGATTGCTTCACCCATGCCCCAGCCAAGCTCACGGTCATCCCTCACGCGCAAGGCATCGATGTCCTTCATGTCATCACTTCTTTTTCTGGCCTGCACCCTTGCGAACCTCGCGTCAAGTGGGGCCTCTATGGCAACTAAAGCAAAATCAGAACCAAAAGCCTTCTTGAAGCAATTGACCTCCGCAAGGCTGCGCACACCATCCACAACAAGAAAACCAGAATCTGCTGCTCTTATCTTGGGTATGCAGCGTTTGGCTACAGCATCTTTACCCTCTTTGTTACGCAAGTCAGTTCCTACGCCACCTACGTTAATATCTGTGGGCTCAAGTCCTCTGCGTACAACCTCTTCACGTATCACATCACCCATATTGACGACATTGATACCTGATTCTCCCAGGATCGATGCAGCTACTGATTTGCCCGAAGCCGGCATCCCTACAAAAGCTAATATCTTCTTCATACCTAACCTGCTGTTGTCTATTGACCTTTATGAAATGTGAATCACACTTCATTGATGTTATAAATAATATACATTCTGAATAAAATGTCTTTGGAAAATTACCTAGATGTAACTGTAACGGCACATTTTATATGTAGGGGTGTAACAAACTATTTGCGTGTGCGCCACAGATAAAATCCACTACTTTTAGATATTTTGAGGAAAGGCTGTGAGAAATACTGATCCGCTGTAAGAAAGTAAACATACCACAGTTTTCTTTCTTTGGCCATTCTTTTTATATCATACTACGAATAGCGGATTAAAAGACTCTTTTTTGGAGTAACCTGAAAAATGAAGATAGGAAATGTAAAGATAGATGGGTATTTGTTCCTGGCACCGATGGCAGATGTAACCAATCCAGCTTTCAGAACGCTCTGCAAAAAACACGGTGCTGCAATGACATACTCTGAGATGATCAGTGCCGATGCTGTACTTCACGGCAATATAAGAACAGCAAGCCGTGGTCTTAGTTCAGAGAAAGAGAAACCTTTTGCTATTCAGATCTTTGGAAACTCTGCAGATACCATTGGAATTGCAGCAAGCATGATAGAGGAAAAGTATTCACCTGATATAATAGACCTCAATTTTGGATGTCCTGCTAATGTGCTTGTAAAAGATGGATCTGGTTCAGCATTACTGGATTTTCCTGAAAGGATACGGGAAATAGTATCTGCTGTATATGGAAAAACAGAGGCACCTGTAACAGCTAAAATAAGAGTGCTGCATGACATGAAAAAAACACTTGATATCGCAAGAACAATAGAAGAAGCAGGCGCCAGTGCCATTACAGTGCATGGTAGGACGCAGGCTCAGCAATATGCTGGAAAAGCTGAGCATGAATATGCCCGGAACATCAAAAAAGAGCTTTCAATTCCAGTGATAGCAAATGGTGACATTGTTGACGGCCTTTCTGCAAAGCAGGTGCTTGAGCACACAGGATGTGATGCCTTGATGATAGGAAGGGCTGCAATGGGTGATCCACACGTTTTTACGAAGATAGCTCACTTCCTGCGTACCGGAGAACAACTACCTACTGATGAATGTACTCAGAGACTTGCAGATCTCAAAGAGTACCTGAGATTGCTGGAGTTGTATGGCCTTGAAGAACATGTAGATATAAGGATGCATGCCCGATGGTTCACACGGGGAATAAAAGGTGGGCGACATGTACGTCAGGGCATCTCCGGCACACGGGAAAAAAGATCGATAATTCAGCTTATGGAAAGCATGTGTGAGCAGTTATCCGATAAGGCTACAAATAATGATTTCCATGGTAACTGATACAGTTTTTTATTCGGTTCAAACCGAAAGGCTTTATAACTATCAGACGGTTCATAACCTACACAATTAACCATTGCATTTATACGCAATTGTGAATAAATGCAGGTTATAACTATCCAGTGTTCGGCCAGGATAATCAAAAACAAACAGCAAGAAACAGAGTTGTGCCGATAGTATATTGTTCTAATGTTGTGGAGAATCCAGATGAAAGAGATACGAATACACGGCCGGGGAGGCCAGGGTTCGGTCACTGCTGCCGAGCTTTTAGCCGTTGCAGCTTTTGCTGATGGGAAATTCAGCCAGGCGTTCCCAGCTTTCGGAGTGGAAAGAAGAGGAGCACCTGTACAGGCGTTCACAAGAATGGATGACACGCCTATCAGGCTCAGAAGCCAGATATACGAACCTGACTACGTTATCGTGCAGGACCCTACCCTTATAGAGGTAGTGGATGTTGCAAGTGGCCTGAAGGAAGATGGAATAATTATCATAAACAGTGAATTTGAACCCTCGACTTTCAAACTCAACACTAAGGCCAAAGTTGTGACCGTTAATGCTACAAAGATCGCACTTGAGATCATTGGCAGGCCGATAGTCAATACAGTGCTGCTGGGAGCCTTTGCAGGGGCCACAGGCAATATCAGACCTGAGTCCATCAAGGAAGCGGTGAAAGAGAGATTCCCTGGCAAAGTAGGGGAGAGAAATGCTGAAGCCATCCAACAGGCATACGACATGATGAAGGAGGCAAAGGTATGAAAATAACTATAGGGGGAGTCTGTGAACCCGGTACCTCATTGGTCAACAAGACTGGTGGCTGGAGAACTTTCAAGCCTGTGTACGACTATGACAAATGTATCAAATGCAAGCTGTGCGAACTGTTATGCCCGGACATGGCCGTGTTGCCCAGAGAGGACGGATATTTCCAGTTCGATTATGATTACTGCAAAGGATGCGGTATATGCGCCAATGAATGTCCCAAGACGGCTATAACCATGGTACTGGAGGAGAAGTGATGGCAACCAAGGGAAAACTTGAAATGGAAAAGATGGTCGTCGTAGAGGGGTCTTATGCCGTGGCACATGCTGTTAAGGTATGCAGGCCCAATGTCATATCTGCCTACCCGATCACTCCACAAACCCATATTGTAGAAGGATTATCTCAGTTCATTGCTGACGGAGAGATCCAAAACTGTGAGTATATAAATGTCGAGTCTGAGTTCTCTGCGCTTTCCGCACTTGTGGGTTCCTCAGCCGTGGGAGCGAGGTGCTACTCTGCCACAACGTCCCAGGGTCTTGAGTTGATGCATGAAGTGCTTTTCAACGTGTCCGGTATGAGACTACCCGTAGTCATGACCGTTGTGAACAGAGCTGTGAGCGCACCCATCAACATCTGGAACGATCACCAGGATGCAATATCTCAGAGAGATACCGGCTGGATACAATTGTATGCAGAGGATCTACAGGAAGCAGCTGATATGACCGCACAGGCATTCAAAATTGCAGAGGACAAGGGAGTACTTATGCCTGCCATGGTGTGTATGGATGGTTTCATCCTGTCCCATGTATACGAACCTGTGATACTGCTGGAACAGGAACTTACTGATGAATATTTACCTGCATATGAACCTCTTAACACACTTGATCCAAAGAAACCCATGAGCTTTGGTACTCTGGCTGATCCCAATTACTACACTGAGTTCAGATATCTGCAACAGAAGGCGATGGAAAATGCTCTGAAGAAGATAGAGGATGCAGCAAATGAGTTCTATGATGTGTTCGGCAGATACTATGGCGGACTCATTGATGAATACCAAACTGAGGACGCTGATATAATTCTCATGGCAATGGGTTCCATCGTGGGTACCATTAAGGATACCATTGATAACCTGAGACAGAAGGGTGTGAAGGTAGGCTTGCTGAAGGTCAGGTCTTTCAGGCCATTCCCGGCAGAGGCCATCAAGGAAGCCATCAAGGATGCAAAGGTCGTTGTAGTTCTGGATAAGAACATCTCACTGGGACTTAACGAAGGCGCTCTGTTCACAGAAACCAAATCCTGCCTGTACAATACCAAGAACCGTGTACCTGTTGTGGGTTATATGATAGGCCATGGAGGCCGTGACATACGCATGAGCACGATAGAGAAGATCATATCCGAGGCTGAGGAAGTAATGAAGACTGGTATTAAGCTCGAGAGCCAGTTCACTGATGTGAGGGAGGAAATACTATGAAACACCTTTTAGTCTCAGGACACAGGGGATGTGCAGGCTGCTGTGATGCAATGGCTACAAAGTTCACCCTTATGGGTGCTGGTGAGGATTGTATAGTGGTCAGTCCTACCGGCTGCCTTGAGGTCATGACAACTCCTTTCCCTGAAACTTCATGGAATGTACCCTGGATACACTCACTATTCGAAAATGCCGCTGCTGTTGCATCTGGTATTGAGGCTGCACTGAAGGCCATGGGAAAGAAGGGGAACACAAGGATTGTTGCCATTGGTGGTGACGGTGCAACTATGGATATAGGTCTGCAGGCTATTTCCGGAGCTTTTGAAAGAGGACACGACTTCACCTATGTCTGTATAGACAACGAAGCTTACATGAACACCGGAGTGCAGAGAAGTAGTGGAACCCCATTTAATGCTTCAACTACTACAAGTCCTGCCGGAAAGGTTTCTTTTGGGAACCAACGGCCTAAAAAGAACATGCCTGCCATCATCGCAGCACATGGTTCCCCGTATGTGGCCACCACATCCCTTGCATATGGCAAGGACATGATAGCAAAGGTGAAGAAAGCCACTGAAATACCGGGTCCCACATATATACACTGTCACTCACCCTGTACAACAGGCTGGGGATTCGACACTTCCAAGACGGTGGAAGTTGCCCGGATGGCTGTTAAGACCGGTCTGTGGCCCTTGTTCGAAATGGAAAATGGGGAGATCACAAAGGTCAGGAAGATAGGTACTCCATCACCAGTTGAGGATTATCTCAAGATGCAGAGCCGCTTCAAGCACCTGTTCAGCAAGGAAGGCGGTGCAGAAGAGATAGCCAAGATACAGGCCATTGCTGATAAGAACATTGAGCACTACGGGCTTTAAAGGCCTGTAGCTATTCTTTTTTTTTGTGTTATTTTGCTCTTGGTTTTTCTTTTCTAAAAAAGTGATAAGAACTATCAGCTACTATCTACCTGCATGAATGCTGAGGAAAATATCCCCGACAACACTCACAACTTTGAAAATATCTTCTCACTTCTGCGACAGGTGTATCCTGATGCTGCCCCTGCCCTGCATTTTAGTTCTCCTCTGGAATTACTGATAGCTACCATTCTCTCAGCCCAGTGCACGGACCGCCAGGTGAACCAGGTCACTCAATCCCTGTTCAGGAAATATCGCACTCTGGAAGATTATGCTGCTGCGGATGTATCAGCATTTGAAAAGGAAATATATTCCACGGGCTTCTATCACCAGAAAGCGAAACATATCATCGAAAGCGCTCAGATCATGCTCTGGGATTTCGGAGGTAAAGTACCTGACACCATGGAAGGCTTGCTGCAGCTTCCCGGAGTTGGCCGGAAGACTGCAAATATAGTCCTATCCAGAGCCTTTGGGAAAATAGAGGGTATTGCAGTGGACACACATGTGAAAAGATTATCAAATCGCCTCGGCTTCACCCAATCCGAAGACCCGGAAAAGATAGAGAAGGACCTTATGAGGATTACAAAAAGAGAGGATCTGGAAACCCTTTCCATGACCCTGATCCTGCACGGGCGCAATGTATGTGTGGCACGCAATCCGAAATGTGTGGAGTGTGTTGTAAAAGAGTTGTGTCCGTCGAGCAGAGTGTAATAGAAAAAAACGGCTCAGTAGAGATCATCTCTTTTCGAGGAAAATCAAATTGTCATTTTTACGAAATAAATGAGATATCTATCGTTGAGTTAGATGAGATGCACACTTACAAATAGCTCTAACAAATCCAGTGCTTCATTGTCATTCATGATAATGCCACTATTATTAATATATTAAAAATTTTTTAAAGTAACCGATAAATACTTTTAATGCATATAATACACTATCAAGTAAAACATATATGAATTGAAAGGGGGTTGGAGAAATGTTGTTCATGGATATAATGACATGGGATCCAAAAGATGACATGGAAGTGAGCAAGCGCTACATGGAATGGAAATATCCCGAAGGCTACAACGTAATTGCAGACTGGTCTGACCTATCTTCATGCAGAGCATTTGTGATATATGAACTTGAAAATGCTGAAGCCTATATGGCTGCTACATTCCCTTGGAGAGACATAATGAAGTGCGAAACCATTCCTGTAATGGAAACACAGAAGGCAGTTGAGTTTGGTTCTAAAATGATGTGCGAATGCCAATGAAGAATGTCCAGGTACTGACCAAACATAGATTATCTTTACATAGTTGTCAGGAATGTTCTTTTTTTCTTTTTATATAATATGCAGATTTAGGGTTTATGCTTGTAAGTTTGATGTTTCAAACAAATCCTTTATTGTATGGACTCTACAACTACCTTACACTCTGATCCCGAACCTATTTTCATTATAGGCAAATTATAAATATATGGTAATTGCTCTAAATCCCTTTGATGAACAATTAATGCCGCGCGCCGAGCAAGATAACATGGATGTAAGAACCGGGATTTCTGGGTATTTCAAGGAATCGTTTTTAAGTGACCTTAAAGCAGGTTTTATTACAGCTATCGTGGCACTGCCACTGGCTATTGCTTTCGCCATCGCATCCGGTGTTGAACCGGTGATGGGTCTTTATACGGCCGTGATAGCCGGAATACTTGTTTCCGCAACCGGCGGTTCCAGATATTCCATAACAGGACCTACCGGTGCTATGACCGTTATCATCCTGTCCACCCTGAACTCCTATGGAATTGAAGGGCTGCTACTTGCAGGTTTCCTTGCGGGTATATTCCAGATACTTTTCGGCCTGTTCAAACTGGGTAAGGTGGTCAAATACATACCACTGCCTGTAATATCCGGATTTACAAGTGGTATTGGTGCCATCATATTGATAGGACAGATACCAAATGCTCTTGGCATGGTGATCCCTGCTAAAGAATACGCATGGGAAACTGTTGTTGCAATTATAGAAAATATCAGTGCTGCAAACACGACTGCACTGTTGATCTGCGTAGCTACTATCGTACTCTTGCTATATCTGCCAGGGATACTTAGCAAAGTAAAGTATCTGAACAGCCTTCCAGCCTCCATTGTAGCATTGATACTTTCAGTTTTGGCAATATATTATATGAAGATAGACATCCCCCTCGTGGGCAGCATCCCTACCGGCCTCCCGAGCATACAGATGATCGATCTCAATCCTCAACTGGTGCTAACTGTCCTTCCGGCTGCACTTACCATTGCACTTCTCGGAACTATCGAAGCTTTGCTTTGTGCAGTGGTCTGTGACGGTATGACCAACACAAAGCACGACAGCAACAGAGAACTCATGGGACAGGGACTGGGAAATATCGTTCTTCCATTCTTTTCAGGAATTCCCTGTACAGCCGCCATCGCAAGGAGTGCCGTGAACATAAGGGAAGGAGCAAAGACCCAAGTGTCCGGGATAATCCATGCACTTATACTATTCACAATACTTCTTTTCTTTGGTCCAATTGCTGCATTCATTCCAAAAGCCTACCTTGCAGGAGTACTTATACTTGTCTCTGTAAGGATGATCAACATCACCGAGTTCAAAACGATCATGCACATCAGCAAAATGGACACCACTGTCCTGATCGCCACATTTGTCCTTACAGTGCTCACGGACCTGGTTTTCGCAGTGCAGATGGGCATGTTCCTTGCAATAATCCTGCTGTTCATAAGGCTCACGAATGTCATTGATATCCAGACCATGGAGAACTACGACAAATCAACGGGCATTAATGCTACTATCTTTTCCCATCCCTATCTTGAAAAGAACGTTTCTGTATACACTCTCAACGGACCTTTCTTCTTCGGGGCAATGAATGTTTTCGAGAGCAAGATCAATGAACATATTAACATCAGCAGGCCTCATATAATACTGCGTATGCGTTATGTACCGTTCATTGATACCACCGGGCTTGAAAGGCTTAGAAGTTTCATAAGTATGGCTAAAAAGAAGAATCAGAGAGTCTACCTCACCTCGATACAGCCGGAAGTGATGAGGAGAATGAAAAATGACGAAGACCTTATGGAACTGATAGAAAAACAGCATGTACACATATTTGAACACACACAGGATGCTCTGGAATACGTGAAGGAGCAGAGTGGGAATTAGAAAGTAGCTTGATCTAAAAAGTGATGATGGAATTTGACATCAAAGCTCAACCATCGTCCCATACCCAAACTTATCCGTAGGCCTTTTGAAAAAACCAAACTTCTAATAAAAGGCTTCTTTTCCTTTTGCAGACATCAGGGTTATGTACGAATGATCCTGCACGTTCTCTTGCAGATATGACATTATCTATTTCATCAATTCAGTGCCTATGCCTTTATTCTGGTAGAACAATAACATCTGCAACGAAATCTTCAACAGAGGGAAGCTTTTCTTCAAGGCAATAATCTATAGTATCCATTTCATCAACTAATATTAGTGTGATCATAAATCCCTCAGAAGTTATCATTTGCAAACAACTGCTTTGCAAACTCGATCCTCTTCTCCATATCCTGCCCTTCGAACTCTTCCACAACCCTCTCAAGCAGTTGCGGTATTGGAAGGTGTTGTGGACAGGCATTAAGGCATTGGCCGCACTGCACACATTGGGATGCTAAATTCCTTTCAGCTCCTCTTAGAATGCCTCCAAGCTTTGCAGCATACATTATCATCAACCTATCTTTTCCACCGAACATGTACAAATTGTTATACGTTTCAAAGCAGGCAGGAATGTCCACTGCCTGAGGACAGGGCATACAGTATCTACAGCCTGTACAATTTATTGTCATCAGTTCTCTGTACTTATCTGCAACCCTGTCAATAAGTTTGAGCTCTTTAGCTGTCAGGGAATCAGCAAGGCCTTCTTCTGCAGACTTAAGGTTCTCTTCAACGTGATAAGGCTCGGTCATACCTGAAAGCACTACAGTGACATCAGGATGGTTCCAGACCCAGCGCAATGCCCACTCTGCAGGACTGCGCATGATATCAGCTTCTTTCCAGATGTCCATTATCTCACAGGGAACAGGAGCTGTCAGATTGCCACCCCTTAATGGCTCCATTATCACAACTCCAAGATCGTGGGAAGCAGCGTATTCAAGCCCCTTTCTTCCTGCCTGTATATCCTCATCCAGGAAATTATACTGGATCTGACAGAAGTCCCAGTCATAGCCATCTACAACATCCTTAAAATCCTCGCCATTACCATGGTAGGAAAAACCTGCGTTGATGATACGCCCATCGGCCTTTGCCCTGTCAAGGAAGTCATTAACACCTAAGTCCCGAATAGTCTTCCAGCTGCTGCCTACCAGACTGTGTAAGAGGTAATAGTCAATGTGGTCTGTGTTCAGTCTCTCAAGCTGCTTGTTAAGGAAACTATCCATATCATCAAGGTTTTTTACCATCCATTGAGGCATTTTCGTTGCAAGCTTTACTTTTTCCCTGTATCCCTCTGCAAGCACACGTCCGAGGAATGGCTCACTTTCTCCCATGTGGTAAGGCCATGCGGTATCTATATAATTGACCCCGTTATCTATTGCATAGTGGATCATCTGAGTGGCCTTTTCCTCATCTATGCTTCCGTCCTGTTTGGTCGGAAGACGCATGGCACCAAAACCAATTATTGAAAGCTTATCTCCATTCTTTGGCATTTTCCTGTATAACATGGTACTCCTCTTTCTGCTTCCAAATTAACAACAAAATTATGTAAAGATCATTTTTAGATATTCCTTTCCACATCAACCGAAATGATATTTCTCCCAGGATATCCAGCTGATCCCCTCAAATGATCCCGTTGAGGACAAAACAAATCTTACAACAGTCTTTTCCTGATCGCACAATATGGATATGAGTTATTCTTGTGGTACTTCGTGCACCAAGAAGTTTGTGTTCATGCCTTAAGCCTTTGCTTTTTATATAATTTTACCTATATAAGCTGCTTTATTTTGCTGACGACATAACTTTTTAGATTTATATAAATCAGTAATGTTGTTAGATGTACATTTTGCTATGTTCATAGCGGTTATATCGATGACCAGATAGTTTTGAATTAAAGGTGAACAACCATGAGTATGAAAAACGTAATTAGCTGGTCTCTTGTTCTATTGTTAACCATAATTCCTCTTGCAGGATGCAATGTAAACGGTTCTATTATGTCTGTTGACACAAATGAAACTGAACACTACTATGATTTTAATGCAACGAAAGACGAAAATCAAATTGAAATAATTGAGTTTAATATAAATGATACAGAAGATTATAACTGGAATATTACAAGTGCTGAAATTCAAATGGATCAGACTTTTGATTCTGCGGCAAGTTCGGTTTCCTTAAAAACACCGGTTGTCTACGTTGATACAGATGGAACCGGAAATTACAACTGTGACGGAACAAATGATCACATTGAAATAAACAAGGCTTTGGCATATATTGATGGACGTGGGGGCGGTACTGTCTACCTAAGGGGCCCAAATACATACTGGATCGATAGTACCCTGAATATAGGTGCAAATACGGTCCTGACAGGTGACCCAACAGCAGAGATCAAATTGGTGGCAAAAGCCGGTTGGGCATCACAGGTTCCATTAATAAGGGGTGAAACCGGAGCCGATAATATTGTGATCACGGGTTTTACTATCGACGGGAACAGCGAAGCACAATCCGGGATAATCAAGGGTCAAGGATATTATAATCTGATATTGTTCCAGAACTCAAATAACGTCGAGGTATCCCACATGCGTCTGGAATGGGGGACAGGCGATGGAATGAAAGTATACAGTGGTAACGATATTAAATTCCTTTACAATGATGTGTACAAGCTCGGTCATGATGCATGCTATATTCTGTATTCGAACAACGGGGAAGTTGCATACAATACCGTTATGACACGGACGAACAGCGCATGCAGGATCACGTGGGGATCACAT
>NZ_MVQX01000038.1 GCF_002067275.1 Methanomethylovorans sp. PtaU1.Bin093 | reverse complement strand
AGTTTCATAGTTCGCCATTCCTTTGCTGATTATTAAAGACGCATCCCTGAAAGCATCTAAAAGCTCTTGTGGAGCTTGTTCCATATCCACTCCGATGGAACCGGAACCTGTGGTCAGGACCCTGTCGACCTTTCCATCGATCCCCAGCTCTATCACATCCTTCATTGTAACGTCAGTAAGTATGGGATTTCCCCTCACCACAAGGGTTACATGTCCCCCCAGTTTTTTTATTATGTCGAAGACAAGGGTATCAAGCAGTATCTCGCCGCAATTGTCTGCTACATATACTACATTATCCAGCATATCAAGCATCTTGGGAGTATCATCTATATCCAGTCCTCTGCTAAAATGCTGCCTGAAGGTCTCGTCGAACAAGCTGATGGGAACTTCAAGTCCCATTACCCCGAAATCAAAGAAGTTACCGATCACAGCTGCAAGTACTGCTCGTCTGAACAGTTCATTGTCCGAAGGACCACCGTCATAGACCATGGACCTTGCAATGGGAAACACTTTTTCAGCTGTCCTGTTGCATACGTCTTTCATATCTCTGTAAGGATCGCTGTCATTGAGCAGCTCATAAGCCCTCCTATGCATCGAAGTGGATACTGATGCTGCCGGAACGCCTGGTGCATACGTATCATTAAGTACCTGGATACACTCCTGCATGATCCTGTCTATAAGTATTTCATTATCAGTGGATAGTTCTGATTCATAGTGGACCCTTGAAAGCAGACAGTATGAGCATTGTGGATCGACTTTCATTAATATTTCCTGCTTAAAGCTGTCCTATAATCGGCTACATCCGAAATAAGCCTGTTGTCTGGGTAAGTGACATGTGGCTAAAAAGTTCTTTATATTAAAAGGCAGCTCAGGATAATGTTTATTGTAACATTGGCCAGAACCTGATAGTAATGAAACTTAAGATCGAACATGGAAGATATATCATACTGGGCAGTATCGATGGGATACTGGCGGTACTGGGTGTGGTTATAGGGACATCTCACGTTGCCGATGATCCTTCTATAATAATCAATGCTGCTTTCGGAGGGGCTGTGGCGCTTGCTCTTACTAATGGTGTGGGATCATACCTTGCCGAAAGTGCTGTTGAATATGGAAAACTTGCAGAGCTTGAAAAGCCCCTGCTTCGAAGTCTGGCATGTACAACTATTGAAAAGCAGACGAAACAGAAGATATGGAGTGATTCCATTTTCCACGGAGGTGCCAGTTTCCTGGGATCAATGGTTCCTATCATGCCGTTTTTACTATTAGATGAGCACATGCTGACAATATCCATTATCCTGAGCATTGCTGTGCTTTCCATCCTTGGGATGTACTCCGGAAAACTTGCAAAACAAAGTCTGATCAAGCACTCTGCCCGTATGGTGGGTCTTGGCATAGTTATTGTTGTTGCCGTAACATCTCTTGGGCTTGAACATTAAGTCTGTCGATATGCTCTACAACTTTGAGCTCAGTCGCCCTTTCACCCTTCATTTTAAATCCAATGTGTCTATATCATGTTCAACATGATCGCTATTACAGTATTACTCTTCATAATCAGCTTGTTGATGATAACCAAAGGAGCTGACTGGTTCGTGGAATCGGCCGTTTCGATCTCAGAAAAAAGCGGGATACCTAAAGTGATAGTTGGCGCTACTATTGTAAGTTTTGCCACAACATCGCCAGAGTTTGCTGTTTCTGCAACTGCAGCGCTGCTTGGTCATACTGACATGACGGTGGGAAATGCGGTTGGTTCGGTGACATGTAACATTGGCCTGATCCTGGGATCTGTCCTTGCGGTGAAGGCCGCTTCAGTAGACGTTGAAAGTTTTATACGTAAAGGCTTTTTCATGGCACTTGCAGGTATAACCCTTATTGTGGTCAGCCTGGACCAGCACATCTCAAAGACAGATGGTATCATATTGCTGATAATATTTGTTGGGTTCCTTTATTACAACTACAAGTTGCAGCGTGCCATTTTCGATGGACCTGAAAAAGTGGAAAGGGTACCATTAAATGAGATGCGCAGGGATATTGTGTATTTCCTCATAGGGGCTATCCTGGTTGTGATCGGAAGCAGGATCATGGTGAATTCGGGAATCGAACTTGCACGCATAGTGGGAATTCCTGAAATGATCATCAGTCTGACCCTGGTGGCTTTTGGTACATCTTTGCCGGAGTTCATAACCGCTATCTCTTCAACCATGAAGGGACATCAGGACCTTTCCATCGGCAATATAATCGGAGCCAATACCATGGATATCACTCTGATACTGGGCGTGTGTGCTCAGATCGCCAGCCTGGAGATCCTGGGACAGTCTACAAGTTATGATTTTCCGGCCATGTTGGTGTTCATATTCTTGCTGCTCATGTTCGGTGTGACAAAAAAACGCCTTGAACGCTGGGAGGGTGCCTTCATGGTAGTGCTGTATGGCCTGTATGTTGCCGGACTGATGATGTGGTACGCGTAAAATGGAAATGCTGCGTAGAACTCTATCGATAAATTTAAATCTTATTAGCTGAGACTCACTTGGGGATCAATATGAACATAAAATGGCTGATCGTGCAATATTGTTGATAGCTGTGGCCGCTTCAGGATGTGGCGATAAGGATACCACCACTTATGAGACCGAAGACGGACAAAAAGTGCAGGTAACAACAGGGGATGAAGAAGGCTGGTGTCCTGTGGGCACTTCATGGAAAACATCTAATCCGACAACAGGAGAGGAAGTTTCCATGGTCTATACCGGCACAAGAGAGGTCGATGGCATACAAATGTGTGTGATGGAATACACTTCCAGCAATCCTGCTGATGAGGTTGCCAGAGTTGAATACGTGTTCTCAGAAGATAGCGAAACATTCAGCTGGAAGAGCTACTATGCGAATGGTACTGTTCAGAGCGAAATGACCATGAAAGATGGTAAAATGACCATGATAGACGAAAATGGTCAGGTCACTGAATTTGATCAGTAATCTTTTTCTTTTTTCTTTTTTGCCGGATATGGTCACATATAAATAGCATAATTACTATGAGTAATAATCATGCACCTTCCCACTCCAGAAAGTATCCGGCAGAAAAGGAACGAACTCGGGCTTACTCAGAGTGAACTGGCGAAACGGGCAGGTGTCAGCCAGCCACTCATAGCCCGGATCGAAGCAGGTGATGTTGATCCACGTCTTTCTACCCTTAAACGTATTTTTGACGCATTCGATAAGAGTGAGAAAGAAAGCCATGTGGTGGCAAGGAACCTTATGAACACTAATGTTATCTCCATCAGTGCTGAAGAGCCGGTGGATGCTGCCGTTAAGATCATGGAAGAGAATGACATCTCGCAGATCCCCGTAGTGGAGAACGGAGTACCTATCGGGAGTATCTCAGAGGAGACCATTGTTCGTTCCATGGCAGAGAAAAAAGCCCTTGAAGTCTCAAAGATGAAGATACGCGATCTCATGGGCGATACTTTTCCCGTTGTCTCACCCGGGACCCATGTCAAATTGGTTTCCCATCTTCTTGAAACTACACCAGCTGTGATCGTTCTGGAAAGCGGGCAGATTGCAGGTGTTGTTACAAAACATGATCTGATGAAATTATTGCGCGGATGAAGATGTCCGCATTCATTATATATAAGGTCTACATTAAACAGGTCAAGTCTTCAATAAATAGAAAAGGATATCTTACAGCACGATCCTTTTATCCAAGATTTCAGGCGATATATATGAATTTAGAAGATACTTTGCTTATGATGCCGGGGCCTGTGCCCGTTGCACCACGGGTACTTAGAGCGATGTCAAAACCTATGATCAATCACAGGAGTAATGCGTTCTCAGACATATATGACGACTGCAGGCAGATACTCGCCGAAGTTTTCAACACCAGGAACGATATTTTTGTTCTGAGCGGATCAGGCACTGCAGCTATGGAAGCTGCTGTGGGATGCATTACAAACCCTAACGACCGTATCATAGCTCTCGAAAATGGTAAGTTCGGTGAAAGGTTCAAGAATATTGCAAAGAGGTATGGAAAGGTAGAGCCTCTTGCATATGAGTGGGGTGGTTCCGTAGATCTCGGACAGTTGGAAGAGAAGCTGGAAGAGGGAGCAAAGGCAGTCACACTGGTTCACAATGAAACGTCTACAGGTATCCTTAACCCTGCAAAAGAGGTCGGAAAACTCGCAAAAAAATACGGTGCACTCTTTATCATGGATGGTGTCACCTCTCTGGGCGGTGATCTTGTCAAGGTCGATGAATGGAATGTGGATATCGCTTTGGTCGGATCACAGAAATGCCTGGCCACACCTCCCGGACTATCCGTTGTATCTGTGAGCAAGAAAGCATTCGAAGCCATGGATGACATGGAGCGCATGCCTTATTATCTGGACCTGAAAGCTTACAAGAAAAGCAGCGAGAAAGCCCTGAGGGAAACTCCGTATACTCCTGCCATACCTCTTTTCTATGCGCTGCAGGAAGCATTGCATATAATAAAAGAAGAAGGCATGGAAGCCAGAATAAAACGTCACTGTACTGAAGCTGCTGCCGTAAGGGCTGCTATGGAGGCAATGGGGATCGAGATGTTGCCAGACCTCAATGAATACAGTCATTATTCTAATACTGTCAGTGCAATGAAGGCACCTGAAGGTGTCACTGGTAATGATATCAAAAAGGATATGCAGGCAAGGGGCATTGTGATCGCAGGCGGTCAGGACAGACTCAGCGGCAAGATCTTCAGGATAGGCAATATGGGCAATGTCCAGCCAAAAGATATCCTGCTTACAGTCGCCGAGCTTGAGATAGTGCTCAAGAAGCGTGATGTTGTTTCCAGTGTAGGACCAGGTATCGAGGCCGCAAGCGACGTACTGGACACGCTCTAAAAAGTGATCCTCATGGCTACAATAGGCATCGTTGATACCACTTTTGCACGTTTTGATATGGGAGGTGCAGCTATTGATGAGGTGAAGAGGCACGTCTCAGTAAAGATCAAAAGAGTTACCGTGCCGGGTATCAAAGATCTGCCTGTGGCAGCCAAAAGGCTTATAGAGGACAGCAAAGAGCCATGTGATCTGGTCATTGCCCTGGGTATGCCGGGAAAAATGGAAAAGGACAGGATGTGTGCTAACCAGGCCTCTATGGGCCTTATACAGGCGCAGCTCATGACCAACACTCACATCATCGAGGTGTTCGTTCACGAGGACGAGGCAAAGGATGAAAGAGAACTTGCCTTTCTTATGGAGCAGCGGTCAAGGGAACATGCGGTCAATGCGGTTAAGCTGCTGTTCAGACCTGAATCCCTGATCAGGGAAGCAGGAACTGGTCAAAGGCAGGGTTTTGAAGATGTCGGGCCTGCACGCATGTAAAAAAAAATAATTTCAACATATATGAATTGTTAAAACACAAGTAAAGGTGAATATCACATGACCATAAATCTTGGATTTGTCATTGCAGAATTCAACAGGGACCTTACCTATCAGATGGAACTGCTGGGTGAAGAACATGCTAAGTTCCTGGGAGCCACTGTCAAGGAAAAAATACTGGTTCCCGGTGTGTACGATATGCCGCTTGCCATAAAGAAGCTTTGTAAGAGGGAAGACATAGATGCCATCGTTACCATTGGTTCTGTCATAGAAGGAGCTACCAAGCACGATGAGATAGTTGTCCAGCATGCTGCGAGGAAGATCACTGATCTTTCCCTGGAATATGAAAAACCTGTCACTCTTGGGATTGCGGGTCCTGGCATGTCAAGACTTGAGGCCCATGAACGTGTGGACTATGCTAAGCGTGCAGTAGAGGCAGCAGTCAAATTAGTAAGACGCCTTTGAAAAACATAATTATCCGAGGGCTGCCTATGGTTTCCACAAGACTTGCAAGGATGCAGGAATCTGCTACTATCAAAGCTGCCAACAGGGCCAGTGAGATGCTGAAACAGGGAATAGATGTCATTAATTTTAATCTAGGAGAACCTGATTTCGATACTCCTAAACATATATGTGATGCTGCCGCCGATGCTATGTACAGGGGGGAAACACATTACACTCCTGCACCCGGTATCCCTGAACTGAGGGAAGCCATAGCCGAGAAGCTCAGAGTTGAGAATGGCCTGGAAACAAAAGCATCGAGTGTGCTCGTTACCCCGGGAGCAAAACAGGCCATATTCTCTATAATGCTGTCAGTGCTTGGCGATGGAGAGGAAGCCATCCTTTTTGATCCTGCCTGGGTCTCCTATGAAGCATGTATCCATTTCGCAGGAGCAGAACCGGTATGGGTGCCCACTGACCCGGAGAACGGTTTTGAACCATACGATATTGGTGAATACATCACTGATAAGACAAGGCTGATCGTAGTAAACAGTCCCTGTAATCCCACAGGCGGAGTATACGATAAAAAGACCCTGAGATCTATTGCAGATCACGCTATTGATCACGACCTGCTTGTGCTTTCCGATGAGATCTATGAAAAGATAATCTATGAAAAAGACCATATAAGCATCGGTTCTATGGATGGGATGCAGGACCGGACCATTACCGTTAATGGATTTTCCAAAGCTTACGCCATGACCGGCTGGAGGCTTGGGTATGTATCTGCTGCACCGGATATTTTTAAAGGCCTTCTTAAGATACAGTCAAATTCCGTAAGTGGTGCCACCACTTTTGTCCAGTTTGGAGGGGTAGCTGCATTGGAGGGACCCCAGAAGCCTGTATACGATATGGTAAAGGAGTTCCATGTAAGAAGGGATATCCTTGTGGAAGGTTTGAATTCGATTGGTCTTCGATGCCATAAACCAGAGGGTGCCTTTTATGTGTTCGCAGATGTGAGCGAATTCGGAGATGGTGACCAGGTGACGGACCAGCTTCTCAACGAGGCACATGTATCAGTGACCCAGGGTTCATCTTTCGGGAACAGCGGGAACAATTTTATAAGACTCTCCTATGCCACGTCCCAGCAACGCATCCACGAAGGGCTGGAGCGGATCGATGATATTCTTGGCTGATCCTCAGCCACATTTTTCCAATATTTTCTTAACGATCTTTGCGCTGCTGCACAGAGCACACTGTTCTGCTTTTCCTATTCTTGCAACACGGGCACAGGACCCTCTTTTGTGCAGCTCGCTCTTAAGTTCGTTCTCATCAAAGTGCTGATCATAACCCAAAGCAATGATATCAGGTTTTATTTCCATTATAGGCGCAAAAATATCTTCTTCACTTCCAAGGATCGCTTTATCTACCATCTTGAGGGCATTGATCATCTCTACCCTCTGATCTTCAGGTATCACTGGTTTAGGCTTATGTCTGATCATGGAATCCCTTGCAACGATAACATATAGCTCATCTCCCAATGCCTTGCATTCTTTCAGGTATGTCAGATGCCCTGGATGTAACAGGTCAAAAGTCCCGGTTGCTAAGACCCTTATCACTCATATCACCTGGAATTGTATGAGGTAGAGGCACACTACCTTTAATAATCTTATGCAGCAATTCAAATCCCTTTTCAACTATATTTTGCAGAAGACATGCCGGAACTCAAGAAACGTGTTATCTTTGATCGCTTTAGCAGTGCTGCCAGGAAGAATATTATGTATAGAGGATAAGGTTTATCCATTGTAGAGAGGAGCATGGATGATGATATTCATTCCCTGTCCATAATGTGGAAAACGATCAATGAAGTTGATATGTCAATGGAAGTTAATGCATATTAATGCATAATATCTGTTAATTTTAATTACCGTATGTAATATATAGTTGTTCTAACTAATTATGTTCGAATTGCAAAGGTAGGTATCATGGTCAACAAATCTATCAGTGAGATCAATGACAGGATCAAAGATGGAAGCGTCAGTGTAGTGACTGCTGAAGAAATGGTCGGGATCGTGGCAGAGCTTGGCGCAGAAGGAGCCGCTAAGGAAGTAGATATAGTAACGACAGGTACTTTTGGTGCCATGTGTTCCTCCGGTGTTTTTCTTAACTTTGGTCATTCGGAACCTCCTATAAAAATGCAGAAAATATGGCTCAATGATGTTGAAGCATATACTGGTGTAGCGGCAGTGGATGCCTATATTGGAGCCACACAGGTGTCAGAGACACTTGGAATGGAATACGGTGGGGCTCATGTAATAGAAGACCTTATCAGAGGCAATGCGATCGATGTACATGCTATTTCTCCGGGGACGGATTGTTATCCCAGGAAGATCCTTGATACGACGATCGACATCAATGACCTGAACCAGGCAATTATGCTCAATCCTCGTAACGCATATCAAAAATATAACGCAGCTACTAACAGTACTTCCCAGAAACTGTACACCTATATGGGCTCACTGATGCCCAATTTCGGCAATGTGACATATTCAGGTGCAGGAGTATTATCACCTCTTTCCAATGACCCGGAATACAGGACCATTGGTACAGGCACGCGTATTTTCCTCGGAGGAGCACAGGGATATATAGTGGGCCAGGGTACTCAGCATTCCTCGAAGAGCGGTTTTGGTACACTGATGGTCCAGGGCGATCTTAAGGAAATGGACACGGAATTCATACGCGCCTCCACTTTCACAGGATATGGCGTATCTCTGTATGTGGGAATGGGGATCCCTATACCTGTGCTTGATGAAAAAGTTGCGCTGGCCACTGCAGTCTCTGATGCTGACATAATTACCAAGGTTATAGATTACGGGATACCCAGCCGTGACAGGCCGGTTGTCAGACAGGTAACATATGAAGAGCTGAGGTCTGGTTCTATTGATATCAAAGGACGTGAGGTTGTAACTTCTTCACTTTCAAGTTTCAAGCGTTCCAGACAGATAGCCGGTCTCCTTAAAGACTGGATCGCTCATGGAGAGTTCTTCCTATCACAACCTGCAGAGAAATTGCCTTCGGATACTGTTTCCAGACCAATGAAGCAAACAAGGGGAACACCCATGGTAAAAGACATTATGAGCAAGAATGTGATCACTATCCATAAAAACGCCAGTGTGTATGAAGCTGCCAAAAAGGTCATGGATGCTTCTTTCAACCATTTGCCTGTAGTTACAGAGAACAACACTCTGGTGGGCATAGTGACGGCATGGGATATTTCAAAAGCTGTTGCGCAGAACACATTCGACCTTGTGGAGAATATCATGACCAAAAAGGTCATCACTGCTATGGATAGCGAGCAGGTGACCATTGCAGCCAGAAGGCTTGAGCAGCATAGAGTATCGGCAATGCCTGTGGTGGATGAGCAAAATCATGTCATAGGCATAATTACCAGCGATGATATCAGTATGCTTTTTGCCAGGAGGAACTGAAATGAAAATAAGGATCATCATAGATCAGGACATTGTTACCA
Source organism: Methanomethylovorans sp. PtaU1.Bin093 (assembly GCF_002067275.1). GTDB lineage: Archaea > Halobacteriota > Methanosarcinia > Methanosarcinales > Methanosarcinaceae > Methanomethylovorans. Next base: position 13,656 of record NZ_MVQX01000038.1, on the reverse strand, counting down.
GACCGATATTGGCTGAGGCTATACTGGAGACAGGCATTCCTCTTAACATCGCACAGGCACATTTCGATTCAGCAGCAGGCGAGATCATTGCCGATATAAAGGATACTGAATACAGAATGATCAAGAATGCCCTGGTCTCAAGAGGAGCTGAAGTACTTAAACTTGACACACCCATTAACTGGGACGAGGAAGAATGTGTGGAGTGCGGTGCCTGTATCTCAGTATGCCCGACAAAGGTATTTTCCATGGATATGGAATGGAATCTGAAAGTGGACAATACAAAATGTATCCAGTGCGGCACATGTATAGAAATGTGTCCACATGATGCGCTTTCCCTGGATGTATGAATTTTAAGGAAAAGATCATCTTAAAGGTCAGAAATGAGAGAACATTTCCAGCTTAAAGAAACGATAGTTACTATTGTAGCAGACAAGGAGTCACATATATCAAAGGCAAAAGAATCGATCCGTCACAATCGTAAGGTTCTGGAGAGGTTCATTGCCTTTGACCCATTTTTCAGGTCAACCCTGGAGCCATATGATTGCCCTGAAAATGCACCGGAAGTAGTGAAAAGAATGATAGTTGCAGGGAACTCCATGGGCATCGGTCCCATGAGCGCTGTTGCAGGTACGATCGCAGCAATGGCAGTGGAATCTATGGTGGATGCAGGAGCTACTTTTGCCATTGTTGATAATGGAGGGGATATCGCACTCATCAACGACAGGCCTGTTATCATAGGTGTCTATGCAGGCACTTCTCCTGTGAAGGATCTGGGTTTCAGGGTAACAGTGCATGACCATATCACAGGGATCTGTACATCTTCAGGCACTGTGGGTCCATCCATTAGTTTCGGGATGGCAGATGCCGCTATAGTTTTCTCGGATGATGTTTCGCTGGCCGATGCTGCAGCCACAGCACTGGGGAATGCAACATGCGTAGGAAAAGATGCCGTTGAAAAGGCCTTTGATGCTGTGAAACATGTTGCTGGTATAAAAGGAGCGGCAGTGATACAGGGAGAATATATAGGGATGTGGGGTCACATCCCGGAAATGATCAGAGCTGATATTGACTACGATTGTATCACCAAAGGTTGATCTCACGTCTGAACAGTGGCTAAGTAGACCTCCTCGTAAGGTTGTATCACCACAAAACCTTCGCCTGTAAAGGCCATCTGGAGGCTTTCTCCGCTTGACCTGCCAACCAATGTCTTCAGGGATATGTCTGTGCGCAGGTCGGGTTGCAGATTACCTGACCATGCAACAGTGGCGTTAGGGTCTGTGAATACAGGTCTGTCTTTTGTGACCTGCAGTGTGAGCGGATCGTAATGCGTGGTGATGGCAACCATGCCTTTCCCTTCAAGCAGCACATTGAAAAGGCCGCCTGACATGAACCCTGCTATCCTTTTCATCATTTTGATGTCCCACTGGACGGTTTCCTCAAAAGCCAGCAGGTCGTTCCCATTAACATAAATGGATTGCCCATCCAGTTCCAGTATGGTAACTTTTTTTCCGGTATCTGCCAGGTAGAGCTTGCCTTTCCCTTCTGCTTTTGTAAGGCTTAGTCCCTCTCCTGTAACAGCTTTCTTCACAAGTTTTCCAAGGCCGTGTTCCAGAACACCTTCCCTTGTGAACCTGATGTCCCCATTGTAGGCAACCATAGTACCTTTCTTTATCCACACTCTGCCATCGAGATTCACTTCAAGCAGGCGATCGCGTTCCAGTTCGAACTTACCTTGTCCGAGGTCTCTCTGTCCTGTGTTCTCCACAAATTGTTTTATTGAATAGCGTCCCATATATCACACCGTATATCAATTTTTCATATTACTATTAATATGTTCTGATTAATATGTTATGGTAAGTGATATGTATTGGCTCTATGCTGAACACTAATTTCATATAGGGATAAGATAATAGATTACGCTATAAATAATATGGAGTGGTGAATAATGGTTAAAGTCACACTGGTTACTGCCCAATGGTGTCATTTTTGTCCGACAGCAAAGAAACTCTGGAGAGAGCTCAAAGAAAAATTCGATTTCGAATATGCAGAGGTAGATTATGACTCTCCGGAAGGCGAAAAGCTTGTAGCGGAGTTTTCCATAGTTTCTGTTCCCACGACCATAATCGATGATAAGATCGTTTTTGTGGGAGTGCCCGACAAAAATCAGGCCAGTAAGACCCTGGAAAAACCAGTTTAATTGAAGATCGGGTTATTGACATGTATGACCTGATCATAATAGGGGGAGGACCTGCCGGGCTTACCGCAGGAATATATGCGGTCAGATACGGTATGGACACTGTGGTGCTTGAGAAGAACGTACTGCCCGGGCAGATAGCAGCAACGGATATGGTAGAGAACTATACTGGCTTCACAGCCATCTCCGGACCTGAACTCATGCAGCGGTTCAAAGAACATGCAGAGACCGTAGGAGTAAAGATCGAGTCCGCAGAGGTATCTTCGATCATCTCTGAGGATGGCAAGAAGGTGGTAGTGACAGATAGTGGTACCCTTGAATCAAAAACTGTTATCATTGCTACAGGTGCCAACCCAAAGAAACTGGGCATCCCTGGTGAGAAGGAGTTTATGGGTAAAGGTGTTTCATATTGTGCTACATGTGATGCACCGTTCTACAAAGGAAAGACCGTTATTGTGGTCGGAGGTGGAGAGTCTGCACTTACTGATGCACTTATCCTTTCCAATGTGGTGAAAAAAGTATACATTATACACAGAAGGGACAAGCTGCGCGCATCCAGAATACTACAGGAAAGAGTATCCAGAAAGCCTAATATTGAGATCGTGTGGGACACTGTTCCTGAAGAGATACAGGGAAAGACAGGTGTTGAGAACGTAATTCTACGGAACCTCAAGACCAGAGACGTATATACGCTGCAAGTAGACGGTGTTTTTGTCTATATTGGCATTCGTCCCGGTACAGAGTTCATAGACGTAAAAAAGAATAGTTCAGGTTTCATATTGACAAATGAAAAACTGGAAACCTCTATACCAGGTATCTATGCAGCTGGCGACTGCAGGGACACCTCTATCTGGCAGGTGGTCACTGCAGTTGCAGATGGTGCAGTGGCTGCGGTGTCCGCACATGAGTACATCATGGAGCTTGATGAACAATAGGTTTTTACAAATTGAATAACGTAAGGAGAATTGAGATGAACTGCAAAATAAACCCGGATGGTACATCCTGCCTGCAGATATGTGAAGATTCGACAGCTGATGATCTCCAACCCATAGCAGAGGCCATACATGCTTTGCTTGGCATACCGGTTACCATTAGAAGCCTCAACAATCGTGGGATCCGTATGGAAAGAGGTGAAATAGTGGATAGGGATTATACGGGGCCTGTATTGGAGGACGTTCTAAGGACCAACAAGATCATTCACGTAGTGCCCACAGAAGGGCCTTACAAAGGAAAAGCAGTTGTTGTGGCGCCCATACGTACTTCAGCGGGGAGTGTAATAGGTGCTGTGGGTGTGGTGGACCTGGTTGCTGCTCTTGACATATTATCTATGTTCAAGGAATATCCTGGCATCGTTGATGAGGTAGAGGAATCTAAAAAGAAGCTGCGTTAATACCTGCAGCTCTGTCATATCCTTTTTATCTGCTGGTGCTTTATGAACTTTAGAATAACAATGGCTACTATAGAGATCGCAATAGACGTAAGTATGACAAGTATCAGATTTCCTGCATCTGCAAACTTCATCATCTCATAGAACAGAAAGGCACATATAGCAAATCCAGCGATCAAGACTCCAATGACCTTAGAGGTAAAAAGGGGTTCCTGTGTTTTTTCCATATACTTTTGACAATCCTTTATCCCTTTTAAGCTTTATGTTCTAATTCGTTCATTCCATGTCCAGTATATCTATCCCAGACTCAAGAAGTACTTTGTTCAGTTTGAACAAAGGCAATCCTACAACATTGAAGTAGTCGCCTTCTATCCTTTCTACAATTATAGCTCCCTTCCCCTGTATTGCAAAGGCTCCTGCCTTGTCAATGGGTTCTGCGGTCCTTACATAAGCTTCGATCTCAGCATCAGACATTTTTTTGATCGTAATATCCGTAGTTTCCGAAACACTGGTCTGACGGTCAGCATCTATATCAATTACCGTTAAACCAGTGACCACATGCACTTTTTTACCGCTGATCAGTTTGAGCGTTTCCCGGGCTTTATCTTCAGTATGCGGTTTCCCAAGTATTTCCCCATTGCAGAGTACTACAGTATCAGCTCCGATCACTATCCCATGATCTGTCACTGAAGCTACTTCTTTTGCCTTTTCTCTGGAATTATGTATGACAAATTCAAGAGGGTTCATCCCCTGCTGCAGCTTTTCATGATAAGGGCTCTCTACGACTTTAAAGTTGTCACCCATCAATTGCCTGAGCAATTCTTTTCTGCGAGGAGATGCAGAAGCAAGTATGATCTGTCGCATAATGTTAAGTCCTAAGCATAGTTTAAATCAATGCTGGTATGCCAGCTTAAGTGGATTTTACTGCTCAGCACATTTTCAATAGATATGGAGTTAAATCTTGTATCTCATAACAATAGTTGTAGTAGGAGAGGAGGAAGCAGAATGATGGATATAAAAATTAAAGAAGCATACGATACTCTTAAGGAAGTAATAGTTGATGTCTCTGGAGTAGTACATTCACTTTCTCAATGGAAAGAAAGACAGTTAATTGACAGGTACCGAGAAGGACTTGGTGCTATCAATCTTATTTGTCTGATGATAAAAGCAGAAGATGATGTGGCGCAGAGATTCGGAAAGAATATCAGTCTGACCATAGAAGATCGAAGAAAAATTGTTAAAAATATTGTCAGTTTGAGTAATGATTTGAATGTTATTATCGAGTCAGATTCTATGCGTTCGATTTTAGGTAAATATCCGCAATTAGCCGAGAGGGTTTACTTGAAGATGTATGGGGAGCGCGAGGACTATGGTCCGGCAGAAATTTGGTCGGATGAGAAAGAGTTCCTTTTTTGGATAAGAACTATCCCTTCTTACATAGAGGATGTGGTTAAAGAATTAGATAGTGTCTTTAAATAGGAAACAGCTGAAGGATCTCTACAAAGCCGCTAATTCAGATATTTTCGATGTATTTATATAGAGACTGTGTTCCATGCTTAATTAAGCATTTCATGGAAGTATTGAAGTTTCCGGGGACAGTTCCCAGGCTTTGATATTTTTATTGATGGAAGTCAGGAGTAAGAGCGGTGAATAAGCAGACTCTGATCTGCTGTTGTTCGTGTAATGGGTGATGTAAATGCAAATCCAGTTAAGCAGGATAATTTATTTTGGGATGCTATTGTGCTTCTTGATGATGACTCCCGGCATAGTTTCAGCTGAATCCATAGGCGTATATGGTAGTGAAGGTACATGGGCCCTGTGGAATACCATTAATGGTTCGGCAGACATTGTGGGGTTCGGCTGGGCAGGCACTGAACCGATAACAGGTGATTGGGATGCTGATGGGGTTACTGAGCTGGGCATCTACAACGCTGCTGGAAATAATTTCCTGGTCCAGGCTGATCCAGGCTTTGATCTCATAGGCCTCGGGTGGCCGGGCGCTACGCCAGTTACAGGTGACTGGAATGGCGATGGTGCTGAGGAGGTGGGAGTATACGACAACGAAGGTACCTGGGCTCTGTGGAACACCAGTACTGGTTCTGCAGACATTGTGGGGTTCGGCTGGGCAGGCACTGAACCGATAACAGGAGATTGGGATGGTGATGGAGTAACTAATCTTGGCATCTACAACACTCAAGGTAATAATTTCCATATCCCGAATGATCCGGGAGTTGATGTCATTGGGTTAGGGTGGCCTGATGTTACTCCTGTGGTCGGGGATTGGAATGGCGATGGTAAAGATGAAGTGGGTGTGTATGATAACAAAGGTACCTGGGCTCTATGGAATGCCATTAATGGTTCGGCAGATATTGTGGGATTCGGCTGGGAAGGCACTGAGCCGATAACAGGAGATTGGGACCTGGATGGGTCTACCGAGTTGGCAATATATAATACCGAAGGTAACAATTTCCTTCTCCAGAACAATTCCGGATTTGATGTAGTGGGACTTGGGTGGAACGGTGTGGCTCACGTTGTTGGAGTCTGGAATGCCGACCATGCGTGGATCGGCAGTGTTGCTCATTATTCAAGGCTGCTGGACAATGATCTTGATGAGATATCCTTGGCTATGAACAAGGCCGATCATAATTCTTTATCCATGATCGGACAACAAATTATAGACGATACTCACAAAGCACTGGAGGATAACAGCAGATATTCTGTATCTCCCATGTTCCAAGAAGCACAGTCAGAATGGGTGCTCTGTCTTACTGACCTGAACTATGTGGGACAATACACAATACTAATCGCAAACGACCTTAAAGCTGGCATTGATGATCCCCAAAATACTGAAAAGTGGTTATCTTATTCAAATTCCGCTATCTATCATATGAACAGAGCAGTCGAGTTAGTTAACAATGCAAAGATGGAATAAGGGATATTATGCACTATATCCCAATTCCTTAGCTTTATCATAACATACTTGTGCTTCATCGGTCCTGCCAAGCTTATCAAGCATGGTGCCTTTGTTATACCACGCATATGCAAACTGAGGATCAAGTTCTATAGCTTTATCCAGTGCTTCGATGGCTTCTTCGTATCTACCCAGATCATTAAGGGCCCCAGCCTTGGTATGCCATGCATTTGCATCTTCGGGATCGATCTCTGTGGTTCTATTGTATGCTTGTAATGCTTCTTCATATCGGCCCAGATAAGAATATGCAATGCCTTTGTTATACCATGCATATACGTTCTGTGGATCAATTTCCGTGGCTTTATCATATGCTCCCAGTGCTTCTTCAGCTCTGCCTGCAACAAAAAGGTCAACACCTTTATTATTCCATTCGGTCGAGTTAAGTGGTCCTTCAGAAACAACTTCTTCCGCTCCTGGAGTAATATTCCCAGTGTCCTTTTCACTGCAACCTGCACAGAACATCGCAATAATGACCAAACCCAGGATAATAGATCTTTTAATTTGCACAGTGTTCATCTCCTGTATTCAAAAACATCCTTAAAAAAATGCCTTTTTTGTCTTGGCTATCATGCATGTATTATTCCTGCCTGCGTATATACATTGTTGGATGGCGGTCAGACAGGTATCAATAGAAGTGTATATCCAGTATACAAATGACAGATTTGGCTATTTGCACATCAATTATAGTTGTGAACCATTTGTTTGAAACTCATAGTTTGCCATCGCTATCTATTAAATACGATTCTTTACATGCATAAGTTACAAACCATGAGTGTTTAACTATATTAGAAATTATAAACATATCATCCGTTTTTCACATCAGCTTATTGAACTGAGGTGCCTTATCAAAAAAGAAGTGTAAGCATGTTCTCTCACGCAAAGTAAATACGCTCTGACTTATTTTGGCATAATTACTTTTTCTTTTGTCCGCAAGAACATGAACATATGCTGCGTCCAGCTTCTCCCTTCTCAGTTTTCTTCAATTCAGCTTTCTTTTGCTCTTTCAGTGCCATTAAATTCACCTCCATGTTCTATCCGTTCCTGAAAAATGAGTTCATTGTGGGAAGGTGTTTTTCCCTCCCACTTAGTAACCGTGTTCAGATCCTAGCTATACACATTTACTTTCTCTTTGATGAACCACTAGATGGGTATGTGTGGTAAAGCGGCTCTGCCTGTTCCGGCTTCTTGGATCCTACCTTCTTCTGCTCTTTTACTACCATTTATCTCACCTCCGTTTTTTTGTCCATTCCATTGAATAGCATTTCAGTGGCCTAACAGGAGTCGGAGTGTGTATTCAAGGGGGATATGTTAAGCCACCAAAATGTTAGCAAATTCCACTATATTAATTAAAATATATTAATATTTGCTTTCTAATGAACTGTTAAATGACAGAAAATTGAGCACTATAAAAAAGATACCATTTCATGGGTGGATCGGGTGGCGGTACTTGGAACTTAATTGGCTAATGATTAGAGAGAAGACTATTGTGAAAGAAAGGGAGTAAAAAACCGTAACATCCTGGGACTATCTAAACCGCTTCTATGGACTCGGCGGGATTCGAACCCGCGGCCTTTACGTTGCGAACGTAACGATCTTCCCCTGATCTACGAGCCCGAAATGCAAAAAAAATAAAAAAAGAGGGTCTTAGACTGGTCTGCCCACTTCTGTAACCTGTACGCTTTCGACACCAGGAACAGCAGCAAAGGCAGATTCTACCTGTTCTGTGCCGCCTTCGATGTCTCCTACCATTATGACCATGACAAGGGCCTTCAGACCAAAAGCAACGGGTTCGATCCTCGAACCAAAGAACTTTGCTCCTTCGGGGATCACGGCTTCAAGTTTGCTCTTAAGCTCGTTGAGATCGGTTTCCACACTTTCCGGCATTACCCTAATAGTTGCTGCTACATCACCCATTGTTACACCTCATGGACCTACAAAACCGCATTTTGGGCAGGTGTAAGGGTTGCTCTGCTGCCTGCAGCTCATGCATCTTCCTATCTCTGCACCGCAGACGGGGCATGGGAACCGGGCAAAACCACGTTCCTCTAAGTTAACACCGCATGAAGTACAGTTTGTGACCTTGTTTACCATTCGATTTCTCCTTCCAGTATTTATAATAAAGATAATACACTAAGTTCATCAGAGATGATTTGTGTACATAATCAGTATACAATTTAAATATTCCCCTTGATAAGAGTGCCTCTTACAGCTTTCTGCTCAAGAGCGGCAAGCACTCTTTCAGGGTATTTACCATTGACGACCATGCAATCTCTTCCATCCTTTATAAGCAATTCCGGCAGCATCCTGTCCACGCAGCTTTCACCCATTTTTTGCAGTTCTGCCGCACCCACGACTGTCACGGTCTTTCCGTTCATACGCACCCCGTCCACATCAGTGACTTTGACCATTCTTGCTTCCAGTATCGATGCCACCCATGCAGCAATGCAGTCAGATGTCACATCCCAGGAATATGGCAAAGGATCACATTTCCGTAGTAGTCTGTAAGGCATGAGGATCGAAATTCCCGGAACCAGTTCTTCCAGATTGTCTGTGGTACTGATCCCACTTTTGTCGGCAAGGTAATATGCATATTGTTCCATTCCAAGGATAGCCATCCAGTGAGCTGCTTCATCACTAATGCCTTTATCTTTATGGATGTCTCTTACAGCATCTGCAAAAACACCGCCTCCGGGAACTACCAGCACCGTGGGGACAGGTGTGCTTCTGCTCTCCAGATGCTTCTGCAAATGAATGAGCATTTCAGGAGCGGTTTCCATAAGACTTCCACCCACTTTAATGACGGTGCAACTTCTTGCAATGATGCTCATATTGTTCTCTTGTTACCGGAGTTATGGTTTTGTCTCTACCATCCAGGCAGCAGCATAGGCAGGAAATACGTTGGATATATCTTTTCCCCACTTGTCAGCCACAGAAATGCATTCCATCCCAAGTCTTTCCGCGGCTTCAATGATCATGAATTCCCCAATGCCTGCAGCAGCTATCCTGCGTATACCATGTTTCACAGATACTACGGATATCGCCTCAGCAAGTAAATTGATCTGCTTTTCCTTAACCTGATGTGCGATATCCATTATGTCAGCCTCTGATATCTCTTCCATGTCCGCACACACAAGCCTTGCGAGTCTTCTCATGGTCTCAAGCCTGCTTTTTCCAGCCCCATCTGCAGTGGTACAGGTATATGTTTCCGGCATGATATCTCCGAGCAGCAAATAAACATCACCGGTTGTAGTGAAGAGTTCCGAGGAGACCCTGCAAGTTCCCAGTTTCATTTCCACCTTGTCAATAAGGGTAGCAACATTGGTACGCAATGCGCCCATATAGACCAGTTCACTTGCAAGCAGCCTCTCAAAATCGGTAGTTGATGCCACATGTTTCGCATTTACTATGGGGATTATATCACTTGTAGTGCTTCCCACGTCCACGAAGATGCAATCGCCTATCTCTTCACCGATCAATCGTGAAGATGCTGCCCAGTTTGCAGCTGCAAGCTCTCTCAGGTCATCATTGTTCTTATGGATATCTCCGTTAGTGCCAATATAATCAACATCACATGCAAATGCATCTTCCACTGCTTTCATTATAAATTTCAGTCCATGCAATTTATCCTCAAAGCAATCGGCAAGTTCGCCTGTTATCACCACTCCAACCTTATCGGGCTTGAGCCTTTTTGATATATCCTTTAGTGTTTGGGGAAGAGTAGTATCTTTCCACAGTGGCAGGTAGTGAAGTTCTACTATAGTTCCATCAGATGTGGCTATTTTTGTATTTGCCCCTCCTATGTCAATACCAAGGTATCTCATTTGAAATCCTCCTTGGTAAAGGAACATTCTGCGGCTATCCCCACAGACCCGGGCAATCCTCCCAGTCTGTTCTTTAGCAGCAGATCAGCTATTTCAACATCCATCACCTTACATATTCCGTAGATCGAAGTGGTCGGTCTGGGATTGACATCTACTATGTAAGGCGTTCCGTCATATACTATGTCAACTCCTGTGTAGCCCCTGCATCCTAATATTCTTGAAGCTGCCACAGCTGTTCTGAACAGTTCTTCTTTGTACGGAGGTGAAAAAAACACTGTGTTACCTTTATATTCAACACGAAGTCCGGCTGGGTCCTTAATATCCATAAATTCTATCAGCTGCTTGTTAACGCATAATGGTAATGTTCTCTCTCCTGCTATAAGGCTCACACTCAGGTGTTCTCCCTTTATGAATTCTGTTGCAATGGACCCCGGGGGTATTTCAGTGTTCGTAGTAAGATATGTATCTTCAGAGGCACATCCGAATCTGGGTTTTACAACACATTCAATGCCATGTGTGTCTTCAAGGATGCGGGGAGCAGCTATATTGTTCCGCAGAAGCTCTTTGGTGCACTTTACTTTATCTGCACACAAATCAATTGCTTCAGGTGTGGAACCGAGATTAAGTGTATTATCCTCTATACACGAAGTAAGTTCAGCCAGGATCTCATCTGGTCCTATTACAAGTCCAGCATCGCTTTTTTTGGCTTCTTCTTCTATGATCTTCCTGAAATTCTCTTCATTTGCGATAATGGCATTTCCTTCAGGTAATAGAGGACCAGAGGTCAGATATGTGACTTCATGTCCAAGCCTTGCGAAACTGCTGACAAGGGTTTTGAGCATTGATCTGCCTTCAAGAAGGAAAGTGCCACCCATGCCTGTACCCATTGCATATTCTGCAAGTAATATCTTCATGAAGGATGCAAATTGTTTTATCAGATATATTACTAACGAGCAGGAAAGAACAATAGTATAATTATTCAATAATCAATAAATACTATCATTCACATCTTGGCTATCCAAGGGATGAATATGGGAATATTATCTGAAAATCCATTCGCACAGGCCATAGCAATATCCACTTCCATGGCACTGTTCATGATAGGTGTTGCCATGGGAATTATGGCAATGCTCAGTACAAAGTCCACGCCTCTTCCTTTTGCGGTGATGTTGCTGATATTTGCTGTCATATTCATTGCAGCCTCTGTGTTTTTTGAGGATAGGGGTGCTGATCATGCAGGTTCACTTATAGGCGGGGGTATAGCTGCTTTTGCTGTGACCTTCGCTGTGACAGCCTTTTTTACAGGTCTGTCTTTCGCTTTCAAAGGTGGTATAGCGGGCATCGGTTGGGAAAGAATGGTATCAGCTTTGGCTATATGTATGATCGCAAGCATGCTCATAATAAAGGCCGTGAAGCATAAGATGCACGGACAATATCTCTGAATCCTGCACTTCTCTTTTTCTATATTTCTATTACCACAAGCTATTTATAGAACCTCAAACAATCATAAGCATTGCAGACACATGACCTTACACTGATTGAAGAGGAATGTAAAGATGGATGAAGGTTTGGGAAATACTAAAGAAATGACATCCAGGTACAGTGAGAATGATGTGATGGATGATGTGTCAGTCACAAATGGCGCGCCATCTTTGGAGGAGCAACTTTGCATGAAGGACGAAGAGATAGCACAGTTAAAGGACAGGCTCTTACGTCTGACCGCAGAGTTCGATAACTTCAGGAAACGCACTGTACGGGAGAAAGAAGAGTTCCGCAAATTTGCTTCAGAAGAACTTCTTCTTGAACTTATTGAAGTTTATGATAACTTCGAGCGTGCCTTGGAATCTGCCAAGAACACAGATGATGTCGGCTCTGTAGTGAAGGGTGTGGAAATGGTCTTCAAGCAGTTCGTTTCCATCCTGGAGAAGGAAGGCCTCCAAAAAATGGAGTGCATAGGTGCAGAATTCGATCCTCATGAACACGAGGCGATGCTGCATGTGGAACATCCTGATCACGATGATAATACCATTATAGATGTGTGTAAACCGGGATTCTATCTTCATTCCCGAGTGCTCAGACCTGCTGCAGTGACCGTATCAAAACTTCCGGAAGGATCAGTAGCAGATAAGGATAAAGATCGTAGCTAAAACTGCATCTTTTACGTGACGACTATACGAACAAAGTCATAAAAATATAATTACAACATAACTATCTTATAAGGACCTGAGAGGTAATAATATGGCAAAGATATTGGGTATTGACCTTGGAACTACAAATTCCTGTATGGCTGTTATCGAAGGTGGAGAGCCAACCGTCATCCCGAATGCAGAAGGAGGCAGGACAACACCTTCTGTAGTAGGCTTTTCCAAGAAGGGTGAGAAACTTGTGGGACAGGTTGCCAAGAGGCAGATGATCACAAATGCAGATAATACTGTCTATTCCATAAAAAGGCACATGGGGGAGGCCGGGTATAAGGTAACCCTCAGCGGAAAGGATTATACTCCGCAGGAAATATCTGCCATGATCCTGCGTAAAATGAAGGAAGATGCCGAGGCATATCTGGGAGAGACCATCACACAGGCTGTCATCACAGTTCCCGCTTATTTCAATGATGCACAGAGACAGGCTACTAAAGACGCAGGTGCCATTGCAGGTCTGGAAGTAATGAGGATCATCAATGAACCTACTGCGGCAGCCCTTGCCTATGGTCTTGATAAAGAAGCTGAAGATCACAAGATCCTTATCTACGACCTCGGAGGCGGTACCTTTGATGTATCCATCCTGGAGCTTGGAGGAGGGGTATTTGAGGTACTTTCGACCAGCGGAGATACTCATCTTGGCGGTGATGACTTTGACCAGAGGATAGTGGACTATCTTGTTGAACAGTTCAGGAAAAATGAAGGAATCGATCTATCCAAGGACAGGGCAGCGTTGCAGCGTCTGAGGGATGCAGCTGAGAAGGCGAAGATCGAGCTTTCCGGCATACCTTCCACCAACATCAACCTGCCGTTCATCACTGCAGATGCCAATGGGCAGCCAAAGCATATTGATATCGACCTTACAAGGGCACAGTTCGAGAAGATGACCGCTGATCTGCTTGATAAGACCCTGGTGTCTGTCAATCAGGCAATGAAGGATGCAAAGCTCACAGCAAAGGACATCGATAGAGTGCTTCTTGTAGGAGGCTCCACAAGGATGCCGGCAGTCACTGAGCTTATCAAAAAGGTGACAGGTAAGGACCCATACAAGAACATCAACCCGGATGAGGCCGTTGCAATGGGTG
>NZ_MVQX01000037.1 GCF_002067275.1 Methanomethylovorans sp. PtaU1.Bin093 | reverse complement strand
CACATTTTTATCGGCCCCAGAAGAGTTATACCCCTGTGCCTAGCGGCAGAAAGGTATCCTGGATTCATTGAAAAACTGAAAAAATGCTTAATACCCTCCCGTAGTTCACTGGATATGAACATCCAGCCAGCAAGGATGTACGTGAGGACTGGATTTGATCCAATAGAACTTGATGAGTTCGAAACTAAAGTTCTTGAAGCCATAGGAAATGAACCTTTAACTCTTGAAGAGATTGCATCCTCTTCTTACAGATATCCATCTTCAGTCATACTTGATAGCCTTATAAGTAAAAGACTGATACAGCCAATTGGTTTTACACCCACCGATGCACTGCATATACTTGGCGAATATACACGCTGGAATGTACAAGGATCCTTGATAGGAGCAAGCCAGTTATCTCGCTTTACCAAAAATGATGAGCTGGGATTTGCACTTGCTGTAAAAGAAAAAATGGCACATAGTATTGCATTTGATTTGATGGCATTTCTTCTTAAGGGTGTTGAAAGAAAAGGTATAGAGCAGATAGTCAATGGTTATTTCCCAGCTCGTTTCAAGCTAGATATGCCAGTAGTAATGATCGGAGGACCTGTTGCTTCCTTTAAAGAAAAGTTGTCTAAGATAATAGATGCGGACATTCATGTTCCAGAGCATGCGGCAGTAGGTAATGCTGCAGGTGCCCTATTTGGAAAAGGAATTAAGAGGGTTGAAATTTTTATCAGACCTTTCTCTGTCTCTGAACCCGATAGGAACTACTTAGTGTTTTCTCCTTTGGGAAGGCACAAACTGGAAACTTACAATGAAGCTCTGAACTATGCAAAAGCAATAGGAATAAGAATTGCAAATGAATACATGGATGATTGTGGAGTAAGTAAACACAATATGGAAATAGAGTTCTCTCAGCAATCATTTTCTCCAGAGGACTGGAAACATGCTCCTTTTGAAACGAGAATTGTAGTCGTAGCTATAGGTTACCCAAAGAAGCAAAATAATGGCTAAAAGTACTAAAAATAAACTTTTTTAAAAAAATAAAGCTTCACCTAGAAGTCAAGGGTTAGAAAAAAAAGAAAAAAGAAAGGAACTCAAGTTTAGAACTTGTAGTTCGCTTCTGGCTTGAATACTTTTACTTCGGACTTGTACAGGGCGAGCATGTCGCTCATGAACTTGTCGGACTCGTCAGTGAGTGCATTGATTGCTTTCTTTGCATCTGCAAGTGCATTCAATTCAAAGCGGGACATTACTAGCTTGCCCTCGGCCTTTGCGCCTTCCAGGATGTTGACGGTCTCAACTGCTGCGTTCTTTGCACGGAGGTACAGGTCGTTTCCGTCCTTGGTGATTGCCTTACCAACTTTCCATGCGTTGTCGTATGCGAGAACATAGCCTTGTGGGTCTCTGTACTTGTCGGAGAGAGCCATCATGTCACGTAGCACTTTTCCGTTTCCGGTGTTGAGTGCAACGTTCATGAGTGCTGCATCCATGCTCAGGGTCTGTGCCCAGCACTGGACTGAGGTACCACCGAATTCACCGTGGTATTCTACAGACTCGTTGGACCACAGGTCACAGCACTGCATTGTCAGGTTACCCATGACATCGCCGTGTGCGCATGTTGCGGACTTTCCTTCCTGGGCGATTGGAGTACCAGTGATGGACTTGACGATAGTGTTCTCGTATCCACAGTCCTTACCTGGACCCTTTGCACCTGCTTCGTATCCTGCGAGTGTTCTTCCTGCAGAGATTGTCCTTGCGATGATTGCAAGGGTGTGAGCAAGGTTCTTGTCAAGCAGTCCACCTGCAATGAACATTGCAGTGTTTGCCTGTGAACAGTCAGTGTCACCAGCAGAGATTACACCCTTCTTCTGGGCGATCTTGCTGATATCCTGCCAGATCATGGTCATGTCAATGGAGCCGAGGCATCCTATTGAGTAGATCAGGCCTGGTACATCGTTTCTCAGGATAGCGTAGTCGAGGACTTCTTTTCCACCCATTGTCTCAATGGACAGGAAGTCTGCTCCACCTTCTGCAACTGCTTCGAAGGATTCCATGAGCAAGTCGTACTTTGGACCGATGAGTGCAAGGTAGTCGCGCTCTTCACGGATGTCACCAGGGGTGTGCCTGAGACCGCACTTTATGCCATACTCTTCATGGTATTCTTCAAGAATGGTCTTCTGGACGTGAGCAATTTCGCCTCCCCATGATGGGTTGTTTGTCATCTGCTGCACGTGTTCTGTTTCGAGTGAGATTGATGGGAAACCAATCTGTACACACCTTGCAAGGATGTCGGTTGTGAGTCTGCGGTATTCGGAGACGAGTTTCTCCTTAGACTGTCCGGCCTCTGGCCTTGGTGCGTAGTTAACCTCGGCTGTAACATAGCCGGCACCGACTTCCAAACCTAACTTTGCCTTTACAGGGTGCTTTGCGTTACCGAAGAGCATGTCGTCGGCCTTGCTGTATGCCATATCAGTGTATCTTTTTACTGTCATTATTGTCACCTCAATTTAGTGCATGTGGAAGTGTTCCTTCAGCTGCTTCAAGCTCTTTCCAGCGAGGATCAGATCTGCCATCTTGGGGGCATTTGCGGCTTCCTCACCATAGACACCAAGCTCATATGTAGTTACGAAGTCCTGGTTAACTGCTCCGCCACCGCACTGGAATGGTACCTTTATACCGGCTTCAAGAAGCCTGTCGTTGACTTCCTTAAAGGCATACATGGTTGTTGTCATAAGTGCTGTACCTGTGAGCATCATTGGCTTCTCTTTCTTTACAGCTGCAATGACCTCATCTACTGGAACATCACGGCCAAGGTCTACGACCTCATAGCCTGCTGCTCTTAACAGGGCTGCGACGATGGTCTTACCGATGTCGTGAACGTCACCCTCAGCGACGTGACATACAATCTTACCCTTTGGAGTGGGGGCGCTGCCGGATTTCTCTTTACAGAATTCGATACCTGCAAGCATTGCATCTGCAGACATCATAACGTTTGGCAGGAAAATTACACCTATGTCATAAAGATCTGTGGTGATCTTCATTCCGGGCATAAGTACATCGTCAATCAACTTGATTGGGTTTGCGCCGCCGGCGATTGCCTTCTTCAGACCTTCGACGACGTCATCCTCTTCGCCCTCGAAAATTGCCTTACATATACTTCTGGCTGGCTCAGCTTTTGGATATTTCTCAGCGGCCATTTCCTCAGGTGTCTGTGCCTTCTCCATCTGCACATTGTACCTTACTAGAATTTTACTGGGGTCTAAATCCATTTATTTACCTCCTTATTGGTTTATGTTGCATGCATAATGCACAGCAACTTAAACATGTGGCAATCAGATAACAGTAGGAACAAGCTGCAATGAGATATATCCCCTTACACCTTAGATCTTATACCTGTTCTCCTTCCTTACCACAAAAGGAAGTACTATTGTACCGCATATAAGTATTGCGGTTAAAGTGATTTTTGCAACCATAATTCAATCTAATATACCGGATAATTTTAATAAAAATCTATTTTTTATAATAGAATAATATTTTAG
>NZ_MVQX01000036.1 GCF_002067275.1 Methanomethylovorans sp. PtaU1.Bin093 | reverse complement strand
GCCATTGATATCCTGTTTAACTATGGTGTCTCTGAGTTTGTCAAGAATTTCTTGTTTTCCCATTTAAGTTCCTCCTATTAAAGTACCTGTCCTTTCAGCAATGCCTCCATATGCTACGCTAATGGTTTACCTTGAGAACAGTTCATATTCAGGAAGTCATTTTGAACTTCCTATTCCCAGATGGAACATGCCAGTATATAGCATAATTTGAATCTGTTTTTACACTGAAGTGCGAATTATGCACTTATTTTTGATTTGTGGAAAAGAATGAGATTTCTTGTAGGCATATGATCATACATATACTATATGAAAAACAGAAGGTATGTGATCTTACAATAGGTATGTGAATTGACTGATCATATCTGACTTTTCATAAGCATGCGGAACTAATTGATGTTCATTCTACACAAAGTATTAATAGGGCCTTAGAAAGATACGTTCTCAAGGGCAACAAAGTGGGTTTTAGACTACTATGAGATATTCATTGATCAACATTGTCTGGTATTCGGAAAAGAGAAAGAACATTCTTCTCTTATTAAAGGAAGGACCGAGGGATATAGATCGTATAAAGACCTCTCTTAATGAGACTTCTCGCTCTATCATGCCCCAGATAAAAAAACTTTTGCAAAAGAAGCTCATAGTCCAGAATGGCGAAGATTACTGTTTGTCCGAAATAGGAGAACTCATAGTAGAGAACATTGAGCCATTATTAGATACAATGAGAGTGATAGAAGAGAACAAAGACTTCTGGATAACAAGGGATCTTGATTTTCTTCCTCAGCATCTTTTCAGCAGATTGGGCGAATTAGGCCACTATTTGTTGGTAGAACCTGACCTTAATCGTATGTTCGAACTTCCTAGAGAGTTCAAAGACAACATACTCAAGTCCAAGAAAGTCTCTTGTTTCATATCTTATGTACATCCACAGGCTCCTTCCCTTTACTTAGAATTGGCAGATAAAGGTGTTTCTCTTTCCTTGTTCATGACAAACGTGGCATTCCTGAAACTAAAGTCCGAATATCCAAAAGAGATGAAACAGATATTATCTTCCAGTGATGTTGAGTTATTTCTGTGCAATGAGAATGTACCTTTACCATCATTAGCTGTGACAGGATGGTTCACGTATCTTTGTTTTTTAAATGTTGAAGGAAGATATGATCACAGGGATATAATTAGTTTTGATGAGAGTGCATTACTCTGGGCAACTGAACTTATTGAGCATTACAGGAGCAAATCTGAGAGAATATATTTCCCCTATGTGAAAGCAGAACGAACATAATGCAGAGAGTGGGTAAATGGAAACGCTGGCAGAAACAATATGGTTTTCAGAAAAACGTAAAGAACTTATGTTCTTGCTTTTAGAAGGGGCTAAAACTTCCGAAGAGATAGAAACTAAAATGGGAGTTTCCTGGAGGTCCATGATGCTTCCCGTAAAAGAACTCAAGGAAATGGACCTGCTTGTGTTCGAGGACACAAAATACAAGTTATCCACCATAGGAAGGCTTGTAACTGAAAATGCAAAGCCTGTTTCAGATATTATGAACATACTGGACAAGAACACAGATTATTGGGCAAGCCGTGATCTACAGGCGATTCCCCGGAAATTCTGCAGAAGGCTTGGAGAATTGGGTGATTTTTCTCTTATAGAGCCTGAACTAAAAGATATGTTCGAGTTGCCTGAAAGTTATGTGGCTTCAATTTCCAGATCTAGCCATATAATGTCAGTATTATCCTTTTTCCATCCCTCTTATCTATCAATGTTTAGCGATATGGCCTCAAAGGGTATTGAAATTTCAGTTCTGCTAACAGAATCTGTGTGGCAGAGAATAAAAGAAGATTTTCAGGAACAAAAGGGTCGATTGGAAAATATTGATAATGCACATGTATTCGTTTACCAGCATGGATCTATACCTCCCGGTATAGTTGTCACTGATGTTTTTCTGCTTTTAAGCATCTTTAATAAACAAGGCAGGTATGACCACAGAGATATTCTGAGCTTCGATGAGAGTGCGCTGCAATGGGGAAAAGATTTGTTCCTTCATTATGTTGAAGGTTCCATGAAAGTGATTTAAAAAACGGAAGAGGGGCAAAATGATGGGATTTAACGACCTATCCATAAAATTTAAATTGATCCTTTATATCGTAGTGGGGGTTTTCCTGGTGTTGGCAGTGTCCACAGGAGTTATTATTACCACAGTGACCATTCAGCAGGAAAAATTGGCCTATCAGCAATCCATTGAGATGGCCAGGGACTATGCCAACCAGTTCGATGGTGATATGAAGAAATCCGAAGCAATTGCAAAAACACTTGCAAACTCGATGGCAGTTTACTCGTCTTCAGATAGAGATGAGGTGAATGATATGCTCAGGAACTTGCTGCTGAAAAATCCCTCACTTACAGGTGTCTATGTCGGATACGAACCCAATGCTTTCGACGGTAAAGATGCTGAGTATGCAGGTACTAATGGACATGATGAAACCGGACGTTTCGTTCCTTACTGGAATAACATCAATGGCAATGTCAGTCTTGAACCACTTGTATATTATGAAGAGCAGGACTACTATCAGATCCCCAAGAGATTCATGATAGATGTTGTCACTGAACCATACTATTATCAGGGCATTTTCATGGTCAGTTTCGATTCCCCCATTATCAAGGATGGAAGTTTCGTGGGTGTAGGAGGGGTGGATGTTTCCTTGCAATACATAGATGATGTTGTGGGAAATGTGAAGGCATTCGATACAGGCTATGCTTTTGTGACCGGTAACACCGGTATCCTGGTGTCTCATCCAGTGCACAAGGAATGGATAGCTTCAAAGACTTTATATGATTTTGGCATACCTGAAATATCTGAAGCTGCAGATAACATAAAAAAAGGAAAAGGTGGTAACTTCGAAACAGTGGATCCGGCTACAGGTAAAGATGCAATAATGTTCTATGAGCCTGTAAAGACCGGAAACTATTCTTTTATTCTCGTAGTGCCTAAAGATGAAATGCTTGCAGGTGTGGCTTCCCTTAGGAACAAACTCATCATAATCTCTGCCATCTCTATTGCCTTCATGGGACTTGTGGCTTATCTCATAGCAATGTCCATAACCAGACCGATCAATAACATCGTCACCAGTTTTAAATTGATCTCACGGGATGCTGTAGAAGGTAAACTGGATGCAAGAGCGAATACTGACGTAGGAGTAGACTTCAGGGAGATACCTAAAGGCCTCAATGAAATACTCGATGCTGTGACGGCTCCGATCCGGGAGAATATGAGAGTTACTAATGCTCTTTCTAAAGGAGAACTTAAAACAAGGATACAACTTGAACTGAAGGGTAAATTTAAGCAGGCAGGCGACACATTGGATAATTTCGCCGAATATCTGGATAGGATCGTAGAAGACTCTAATAGCGTGCTTACTGCTATCCAGAACAATGACTTCTCCAGGTCTGTTAGAGTATACGGAGAAGGTGATCTGCGAATACTCACTAATGGTATCGAACAGACGCGCTTGTCCCTGGACGAGGCCACTACTGAGCGTAAGAAGGCTGAAAATGCATTAAGGGAATCCGAAAAGAAGTTCAGGACACTTTTTGACAGTACGAGTGATGCAATATATCTCCATGACATGGAAGGAAATATACTTGAGGTCAACCAGTTAGCCTGTGAAAGAATGGGCTATACACATGATGAATTCCTTCTTATGAAACAGACAGATATAGATGGTACATTTACGGGTGAATATTTATTGGAACTTATCAAGGAACTCTGTAAACTAAAAAGTAATATTTTCGAAACAGTACATGTAACGAAAAGTGGTAAGAAACTGCCCGTAGAACTCAGCAGCCGTCTCATCAAGTACGAAGGCAAAAAAGCTGTGCTGACCATAGCCCGTGATATCACTGAACGTAAACGCACAGAGAAGGCTCTTAAGGAATATGCTGAGCAACTTGAATATTCCAACAAGATGAAAGAAGAAATGGAAAGGGTTGTTAATAGCAGTCCTGTCATCGTATTCAAGTGGAGGATGGAAAAAGACTGGCCTGTTGAATTTGTATCCGAGAACGTCACACAGATAGGTTACACTGTTGAAGATTTCATTTCAGGTCGCACTAAGTATGTGGACATTTTACATCCGGATGACCGTGAAAGATTCCATCCCTTGATTGAGGACCATAAAAATAACCATTCTGATCAGTTCAATCAGGAATACAGAATATTCACAAAGTATGGGGACGTCAGATGGGTTGATGAGAGAACTTATATCGAGATGGGAGAAACAGGGGATATTTTGCTCCAAGGTATCATCCTGGACATCACTGAACGCAAAAAGGCTCAACAAGCTCTTTTAAAGAATGAGGAGATTCGTAAAAAAGAGATCCATCACAGAGTTAAAAATAATCTGCAGGTAATATCAAGTCTGCTGTTCCTTGAAGCAGAAAATTTCAAAGACAAGGAGATAATCGAAGCTTTTCTGGACAGCCGCAACCGTGTAAGATCGATGGCATTGATCCACGAGGAACTGTATCAATCCGGAGATATGTCTACTATTGATTTTGCAGATTACACCCAGAATTTGCTTAATTTCCTGAAGAAATCCTATTTTATGGAATCCAAATCCATTAAATTGAACTCGAAAATAGAAAACGCTTATCTGGGCATGGACACTGCCATACCTCTGGGGATGATAATAAACGAACTGGTATCCAATTCACTCAAACATGGATTTCCACATACTTCCGAAGGAAATGTCAGTGTTACTCTTGGTCTTGAAGGAAATGAGTTCATCCTTGAAATATCTGATGATGGTATAGGATTCCCCGAAAATGTTGATTTCAGGCAAACTACTTCTCTGGGCCTGCAACTTGTGACAACTCTTGTTGACCAGATAAACGGTACTATTGAACTTGAAAGCAATAAAGGTACATCTTTCAAGATACGTTTTAAGGAGTTTAAAAGTAAGGTTAAGGTGTGAGGATGATGGGAGTAAAAATACTTGTAGTTGAAGATGAGAACATAGTTGCTCTTGAAATAAAGAAAAGATTACAAAAATTAGGTTATATAGTCCCAGGAGTGGCTTCAACAGGCGAAGATGCTATCAGCAAAGCTGAAGGAATACTTCCTGACCTTGTGCTCATGGATATAATGCTAAAAGGAGAAATAGATGGCATAAATGCCGCCGGAGAAATACGTAAACGTTTCAACATACCTGTGATATACCTGACCGCATATTCGGATGGAGATACAATAGAAAGAGCCAAATTGACGGAACCTTACGGGTATATCCTCAAACCCTTTGAGGAAGATGACCTGCGCACAGCCATAGAGATCGCACTCTACAGGCATCAGATGGTAAATGACCGGGAAAAAAAGAAGTAGGATCAAATTACTGAATACAGCATTGATGTTACCCCAATGAAGAGAGGTTCCATGACAAGGTCAACTCTGTATTTTCTTCCTACTTCCTGGGGCAATCCACAGGGTATTCCGGGCGTTGAGACCAGACATCTCTCTGCGATCATTCCCTCAGTTATTGTATTGGCATTGGGTGTTGCTTCGAATACCATTGAAAACTTTTTGCGGTCCTCTTTACAGTATTCCTTAATTCCAAGCTCATAAGCCGCCTTATCTAAAAAATCTCTGTTAGGGTCGCAGGCATAAACATCGAAACCTTTTTCAGCAAGATGTTTAGCTCCTGCATATCCCACTCTTCCAAGACCTATGACCAGGATCTCACTTGAAGCTGCATCCTTGAACCTGGAAGCTATCTCTGAATAGATTATACCTGTTGCTTCATGGTTAGTGACCAATTTTCCATTCCTGAGATTATGAGCGATGAAAAGATGATCATCAGCCATCAATAGTATATCTGCGCCATCCCTTATGGCCTCATAATATCCTGCCACATCTGTATGCTGAGTAATGAAACCTTCAAGCCCGAGGCGCTGAGCTATGAAAAGTAAGGAAGAGGTAAAATTACTAATAATACCATTACCAGCGGTTATGGGTATTATGCCCACCTTTTCCGATCCCAGGTCTTTTCCATAGAGTTCTTTGCAGATATCTGTAAGTTTGCTTCCTGTAACTCTTTCAATGGTAGATTCGCTCTCTTCAAATTGAGCAGAGAGGTTATCAAGGTCTTCGGGTGTAAGCAATGCCATTATGCCATCTCCCGTTCTGGTATTCTAAGTATCATTTCGTGTGCCCTTTTTCTGTTCATCTCAGCTTTTTCCTGGTCCTCGCCCCAAGTTATAACTGTAAATGCCTTATATTCTCCATCACGCTGGAATATCTCTACGCCTTCCGATCCATGGATCGGCCTGTAATTGTTTCCCATTGACAGAATGTGCTCACCTATGGGTGACAACTTTCCATCCTTGAGGATAAGGTGCTCATATATGCAATAATTTCCCTCAGGTGCCTGGGCCATCTCCTGCACACCTTCTGTAAAAGCCTGCATAAGGAGTTCTAAAAGATTAATTCCTGATGAATGATAGACAGCTGTAGGTGTCTGGCTTGGGAACCTGGCGTCTATTTCCAGCACTTTCAGTCCCTGAGGGCTGTCAATTGCTTCCACGTCCATGATACCCTTGAGCTTGAGATCGCGTGCAAGTTCATAAGTGATCCTCCTCAGTTCAGGATTGTGACTGACAGGTGTTACCATATGGCAGTCGTATGTATCATCAATATGGACCTTTGTTTCCTTTACAACTGCAAAATGTTCGCCGTCCCCTACGACTTCAAGAGACAGCACGTCACCTTCCACGTATTCTTCGATGAGCATGGTGGGATCAAGACCCTTCAGACCTTCATCGTCATAGATTATGGCTGTGCCTATGCTGCTGCTCATGCAGGAGGGTTTTATGAAATATGGCGGATGTGTGGGTTTATCTGTAGGGGTTGGAATACCTATGGACCTGAAGTATTTCTTCGATGTGTTCTTATCCCGGCTTATTCTGTATGCATCAAAATCAAAGAGCAATGGACATTGTAGTTTTTCTTTTATGGTCTCAAGGAAATCAATGGTATCGAAATTTTCGTTTACAGGGATCATGGCATCGACGGTTGCTGATATCTCTATGAGCCTTTCAGGTTGTTCCACAATGTCAAAACAATGGAACGTATCCACCAGATCCTTTATGAACGCATCTTTGTTCCTGTCTACCAATACAACTCCAATGCCTGCTTTTCTGGCATGGTATGCTACTTCGAAACCCTGCAGCTTACCTCCGATCAAACATATTTGTTTCATGCCACCACTCCTAATATCTTGTTGAAATCCGATTGTGCAGCTGGCTCCATCCCCATACTCCTGAGCTTTGCCACTACACTCTTGGGGTCTCTTTTCCTCTCTTCATGTTTGCGGTCATAGTTTGCCACTCCTTCAAGGGAAGAGTCAGAGGGGATTATGGATGTTACCACATTAGCACCTGCATTAAGGCGATATACCATGCCTTCAATGCCTTCCACGTCCAGAGAAGCCGGTATCAATCTGTCCGGGAACATCAACCTTAACACTGATATTATCTTGAGTTCCGACAGGTTGGACTCCTGCACTTCTTTCTCCAGAGGTGTTCCTTCCTGAGGGATGAAGGTCATCACCCGGACCATCTGAGGATTCTCTCTTGCCATGCCTCTCAGAGAAATTATGGTGGATCCGACATCATTACCCACACCTGTGAGCAGCCCGTCCTCTACACAGTAGCCTATCTGCTGGGCGAACTGACGGGCATGGATGCGTTCTGAGAAGGATTGTCCAACCCTGAGGTTCCTATAAAGTTCCTTATCGTAAGTTTCCTGATACAGGGCAAGGAAGTTAGCTCCATGCTCACGCAGCATTGTCAGCGCATCATCATCCAGCACCCCAGGTGAGATCATGACTGGAAGATCGAGTTCTTCCTTTACTATGTCTATTACCTTGGCAAACTGGCTGGGGTTTTCATGGAAGTAAGGGTCTTCTCCCATAGTAAGGTCCACCATGTGGATCTGTTCTCCTTTAAGCTTTCTGCACACATTGCGAATATCTTCGAATCCCAGCCTGTACCTGTTGATCTTGTTCATTGTGTTGTAGTAGCAGAATGCACATCTGTTCTTACAGTATGTGGAAAAGTACACGAAACTGTATAGGAAAACCTTGTTCCCAAAGTAGTGATCTCTGACTTTCCTTGCAACATAATGAAGCTTTTCAAGTTCGGTACTGTCCGCTATCAAAAGGATTTCCCGAAGGTTATCTTCAGATAGTTGCATTCCATTTATGATCCTTTGTGCATATGCATCAAGGTCGTTTTTGTCCATATTAGTAAACATTGGGATCGCCTCACAGGTTCGTACTGATGCCATTGTAGTAGTTCTCACAACGAGCTGCTCTTTTTATGGTCTTGAAATTATGTGTGACCTTGAGCAGTCTTTCCAGGCCGAACCCAGCACCTATCCAGGGCTTGTTTATACCCCAGTCCCTGTCCTGAGGAATTGGTCCTACAACTGCAGAGGAGAGTTCCATGTCCTTGTGGAGCACGTCTATGGTTTCACCATATACCATGCAGTTGTCAGCAACGATCTCATGCTCTATGTTCAGGGAATCCAGGAGATCTTCAATAAGAAGGATCAGGGTTTCTCTCGTACATTTTGAACCCATCTGGCAGAAATTGAGCATTGTGAACTCTTCAAGGTGGCTCTTACCATCAGATTCTTTTCTGTAACAGGGTCCGATCTCGAATATACGTATAGGGTCAGGAAGGATGTTATCGAACTTGTAGAGGTAATTGTAAAGACCTGGTGCAAGCATGGGACGCAGGCACATGCTCTCATCCACCCGGAAGATCTGCTGGGAAAGTTTTGTATCTTCACCAACTCCCATCCTTTCCATGTATTCAAAGGGTATCAGAATGGGAGATTTTATCTCCATGAAACCCCTTTCCACAAAGAATTCGGTGATCTGACGTTCAAGTTTTCCAAGGAGGTTTTCCCTGCTGTCCTCATACACTTTACGCAGGTCATCTTTCCTTTTGTTTATCAGTTCGGCCTCAAGCTGCTGAAATGAACGCTTTTCCTTAGAGAAAGATATCATCTCGTCCGGTCCCAGCAATGATACTATCCTGTCCTTCTGGCTCTGTGTGAAACCTGCATCCTTTGATTTTGAGCCGGAAACTACAGGTTTCTTAGGCAGGTTCGTAATTTTTCTTTCAACCTTGTTTTCCGTTTTTTCCTTGACATGCATCGAGGGTACTTTTTGAGGTTGGCTATGAGGAATATGAGAAAGTGGAACTACAGGTTTTTCAGCATGTACCGGAGTAGGTATATTTATAGAATTAGATGAAATTTCAGTTACTCTTACATGCTTTGTTCTAATATCTTTGGATGTCTTCTGTAGGAATTCATTGATCTTCAGATCAGAAACCCGGCACATTTTGCAGGGTTTTTTGAATTTTCGAAGTCTTAGAGCTCGTGCCGAGCGACTGGACCTTGAATTTCTTATATCGAAGGTCTCTCCACAACTAGTAACTATATGAACAGAACGTTGAGATACATTTAAATCCCGTATGCTATGCAGCAATCCGGTTCTTGATACCCACATATCGGTATCTTTAAGCAAGGATTCCAATAATTTTTTTTTCATGCTTTCAGCTCCTTTATACGCTACGATCTTTCAAGAATCTTCTATAAGCCTATGTACTGCAATATCCAGTTCTTATGTTCGTTCAATATCATTTCATTTCACCTGCTTTGTTTGTTTGTGAGCAATTCACTTTCAAGTTTCACAATCTACTAGATATATTTTCCGCTAGAAAAAAGCTGTATTTATACTATTTGCTATTAAATAGTAAAATAACATAGCTACCAAGAAAAAAGTTCAAAAAAGAGAAAATACATAGCAATAGAAGTAATAAATGGCGGAAACCCCGGGAATTTAACCCGGCTGAACGGATTTAGAGTCCATTTGATCAACCTGATCCGGTTTCCATTTAGTAAAAGGTAATCGATTAAGTTATTATTTATATTTTTCGGTCATGGCCTCTGGATGAAAAATGAAAAAGAGGATCATGAATTCTTACCGACCTTCAGAGTCCCCACTCCCATGAACACAAGTTTTGTTTCAACAGGGACGGGACTGCCTTCATGCAGAGTAATATCTTCTCTGGACATATCTATTCTCACATCGTTCCAGTCCATGTCGGCTTCTCTCATATAGTCCATGACCAGATTTTCTCCGACATGTTCAGCATACTTAAGAGCTTCTCCATGAGTTGAGAACTCCTCAAATCCTCCGGGAGTGAACACGAGGAAAAACCTTTGCTTCTCCCTATAGACAGCTTTTATGAGAACTTGTATCCTTTTGACGCCCTGTCCCACTAACGCGCCTACAGCGTTACCAACTTCTGCAA
Source organism: Methanomethylovorans sp. PtaU1.Bin093 (assembly GCF_002067275.1). Lineage (GTDB taxonomy): Archaea > Halobacteriota > Methanosarcinia > Methanosarcinales > Methanosarcinaceae > Methanomethylovorans. The sequence goes on along the minus strand of NZ_MVQX01000036.1, from coordinate 14,206 downwards.
AAGGTGGCAATATTATCTCTGCATCGATGATGCTCTGCATCTGCTCCACATAAGCCTTCACCGGTCCTCCAAGCAGTACAACAGGCACTGAGAGCCTGAACTTAGAGAAGAACTCGCCTCTGAGTATTTTTTCTATCTCTTTGCCTTCAACTCCTTTGAGCATATAGGACATCAGGTTCAAGGCCATATTGTAGGCAACTTCTCTTTTAATGTGCTCAGCAAGTTCCTGCTCGCTCATTTGTACAAGCCTTGACATAATGGTTGCGCCTATAACTGAAGCTTCCTTGTCCCATTCATTATACTCGTCCAATATATGCAGTGCATCCGTGGGTGTGAACCCAATGGCCTGTACAAGCCTTTTCTGAATGAGATAATCCAGATGTTCTACTGACACAGGACGACCGAACCTCCAATAGATATCGCTTATTGATACTGGTTCCTTACCTATTGTACGAAGGATCTCCTCTTCATACGAACTGATCTTTACCGGCTCTTTTCCTGTAAGTACGAAGAACTTGGTCGGCTGCACGTTCTCTCCGAGCTCCACACGTGCAGGAGTGCGTCCCATTTTCAGTGTTTCCTTGAAACCCGGATACTGAACAGCTGCCACGCACAGAGGTATTACCCTGCGTGGCCCGATGTTTATATTCCTGTTCTTTACCCATACGTGACTATCCCCACCCATGGCAGATGTTTCCATCCGGATAGCTTTAACTTTAGTATTCCAGCCACCTACTTTAGCACCATCTTCACAGAGCTCGGGCAGTCCTTTATACAAGAGAGAAACATCAGTACTTGTACCGCCCACATCTATCACTGCACAAGTATCTCTCTCGGACAGGAAGGAAGCTCCTACAAGGCTTGCTGCAGGACCTGTAAAAATGGACTCTATAGGTTTCTGGATGGCTTCTTTGATGTTTATTAAAGAACCATCACATTTGAGCATCATGAGCTTTGCGTTGATGCCTCTCCTCTCAATATCAGATACTATTGCATCGATGAACTGCCGGGCAATGGGTATGAGCTGGGCGTTAAGGTAAGCTGTAATACCTCTGTCATAGGCTCCCAGGTCCTGCGATAGCTCATGTCCGCATACCACAGGCATCCCTGTTGCTTTTATTATGTAATCCTTTATCTGCAATTCATGTTCAGGGTTACGCACACTAAAATATGAAGAAACTGCAAAAGCGGATACATTATCCTTCACCCTGTTCACAAATTCTGTCACTGCCTCTATATCAAGAGCCTCTGCTTCAGCTCCGGTAGCAGTATGTCCTCCTCTGACCATCACATATTCCTGGACAGACGTGTCTTGGGGTACCAGATAATTACCCACAAGGATAAGACCTACCGGATAGCCTGTTCTCTCAAGTATTGTATTAGTTGCTAAGGTCGTGGATACTGAAACGAGCTTTATGTCTTTCAGGTATTGAGGGTCCAAGCCATCTATAGCGTTCTCGATGCCTGTAAGCAATTCAGGATAAGTAGTAAGGGCTTTGTATGAAGCCACAACTTTCTTGTCAGAGTTCCTTATGATCACTGCATCTGTATAAGTACCACCTGCATCAATTCCAAGACTATATTGCATTTTTTCCCTCTCGTACAATTCTATAGTTTGATGTGTTCAAATCCCCACATTAAATACCCTTTATTTACCCTTTACTGCCCTATACCAAGGAACCCCAGCCTTGTTTCCAGAGGTGTGGTGCCTTCTTCCACACTTATGTCGTTGCGGCTTATATTGATCTTTACTTCAGTAAGGTCCAGATAGGATGATGACATATAATCCATCACAAGTTCAGAACCGATACGTTCTGCATTATATAATGCTTCCGCATAAGATGAAAATTCTTTTCTCCCACCAGGATAGAAAACAATATAAGATTTAGGTTTAATATTATATTTTGATTCTGATAAAGAAGCTTTTACAAGCACTTCCAGTCTTTTAATACCTTTAGCTGCAAGTGCTCCAACTGCATTGCCCACATCTGCATGTTGCGGAACAACGATCAGAGAGTCAAAATATTTGGCAAGACCATCCCTGTAAGCAGTTACAGGCCCTCCCAGCAATACAACTGGCATTTTGACCTTGATGCCTGCAAAGAACTTACCACTAATTATCTTATTTATTTCTTCCCTATCCACATCCTCCAGCAAAAAAGCAGCAAGGTTAAGGGCTATATTGCTTGTTACTTGTTCCTTTACCCGGGAACATAGTTCCATCTTTTCCATGCCTGCAAACCTGGACAAAACTTCAGAGCCTATATGTGCTGCTTCTGCATCCCACTTTTGATATTCTCCCATAACATGGAGAGCATCAGTAGGTGTAAAGCCTATGGTCCTTACTAACCTTTTCTGTATGAGCATATCCATGGTCATATGACTTGGCATTCTATTTTCGTTCCAGTAGATGTCACTCGCCGTATAGGGTACATTACTGAGGCGGTCGAACAGGTCCTTTTCTTCAGGGCTCAGGTCATCAGGTATCTTTCCGCTCCTCATGAAAAATTTCGTTGGTTGTATATTTTCCCCTATTTGATTGCGTAGGATATTTTGCTGCATCGTCAGTTTTTCCTTGATCTCTGGATAATTCAATGCAGCTAAACATAAGGGTATGACCCTGCGCGGCCCGATATGTATCTCATGGTTAAGTATCCATACGTGGCTATCTCCTCCGACAGCGGAGGTTTCCATTCTGAGAGCCTTTACTTTTGTCTGCCACTTCCCTACAACTGCTCCTAGATCAGATATTTCAGGAAGACCTTCGTGCATCATAGAAACGTCAGTGCTTGTTCCACCTACATCGACCACTGCACAGGTTTCAAAACCTGAAAGATGAGAAGCACCCAGTAAACTAGCTGCAGGGCCCGAAAAAATGGATTGGATAGGTTTTTTAAGCGCTTCCCCGATGCTCACCATTGATCCGTCACATTTGAGCATCATTAGTTTTGCTTCAATGTTCCTCTTTTTGATCTCAGAAGTTACAGCTTGCATAAATTGATCAGTGAGAGGTATCAGCTGTGCATTAAGATAAGCAGTCACACCTCTCTCATAAACTCCCAGATCCTGAGATAGTTCGTGTCCACATACAACCGGAAGGCCTGTAAGTTGCATAACACTTTCTTTTACCTGCAACTCATGTTCAGGATTACGGACACTAAAATAGGAAGATACAGCAAAAGCCGAGACCTTGTTCTTTACTTTCAGGATAAAATCCTCTACTGGCTGGATATCCAGGGGCTCAACTTCATTGCCAGCACTGTTGTGCCCTCCTCTTACTTGGATGCTGTACTCTATTTTCCTATCAGCGGGTATACCCGTTTTTCCTATCAGTATGAGACCTACCGGATAGCCCGTATTTTCAAGGATCGTGTTTGTTGCAAGAGTTGTTGAAACACAGACCAACCTCACATCAGCAAGTAGCTTTTGATCAAGACCGTCCAAAGCGTCACGTATTCCAAAGATCAAGTCGGGGTATGTTGTCAATGCTTTGTTTGCCTGTAAGACCCTGCCATCATCACTGTTAAGAAGAACCGCATCAGTATATGTTCCTCCGGCATCTATTCCCAGACTAAGTTTCATTAAGGTCTGCCCTCTTTTTTGTTATAGAATCCTTTGCCCGCTGATATGACTGTTCTGCGATCTTCACAGTGCCTTGCATGTCAACTATTCGGAAATCAAAGGCTTGAGCAAACTCTTCCACCTTCGCATCAAAGCTCTCCTCGTAAACAAGGCCGGTATTGATCTTACCTACATTCTTGTATCCTGCATAATCGAAAACGATCTTGGTCATAACAGTGTTATCAGGGTCGTTGGTAAGACGGGCAATTACAGCCATTTCCTTCCAGAAAGCTGCTCCCATGGGCGTAAGGAAATATACGCCTTCTCCACCAGTTTCTTTTAGAGCTCTGAGATAAGGTTCCCTTCCCCCCAGGGAAGCACCTATGCAATCATCGATTATCTCTCCGTCTTCTTCTCTTAGAATGTGCACAGGACAAGAAAGATGTGCAAAGTCTCTGTTTAGATTGCCCAGTACATTCCCACATAAACCATAGAATATCAGGATAGTGTCGGCATACTCGGACATGATGCTGATCTCTTTGTACACGCTCTCTTTAAGTAATTGAGGAGATGCATCAAGGGAAAAACCAAGGATATTCACAAGGAGACAATAATTTGTATCTTGTTCACTGCGTATCAGATCCCCTATTTGATTTGGTGAACAAACTATATGATCTATAGCATTTTCAGATAGTTTCCTGATGATACCTACAGCATCCAAGCTGTCCACAACTATAATGCTGGTGATCTGAGAGTCGTTCTTGATGAGGTGCACGATCTCATCCTCAAAGATCCTGCAGGCAATTATGGACATTAAAGTCATCAGAACCTCATTATATTTTATGGCAGATATGTGAACTTCACACTCACTCTGCTAGTGTATGAAAAGCATAGTCCATATTTACTATATATATTTTCCCATTTCAGTGATTCAACATACAGTTGACCAGTCTTTTTTACTAATTTGAAATAGAACATGCTAAATATCCCTATATTTATATTTTTTGATGGCATGCTTTAAAAGCATTTTCAATTCCACAGAAAAGGAGAGGTACTGATAATGGTTCTTTGTCAATCTTTGTTTTTGGAGCTGTCTGTACACCTTGTAAATACAAAAACTATATTTATGGTTAATTGTATTCTCACGAATACCTTTAAATATGAATTTTCTAGTTTCTTAAATAACAGCAGAACTATTTCCATTAATAAAGCTTATATGAATTATTATTTCATGCAACATTCGGTAAATATATTGGTCCTCAGAGGTGACGATAATTCCCAAAATTACAACAGTTTCTGAATATGAAAAGAAACGTGCTGATTTTTATCTGCCAGAGGACCCTGATACACTAAAAAAGCTTGAAGCACTTCACAAAGTAAGTCCTGTGATATCTTTCATTTGGAAGGTGGATGAAAGATGGCCAGTTGAATGGGTCTCAGAAAACGTTACGCAATTAGGATATACTCCTGAAGAACTAATGTCTGGAAAAATTGATTATGCTGATATTGTTCATCCGGAAGATTATATAAAGATAAACTCAGAGGTCAAAAAACTGGTTCAAAAGGGCAATATCTCTTACTTTACTCTTGTTTACAGGATAGTTGCCAGATCCGGGGAAGTGAAGTATGTAACTGAAAGGTCTCTCTTAAAGAGGGATAATGAAGGGAATATCGCACGTTATCAGGGAATAATCATTGACAATACCGAAAAAGAGAAAGCAGAAAATACTTTGAAAGATTTAGAGCGAAAATACCGCCTCATTTTTGAACGCGCTCCTCTGGGTATCCTTTGTTTCGATGAGAACAACAAAATTATTAACTGCAATGCAGTATGTGCAAAAATTATATCGGAGCCAAAAAATAAGATATTGGGTATCAATCTACTTAAATATATGGAAGAGGGACCATTAAAAGCTGCTATTGATCTTGTTTTTTTGGGTGAGTCGGGTCAGTATGAAGGTGAATATACTTCCCCAAAGGGAAAGAGATCTGTTATAAAAGCAGAATTTTCTCCTATAATATCTGAAGATGGTTCCTTGATTGGAGGACTTGGATTAATCCAGGACCTAACTGAGTTCCAAAGAACTGAAGAAAAGATACACCTGAATGAGGCACGTCTGGAAGCACTTCTTGAGTTGCATCAGAGGGGCAATTCATCTGTTTCGGAGATAGCTGAATTTGCAATAGAAAAAGCTGTAAGGCTAACACATAGTGAGAGAGGTTACCTTGGTCTGCTAAAAGAGGATGATAACATCCTTGAAATATATGAATGGCCAGTTCAGAAAACAGACCATGAGGGAAAACCTCGGACTGATCCTGTAAGTTCTGCAGGTATGTGGGGAGAAGCAATTAGAGAAAGAGAACCCATAGTTAATAACCGTCCATTAGGGCCTGAACAGATCAAAGGAATAAACCCTGATCTTGAGGGTAAGATTAATCGCTATATCAACATACCGGTGATGGATGGAGATCAGGTAGTTGCTGTTGCCACCGTGGTCAATAAGTCCGAAGAATATGACAGTTCCGATGTAAGACAGATCACGCTGCTTTTTGATGGAATGTGGAAGCTTATACAGCGTAAGCTTGCCGATGAGGAAATCCTCGAGACCCGCAGGATACTTAAGGTACTGGAATCAGTGATAAATGATAGCCCTGCAGTTGTCTTTATGTGGGGTCCTGAAAAGGATTGGCCAGTTAAATTTGTTTCAAAGAACATCGAACATTTTGGCTATTCGGTAGCAGATTTCCTTTCAGGTAAAATGATATATGGTGACATTATCCATCCCGCAGACCTCAAAAAAGTGCGTGAAGAGGTAGCTAGATGTTATAAAGAAGGATATTCCGATTTCAGCCAGGAATACAGGATCCTTACGAAGTCAGGTGAGGTGAGGTGGGTGGATGAAAGAACGCTTATTCACCATGATCAACATGGGGATATTGATTTCCTGCAGGGAATAATAGTTGATATCACCGAACGCAAACAAGCAAATAATTTTGTCCAAATTGAATCTGATTTTGATGGTGTACCCAGTTCAGGAGACAATTTACAGGATATGTTTGAAAAGACACTGGATTTTGTTCTCCAGATCAAAGCTGTAGACTGCGGAGCTATATACTTAGTGGATGGTTCACAAGGCTATTTTGAGCTTATGGCTTATAGGGGTCTGTCAGAAAAGTTCGCGGATAACATCAGCCATTTTGATCCTAATACCATTCAAGCAAAACTTTTCACTACTGGCTATCCCGTGTACAAGCATTTCTCTGAGATAAGTGCCATGATCAAGGAAGATCTTGATTATGAAGGTTTACAGGCAATGGGTTTCATTCCAGTGCACTATAATGACAAGCTTGTTGCTGCAATAATGCTCGGTTCACATAGGGAACTGGAGATACCTGCCAATTCCAGAAATGTTATCGATACGATTGCGGGTCAGTTAGGAGTGATCGTAACCCGTTTCAGAGAGGGAAAACTGGTCAAGAAAAATCATAATGGGCTGCAAGATCTTTTTGATACTATGGATGACCTGATATTTATAATGGATATGGGTGGCTTGGTCATCCATACTAACCATGCTTTGCAGAAATATCTACAGTATTCCAAAAAAGACCTGGATAAAATGGATTTTCTGGAACTGTTCCCTCCTGGTAAAGAAAAGGAAGTGCTTGAGAGCATTGATATAGAGGGGCTCATTTCAGGTAATTCTTCAAGATGTTATGTGCCTCTTATGAAGAAAGATCATAAATTTATATCTGCCGATACTAAGTTCTTTGTGGGAAAATGGGACGGCAGAGAAGCTCTGATCGGAATATCCAGATTATCCTTTGAGGAACCTGTGTGAATTAGATTCCTCATATAGTGTGGCTTATTGAATAGAGAACGGACACCATATTTATATAAGGCAGCCACTATATTTATATAAGGCATATAGTTCCCTGCGCATAGGAAGTCGCAGCTCTCTCAAAAAATCGAGGATGTCTTTCGAAATTATTAACTCCTTTTTTGTGGGGGGGACACAAGAAACAATGTACGAAGGCTTTTTTATTAAAGGCATTTCTCTTTGATCTCTCTATAAACAAAGAATTTAGTAAAGTATCAAGCGGCATCTATTTATAGTTGTACATTTCCATTGAATGTATCTTCTTAGGAACATTAATACCCATAAAGGATACATCTCTTTTTTTATACATTTTATACGTGTGCAATTCTCCTTCTCTTATCCACAATCTTTAAATATAGCAGTTAATCTGGTTCACATCAAAAACTATAAATAACACAATTCAGAGGAAAATATATATACAAGAAGAGAAGTGCCATGAGTAAGGATCAATGCAAGCCAGACATCTGCACGTACAGATACTCAACATTTGGCATGCATGACTGAAGTAAGGAGGAAAGAATATGGTAAACCACTATTACCCAGGCAGGGATATCCTTGACGGTGTGAAGTTAGAATTGTTCTCCAGCGAAGATCTGAGAGCACTTCACTACGCCACTATGGATGTGTTTATGAACCCCGGTATCCAGGTATCAGATGCTGATGCAAGGGCTGTTTTCAAGAAAGCCGGATGTCAGGTAGATGAGAAGACACAGGTTGTCAAGATCCCTGAATATGTCGTTAACAGGGCACTTCTGGACTGTCCATCCAGGTTCGCACTATATGGACGCGACCCTAAGAAAAAAGTAGTACAGGAACATAAAGGTAAGGTCCACTGGACATGTTTCGGTACTGGTGTCAAGATGTGCAACTACAAAGCACCAGGAAAGTACGAAACAGTTGACTCCACAGAAGCTGATGTTGCAGCAACTGCAAAACTTGTGGACTGGGCAGAGAACATAGACTATTACTCACTTGCAGTTTCCGCCAGGGATTGGGCAGGCAAGGGTATGCAGGATGTTCACGAGACACTTACTCCTCTGATGAACACCACAAAGCACTTCCACCACATAGACCCCGTCGGTGAACATGTAGAATATTACAGAGATATCGTACAGGCATACTATGGTGGAGATGACGAGGAATTCCGCAAGAAGCCTCTTTTCTCAATGCTGGTTTGTCCAACAAGCCCACTTGAGCTCAGCTCCAATGCATGTCAGGTCATCATGAAGGGTGCAAAGTTTGGCATGCCTGTTAACGTACTGAGCATGGCAATGGCTGGCGGTTCATCCCCTGTTCATCTTGCAGGCACACTGGTAACTCACAACGCAGAGGTTCTTTCAGGTATCGTACTGGCCCAACTCACTCAACCAGGAGCCCCTGTATGGTACGGTAGTTCTACAACCACATTCGACCTGAAGAAAGGTACAGCACCAGTAGGTTCCCCAGAGCTTGGACTTATCAGTGCTGGAGTAGCAAAACTGGGACAATACTACGGTCTGCCCACATACGTGGCTGGTTCGTAGTCCGATGCCAAGATCCCAGACGGTCAGGCAGGTCACGAGAAGACCATGACAACGTTGTTGCCAGCCCTGTCCGGTGCAAACACCCTGTATGGTGCAGGTATGCTCGAGCTTGGTATGACCTTCTCAATGGAACAGCTTGTCTTTGACAACGATATGATCTCCATGACAAAGAAGGCAATGCAGGGTATTCCAGTATCTGAGGAGACGCTTGCGGTGGAAGCTATCCAGCAGGTAGGAATTGGAAACAACTTCCTTGCACACAAGACCACAAGGAAGAACATCGATCTCCCATCCAACCCATCACTGATCAACAGGCTGATGTTTGGAGACTGGGCAGCAGCAGGTTCAAAGGACCTGGCAACAGTAGCTCACGAAAAGGTAGTCGATGTGATGAAGAACCACGAGGTCACACCAATAGATGCAGATCTGCTGAAGGACATGAAGGCCATCGTAGACAAGGCAGATAAGGCATTCAGGGACAGCCTGTGATTTCATAAGAATTTAAATGGAGGATTATCAATGGCAACAAAAGCAGAAATTATTGCAAAAGCAAAGGCAGCGATCCTTGACTTCGATGAAGAGGCAGCTGAGGAAGTAGCTAATGAAGCCCTTAAAGCAGGGATCAATCCGGCAGAGCTCATTCAGGACGGTTTCACTGCCGCAATGACAGAAGTAGGCGACCAGTTCGGTGCAGGTACATTGTTCCTGCCACACGTCATTGCAGCATCTGAAGCAATGAGCGCTGGTGTGAAAGTACTGACACCTGCACTGGAAAAACTGGGATCCGAGGCTAAAAACAAAGGTTCAGTCATGATTTGTACCATCGAGGGTGATATCCACACCATAGGTAAGGACATTGTGGCAACCATGCTCAAGATAGCAGGCTTCAAGGTTATAGACCTTGGAAGGGATATCGCAGTTAAAGAAATAGTCAGTAAAGCAGCCGAGCTTAAGCCAAACGTAGTTGCAACCTCTGCTCTGATGACTACCACAATGGTCAACCAGATGCATGTAGAAGAACAGCTCAAAGAAGCAGGCGTGCGTGCTGGCGTCAAGACAATGGTCGGTGGCGCACCTGTTACTCAGGACTGGGCAAATAAGATCGGTGCAGACATCTACGCCGAAAATGCAGCAGACGCAGTAACGAAGCTTAAGGCTTTGTTCTAACCCCTTTAGATCGGGGTCTAAATCCAAATGAGGGGTGTACTCTCCATACACCCCGACTCCTTCAACTATGGGTGGTTGAAGTAGATACACGAAGAAAAGGGGAATGGTATCAAAATCATGCTTTCATCATACGGTTCTGAGCTGTGATGAGAGTAATTGGACCTGATCTCAATATGAAGTCTGGCGGATAAATCTGCCAGTAAAAGAAGGAGGAAAAATATGGATCTGCAAGATTTAAGAAAACTCGAACATAAAAGACGAGTTAGATATGGGTATATGTGGGCTCTTTTCTGTGCTGTGCTCTGGGGCCTGTGGTATCTTCCCGGTACAGTAGTATGGGTACTAAATCCTTTTGATGAAATGTATGGTGAGATCGCTGCTGGAAGCGGCGATAGTATGGCTTTGATCATAACCGCTGTGTTGATCACGGCATTCAATGCTTTGACTGTTATACTTGCACTTATGGTATGGAATGGTGTCCTCGGTAAGTTCGGTGAGATGAAAAGGACTTTAAAGCAATTCAAACCCTGTTCAAAATGGTTCTTTTTGGCCTCTATATTCGGTGGACCTGTAGCTATTCTAGGTTCGTTCATTGCAATGGGTTTTGTAGGTGGCGCTTTTGCGGCTGTTGCAGCGTTGATGTATCCTGTAGTGGGTTCCATACTCGCATCCCAGTGGTATGGTGAAAAGATCAGCAAGCGGGCAGCAACTGGAATCTTCTTTATCATCATTGGTGGTTTTGTGATCTTTGGTGGTGGATTGCTTTCGGAACTGGGTACTGGTAATGTTCCCTGGATCGGATATATGGGTGGCTTGATGGCAGCGGTCGGCTGGGGTATTGAAGGTGCCATAGCCGGAAAAGGTCTGGATGTTGCAGAACCGGACGTTGGACTTACCCTGCGTTTCCTGGGAGAAAATATCATCTGGTGGATAATTGCAGTACCATTGCTTGCTATTGCCGGATTCCCAATGGTAAAATACGCTCTGCTTGCATTTGAACCACTCACAATGATGGTACTTATATTTGCAGGCATAACATTCGGTTTTTGCTATGTTACCTGGTACAAATCTTTCCCGCTCATAGGAGTTGGAAGAGGACAGGGCATAGGGAACCTCTACGGACTTTTCGCTGTGGTCTTTATAATCCTATTCTTCGGGGATATTCCTTCATGGACCCTGTTGCTGGGAGGTGCATTCTGTCTTGCAGGCAGTTTCACTATGTTCTCTGAAGACACCAGCGGTCTCGAATCTCTGAGAGGTGAGTGAAATGGCCGGAAATCTTCCGATAAAGTTCAGAATGCTGGAATTGTTCAGTGATGAACAACCTCACTGGAATTATGAGATCGTACAGAAGATACAGAAGGAATACAACCTCACTGGAGACTTCTATAGAGATTCGATAAACTTCGATCTCATAGAACTGGCTTCAGGAGGTATGCTAAAAGGTATCGAGAGCAAAGTCGATGATGAAGGGATCTACAAAAAGGGTTTCCTTCTTCACAAATATGCGATCACGGATTTCGGGAAGGTAAGGGCATCTAATGTGTGTCTTGTATATGTCTGAGGAGGAATTTAAATGGTACAAACCGCAGCCGCAATGGAATTCTACAATGGATACTGGGTAAATTCATATCTCCCTGCCGCAGATGTCCTTTGGATGGTAGTGATCTTGATAGTAGCTCTGTTGGCTTTGTGGCAAGCCAGGACCTTCGTATCAAAGTTCTAAGATCGAACAGGATATCTACAGTACATGAAAGCTATAGGTCTACATCATTAACATGATTTTAACCCTAATAGCTTTCACTTTTTATTTTATAGCAAAAATATCAGGGTAGTGTACTGTGAATTCAGATTAAGCTTATGTACTGCTATTTATTGCAGTATATATAGATTATGTGCGGGATACCCTCTCTCCGATTTAGCAAAAGAGGGAACAAACATTAAAAAAGAGGTATAAATATGAGCAAAGAAGAAATGTTCAAGGAACTCGCAGATGCGATCATTTCCTGTAAAAAGGATGTCGTGGTCGCTGCTGTTAACAAGGCAAAAGGCCAGGGTATCGCCCCTGCTGAGATCATAGAGAAAGGTCTTGCAGCAGGTATGAACGAAGTGGGCGTTATGTTCGAGAGAGGTAAACTGTTCTTACCCCATGTAATGATGGCTGCAGGCGCTATGCAGGAAGGCGTCAAGGTTCTTGAAGCCGACATGCCCAAGGGAGCAGCTTCCAAGAAACTGGGAGTTATCGTCAACGGTACGGTTGAAGGTGACGTGCACGACATTGGCAAGTCCATCGTATCCACCATGCTGCAGTCTGCAGGTTTTGAAGTCCACGACATCGGCAGGGACGTACCTCTGCAGAACTTCATTGACAAGGCCAAGGAGACCAACGCCCAGATGATCGGCCTTTCCGCTCTTATGACCACCACACTGGCAGGCCAGAAAGATGTCATCGAGATGCTCAAGGAACAGGGCATGAGAGACAAGATCAAGGTCATGGTAGGCGGTGCACCTGCAACCCAGAACTGGGCTGACAAGATAGGCGCTGACTGTTATGCAGAGAACGCAAGCGAAGCCGTTGCAAAGGCAAAAGAGCTTCTGTTGTAAAGGTGAGCGAAATGACACAATACGCTTTAAGGATGGGAGACGGCAAGAGGATCTTCCTTACTAAGGAACAGATCAGAGCCGATCTGGAAGCAGGTACAGCAGATGCTGCAGACCTGGGAAGTGTTCCGGCACTGAGCGGCAATGAGCTGGACAAGCTGGCCGAGATCCTGATGATGCCTTCCAGGATGGTAGGTGTGGAGCCAGGTAAAGAAGTACCTGTGACCCACGACATAGGCACTATCAGGCTTGATGGCGACCAGGGTAACAGCGGTGTGGGTATCCCCACAAGCAGGCTTGCAGGGTGTATGGTGCACGAGAGGGCCATGGGCGCAGACACCATGGAACTCGGTCATATCGACTACAGTTTCAAGCCAGTGAAGCCTGTCATCGCACAGGAACAGCAGGCAATGGAAGTGTGCCAGCAGAACATGGTAGTACCTCTGTTCTACGGTGCTATGCCTAACATGGGCCTGTACTACACTCCGGACGGTCCCTTCGAGAACCCCGGTGACCTGATGAAGGCATTCAAGATCACTGAAGCCCAGAAATCCATGGAGCACGCTGCTGACCACCTGACCAGGGACATGATCTGGATCATGCAGAAGATGATGTTCGCAGGCGCTGACGGTGTTAACTTTGACACTACCGGTGCAGCCGGCGATGGTGACATGTTCGCAACCCTGAGGGCCGTGGAAGCCTTGAGGAAACAGTATCCTAACATGTACATTGAAGTGGGTATGGCAGGCGAGCTTGTGCTGGGTATGCACGGTGAGCTGCAGTACGATAACACTACACTCGCAGGTCTGTGGCCACACCAGCAGGCTCCTCTGGCAGCAAAGGCAGGTGCCAACGTGTTCGGACCTGTGGTTAACACCAACACCAGCAAATCCTCAGCATGGAACCTGGCAAGAGCAGTCACTTTCGTGAAAGCGGCTGTTAAGGCATCACCAATACCCTGTCATGTGAACATGGGTATGGGTGTGGGCGGTATCCCGATGCTCGAGACCCCGACCATTGATGCAGTTTCCAGGGCCAGCAAGGCCATGGTGGAAATTGCTGGCGTGGATGGTATATAGATAGGGGTCGGCGACCCGATGGGTATGCCGATCACTCACATAATGACCTCCGGTATGAGCGGTATCAGAGCAGCTGGTGACCTTGTGGCGAGAATGGAGTTCGCCAAGAACATGAGGCTTAATGATGCCAAGAACTATGTGGCCAAGAAACTGGGCGTTTCCACAATGGACCTGTCCGACGAGTACGTCATGAGGGAACTGAGGGAAGAGCTCGGTATCGGTGTCATAACATCCGTTGCAGGCAGCCCCAAGGGAATTGCTGCAAAGATGAACATCGAAAAGCTGCTTGATATTAAGATCAACAGCTGTGAGAAGTTCAGAGGGAAGCTGAAGTAACTTCGTTCAGGTCGCAAAGGCCGGGAAATTGCGGTGCAAGACACCGGCCTTACTTCTCTCA
>NZ_MVQX01000035.1 GCF_002067275.1 Methanomethylovorans sp. PtaU1.Bin093 | reverse complement strand
GGGCTACACAGCTGTACCACCTGCACAGAACCCTGCCCCAGGTAAGTTCACCACATACAAGGGCACGATCTCCGGTAGCAGCACTACGGTCATTGTTGATAAGTTTAACTTCTACGGTATCCACCTGGATGTCAAAGTTCCTTGCTAAGTGGCATGAACATGCCGATGCACAGGTCCTCACGGACCCCGTGCATTCTTTTATTTGCTATTTCTTAAGGTCCGCACCGGTCCATTATGCCTGCATCCTCTTTACGGCCCCTTGAAACTAGCTTTATGCCCTCAGCTATGAGCAGTGTGAGGAAAGCAGCTCCTATAGGCATCACCCATTCCTCAGGGCTTAAGGGTGTCAGTTCGAATACCAGCTGGAACAGCGGTATGTACACCACGGACAGGATCAGCAGCAAGGTAATGAGCATTCCTGTCAGCATCAGTCTGTTGGAGAACAGTCCCATCCTTATGGCAGGCTCATCAAGGGATCTGAAGGCGTTGGGTACGAACAGTGCCATGCTGACTATGGTCACGAAAGTGAGCGTCCTTGCCTTCTGCACATCAGTGAAAGGGTCAGCTGCCAGGAACACCAGGAAGGATACGATGCTCATGGTAAGTGCTATACTGATCACCAGGGTCAGGTTCCGCCTGCTTAGGATCTCTTCCTTCGGGTCACGGGGTTTCTTGTGCATGATGCTATCTCTCACCGGGTCCATACCCAGAGATATAGCAGGCACGACCTCATTGAACATGTTGATGAACAGGATCTGCAGGGCCAGCAAGGGTATGTAGTTGAAACCCAGGAGGGTTATTGCAATGAGGATGAGCATCATCTCCGTAAAATTGCGGGATACCAGGTACGTGGTGAACTTCTCTATATTGGCATAGATACCCCTGCCCATCTTCACAGCTTCCACGATAGTGGCGAAATTATCGTCCTGCAGCACCATCACACTGGCCTCACGCGCCACATCCGTGCCCTTGACACCCATGGAAATGCCGATATCGGCTTTACGCAGGGCAGGCGCATCATTGACCCCATCGCCTGTCATAGCCACCACATGTCCCTTGTCCTGCAGCGCTCTGATGATCCTGAGCTTCTGTTCCGGCCTTGCCCTTGCATAGATATTTATCCCTTCCACCACGCTCCTGAACTCTTCATCGTCCAGCTCGTCCAGTTCAGTGCCGGTGATAGCTCCGTCAGCCACAATGTCCCTTATTTTCTCATCAGTGATATTGTCCAGGCACACAGTGCCATCGGATAGCCCGATGTCCCTGGCAATGGCCTTTGCAGTCTCCTGATTATCTCCTGTGATCATGACAACCTTGATCCCTGCTGCATGACAGGTCTCAATGGCACTCTTTGCCTCCTCCCGCGGTGGGTCCAGCATAGCCACCAGTCCGAGGAAGGTCATATCTCTCTCAAGCTCCTCGCTCCTAATGTCAAGCGGTCTGTACGCCAGGGCAAGCACACGATATGTTCTCTGCGCAAGCTCACGGTTCTTCTCCAGCATCTCCTCTCTATCCTGCTCCGTAAGGTCCCGTACTCCGTAAGGACCATATATGCGCGTACACCTGTCAAGCACCATTTCCGGAGCACCTTTTGTAAAGGCCATCTCCTGCTCCTGCGTATCGTGCAGTGTGCTCATCATCTTCCTTTCAGATGTGAAGATGACCTCCTGCAACCTTGGAAGTTCATCGTCCAGTTCTCCCTTCCATATCCCTGCTTTAGCTGCAGCTACCAAGAGGGCGATCTCCGTAGGGTCTCCTACACCTTTCCATTCGTTGTCCAATTCTTCCAGTGACGCATTGTTGCACAGGGCACCGGCTGTGAGCAACAGTTCCAGTCCTTTGTCTTGCTCAACGTCAACCGGGGTCTTATCATCAAGCAGTTCGCCTATAGGCTCATATCCCGTTCCGGTAACATCCAGTTCCCTGCCTGGAAGGATGATCCTCCTCACGATCATCTCGTTGCGGGTAAGGGTACCGGTCTTATCAGTGCAGATCACAGTGGTAGAACCCAGTGTTTCCACACCCAGCATCTTCCTTATAATGGCATTATGCTTAGCCATGTGGCGCATGCCGTTGGCAAGGGTTATGGTCATGGTAAGCGGTAAACCTTCAGGCACTGCCGCCACAGCCAGCGCAATGGCGATCAAGAGCATCTCTGCCACGGGAGCTCCCTTTGATACGCCCGTGACCAAAGTGACCAGAGAAGCTATCAGGGCTATGATGGCCAGTGTACGGGCAAGCTTCGCTATCTTCTGCTGCAGTGGGGTTGTTTCCTCCTCCTGCTGTACCAGTCCGGCAATTTCCCCAAGCTTGGTTCCCATGCCCGTGGCGACCACAAGGGCGCTGCATTTACCGTGTACTATCTGGGTGCCTGCAAAGATCATCTCATCCTTTTCTTTGTTCACAGGCACGCTCTCCCCTGTCAGTGCCGCCTCTTCTATCCGAAGCCCTACCATCTCCATCACGAGAGCATCTGCTGGTATCATATCCCCGCTTTCAAGCACCAGTATATCCCCGGGAACAACCTCACTGGAAGGTATCTCCTTCAGTGTTCCTTCCCTGTGCACTCGTGTTACCGGCTGCACGAATTTCTTTAAGGCCTCCATGGCCTTTTCTGCCCTGTATTCCTGCAGGAATCCCATAAGTATTACAAACAGGATGATACCGATTATAGCCCAGAAATTGATTACCTCGTGGGCCATCAGCGATATTACGGCAGCAGCAGCCAGCACCCACACTATTACATTTGCTAGCTGCCGCACCAAAACCTTCCATGGGGTGACCTTGTTCTTTTCCTCAAGCTGGTTAGGCCCGTACCTTACAAGCCTTTTCTTGGCTTCTTCGTTCGATAGCCCCTGCGGGGAGCTTTCCAGTTCCAAAAGGGCTTCCTCGGTTCTCATGCCATTCTCCTGTTAAATGAATATGACAGATCCTTAATTTATTTATTTGCTGACTGTTGTTAATTCCCGGTCACAGCATGTATCCCTAGATCAGATACAAAACTCTTGCCAAAAAGATCGATCAAAAAAAGATCATGTATCCCTTTGAAAGGGATATCATAAAGCGTACTTTAAAGTGTACTTATTTAATATACAGGCCACATTTGCAGGACCCACGCATCTCTATATCACGGTTCCTGGCTGCACAGGGGCAGATGATCTTCTTGTCAGCATCTTTATCCCCCGTCCTTTTCTGACAGAAGCAGTACCATTCTCCATATTGCTTCTTATTGTTGGATATGCCCTTCACCGCCGTAACTACCACATCATAGTCGGGGTTCAGCCTGTATCCGGATTGGATCGCATTTTTCTTAGACTTTTCAAAAAACTCCTCTTCAAGCGGGGTATTGAATTGCACGATTAACACTCCTTTGTTCCAAGACTATTCTTATGTACTATGATTTATTCCTTTGCAAGGGAAGCAAGCCGGCTCCCGATCTCCCTGCATTTGGCGCGGTCTTCTTCAAAAGGCTTGAAGTTAACCTGGAATCCAGGTTCCACGATCTCAAAACCTGATTCTGTGAGCTCTTTTTCAACTCCTTTCACTGCGCCGCCACCCCAGCCATAAGAGCCGAAGACGAAGAACTTCTTGCCCTTTGGCCGGAGCCCTTTCATGTAGCTCAGGAACCCTGCAACGGTGAAGAACATACCATTGTTCAGCGTAGGGGAGCCTATAGCAACTACCGATGCATCCATAAGTTCCTTTATTATCCTGCTCCAGTCGTTCTTACGCAGGTTCCTGAGTTTCACATCCACTCCGGCGGATTGTACACCTTCCAGGATCTCCTTTGCCATTATCTCAGTGCTGTTCCACATAGTGTCGTACACTATGAGCACCTGTGGTTTTGCCTCAGCATTGGCCCATTTGACATAGGATTCGATTATCCTTTCAGGTTCCTTTCTCCATATCACTCCATGCGCAGGGGCTATCATATCGAACTTGAGCCCCATCTGCTTTACCTTCTCAGCATAACCAAGCACCTGTTTGCCAAAAGGCATGAGGATGTTGGCGTAATATATCTCGGCGTCCTCCATAACGCCTTCTACCTGGTCCTCGAACCTTTCCGAGGTCGCTACGTGCTGTCCGAATGCATCGTTAGAGAAGAGTATCCTGTCTTCCTTGAGATATGTGTGCATGCTGTCAGGCCAGTGCAGCATCACGACCTCAATGAACTGCATGGTCCTTTTTCCGATGCTGATCTCATCCCCGGTCTTAACTGTCTGTATGTCCCATTTCTCGAATCCCATCTCACGGTAATGTTCGAAAAGCCCTTTTTTGCCTTTAGCAGAACAAAATAGCTTTGCCTTTGGAGCTGCTTCCATCATTGCAGGCAGGGAGCTGGAATGGTCCATCTCTACATGGTTGGACACGATATAGTCTATCTTCGAAGGATCCACTATCTGGGATATCCTGCCCAGCATCTCTTCGAAGAAAGGTGCTTTTACAGTGTCGATAAGTGTGATCTTCTCGTCTATTATCAGGTACGCGTTGTAGGTTCCACCCTTTGGTGTCTCGTATCCATGGAAATCCCGCAGGTTCCAGTCCACAACACCTACCCAGTAAACACCTTCGGATATCTGCACAGTTTGCATATCATTTCCCACTTACATCTCTCCTTTATGTCTGCATCCTGAACTCTGTAGCAGCCTGCAGCATTTCATCTATAAGCCTGTAATGTCCTCTTTCCGCTGCAGCTATCCTGTCAAAGAACTCTTTTTGTTCAGGCTCTGTTGCCCTTCTTCCAAGTTCCGTATAAAAATACTCGCTCTTGTACTCAAAGCGCAGGGCGGCAAGCAGGATGCCTATCTCTTCGAGCTTCTTGTCAGAGAACTCCTGTGTAAGAGAAGGAGTAAAGTCCGGGAAATGGTGTTCTACATGCGCAGCTTTCTTGTCTCCGTTCTTGAACTTTCTCAGCATCTCAGCGTGCTTTTCCTCTTCCCCGGCAAGGAATGCATACATCTCGCGGGCAGCCGGGTTAGGCATTGATTCTGATCTTTTAAGGTAGTATGCCTTACCGTCTTCTTCAAGCTTGATGGCTACATCAATGGCCTCTTCCAATGTATCCAATTGGTCAAGTTGCTCAGAAATTTCCTGTAATACGTCTTTCATCATTAGTCATCTCCATCTGCTATTGTCTATATGGATGTGTATGTATGGCTGAAGACCAATTTGCAAATCCCCACACTTTCTGACTACAACCTGTAAAATTATATAACTTTCGAACATATATGCAACATTTCATATATGCCAGTTCCATTGCTGAAAAGGCAGGTCAGTGAATATTTGTATTTAGAAACCTTTTTATTACCCCGTCTCCATTATGAAGTTTAAATTTATCATGTGGTTTCATATTCTTCAATTCTTTTGATCATGAGGTAATCTAATGGGCAAAATAAAGATAGCTATTGCCGGAATTGGTAACTGTGCCAGTTCGCTCATTCAGGGTGTTGAGTACTATAAAGATAGATCTCCAAAGGATGCCATAGGGCTGATGCACTGGGATCTGGGTGGTTATAAGCCCTTTGATATAGAAGTGGTAGCTGCCTTTGACGTAGATGTGAGGAAAGTTGGAAAGGACATATCAGAAGCGATCTTTGCCCTGCCCAACTGTACTACTGTGTTCTGTTGTAGTGTTCCAAGAACAGGTGTCATCGTTAAGATGGGGAAGGTGCTGGACGGGGTTTCAGAGCACATGGCAGATTATGATGATTCTCGTAAGTTCATTGTTTCAAAAGCGCCTGAATCTGAAAAAGAGCAGGTAATTAAGGAATTGAAAGACTCCGGGGCTGAGATACTTTTAAATTACATGCCAGTGGGATCCGAACAGGCCACCCAGTTCTATGCTGAATGTGCTCTTGAGGCAGGTGTGGCCTTTGTTAACAACATGCCTGTTTTCATCGCAAGCAACCCTGATTGGGCTGCACGTTTCGCTGAGAAGGGTATTCCCATAATAGGGGATGATATCAAAGCCCAGCTTGGTGCTACCATCACCCATCGCACCCTTGTTGACCTTTTCCGCAAGAGGGGCGTAAAACTTGAAAGGACATATCAGTTGAACACCGGGGGTAACACTGACTTCCTTAACATGCTCAATCGCAGCAGGCTTGCCTCTAAGAAAGAGTCCAAGACCGAAGCCGTGCAGTCCGTTGTAGGCAAGCGTTTGGACGATGATAATATCCATGTGGGTCCAAGTGATTATGTACCATGGCAGAACGACAACAAAGTATGTTTCCTCAGGATGGAAGGCAAGCTTTTCGGTGATGTGCCTATGAACATCGAGTTGCGCCTGTCAGTGGAAGACTCTCCCAACTCTGCAGGTGTTGTCATTGATGCCATAAGGTGCTGCAGGCTTGCGCTGGACAGAGGCATTGGTGGTATACTTTATTCCCCATCTGCTTATTTCATGAAACATCCTCCCAGACAGTTCACCGACGATGAGGCCTACAACATGACCCTTGAGTTCATTGCAGGCACCAGGGACAACTGAACACATGTCCCTGGCATCCGGCCAGCGAGATATCTTTGGTGTGGATTTCAGCGGTGCCAAGTCCGCCTGTTATAAGATCTGGATCAGCCACGCTAAAGTGTCCGGGAACAGATTAGGTATTGTGGAATGTTATCCTCTCAGCGAGATCAGTTCGGCTGAACTGGGCAGGGAACATTGTCTTCGTTTTTTGCTTGGCCTTATATGCTCCAGTAAAAGTTCTATTTTTGGCATGGATTTTCCCTTTGGAATTCCTCTACCGCTCATGCAGGGGCTCGGTTGGAACGAGTTCGTCCGGCATTTCCCGGAACTCTATACCAGTGAAGATGAGTTCAGAGATAGAAACCGTGGACTTTCAGGGAACGTGGAGCTCAAAAGAGCAACGTACAAAGAGGTAAAAGCCCCCTTTTGTGTTTATAACCTAAGATTGTACAGACAGACATATTTTGGTATAAGGGACATTATAAGACCACTTGTGATCTCAGATGCTGCCAGCATATTGCCCATGCAGTCTCTGCGGGCAGATGTTCCTTGGGTTATGGAAATATGTCCCGCCTCTGCACTGAAAAAAGAAGGATTGTATATTCCCTATAAAGGGAAAGGAACAAAGGAAAAAGTTTCCAGAGAACACATTCTGGAACACCTTGAAAGAAAGGCATTGGATCTGCCCGAAGATATACGGGACAAGGCTCTGCAGAACGCTGATGGTGATGCTCTGGACAGCATCATAGCAGCATATTCTGTATTCTGCGTTCTGCACACGCTGGTTCCGAAAAACGCAATATGTGAACCCTATATAAATGAAGGGTTCACTTTTATGTGAAACCTTATTCTTTGGAAATACCAATTATTCTATATATGTCCTCAGGACTGTCAAGTATTGTGATATTCTCCATGCGGGACAGCTTTTCAGTGTTCTCTATGTCTATGTTTCTCATTTTGAGCTTTATCTCCTTACCCTTGGGCGAGTAAGTGGTTACAGTTCCCTTCTTTCTGTCCACCGGCAGGATATAGATCGGAGTATCACCTTTTGCAGTCTGGGATACGGCATTTGTTACAAGCGTGTCTGCAATACCATACACTATCTTTGCCACAGTGTTGGCAGTTGTGGGTGCTATTATCAGCATATCATAATGTCCTAGTTGCAAAGGTCCCGCAATGAATGGTGAATTAGGCCCTCCTTCGGTCTTCAGGTCCGGGAAGTTTGTCTTAAAGTCATCCCACATCTTATACCATTTCAGGACAACCTCTCCCTCTTTGGACAGGAAGGTCATTAGCTCTATATCTGCTCTTTTTTTGATGTCCAGCATTATGTCACACGTTTCTCTTATAAGGTCTCCTGAACCTGTTATCCCCCATGCTATCCTTTTCATATGATCTCTCCACGTCTCAGTATCCTGCCAATGCTTCCTTCTTGACCATGTCCTTTTGGATCTTCATTGCTGTCAGCATTTCTTCCATGGACCTGACCATTTCAGGTGGGCCGCATATCAGAAAATGTCTTTCTCTGTAATCTGGTATCTCCCGGACCACCATGTTCTCACATATACGTTCCCGGCAACCTGTCCAGCTTTCTGATGCACGGGTCAGGGTGTACACTACTTTTAAATTGCTATTGTTGTGCATCATCTCGTCAAGTTCTTCCCTGAAGGCAAGGTCGTTCTCGGTCTTATTACTATATATGAGCATAATGTCGGCATCAAGGTGCAGGTCAGTACAGTATCTGCAAATACTGATCATGGGAGTGATACCTATCCCCCCGCTCAGCAATGCCACTTTTGCATACTCTCCTTCGAAGGTCATCTTACCGAAAGGCCCGCTAATGACAGCGCTATCCCCTGTCTTCATATTGTCAAGCACGTTTGAGAACGGATGACCGGTAAGTTTTTTAGTGAACTCTATATGGTCTTTCTCGGTGGGGCTGCTGGAAAGGCTGAATGCCTTTGTGATCGATTTCCCTTCCACTTCCAGACTTACAAGTATGTATTGGCCGGGTTTATAATCAAAGCCTTCAGGCCGTTTGAACCTGAAGCTTTTTACATCATGTGTCCTTTTTATGATGTCTATTGTTCTTTCTTCAAACTTCAAGGCATCCCTTCCTGCTGAGCCTTTTTGATCAATTGGGCGGCCCTGATCAGTTTATTTACCGTGCGATGCAGGCTTCTTATACCCTCGGTATCCTCAGCGACCCCCTCCGCTCCCCTGTCCTGGGACCAGAAAGTTCCTCCGAGATTTGAACCAAAGGAACCTCCGGCAATGGGCAGCATCTCGCTGATCACATAAAAGTTCAATATGCTCTGGATTGCAGGTTCCTGTCCGCCTATCCTGTCGCCTCCCACTGCAGTAGCAGCACCCACTTTGTTCTTGAAGGCTTTTGGGTCACGTGCCACAACTGCCCGGCATCTGTCCATTATAGTCTTCGTCTGTGCACTTAATGTACCCTGATACACGGGAGTGCCAATGATCCAGGCATCAGCCCACAGCATTTTTTCATATAGTGGCACTATATCGTCCTTGTGGATACATCCCTGTTGCTTGCGCACACAATAGTCGCAGTGGATGCAGAACTTAAGGTCTTTTCCACTGGCAGAGAAATAATCAGTTTCAACATCAAATTTCTCCTGTGCATATCTCAGGGCCTCGTTCACGATATGGTCCGTGGCTTTCTTCCTGGGGCTTCCTGAGATGCCAAGCAATCTGATAGTCATATCACCCGTCATCAAGACACTCCATTGTTATCTTCCCATTTGGGTTTACTCGAGGGTTATTGCACCCATAGGGCATGCATCTACGCATAATCCGCATTCTATACAGTTGTCCGGATGGACGACCACAGATTTTAGTCCCTGTCCGTCGTCTTTCATTTCAAAGACATCCTCTGGGCAAGATTCCTTACATGCTCCTATTCCTTCACATACGTTCGGATCTACTTTTGCTGGCATTTTTCTTATCTCCTGTTTATATATTTTGAGGCTTTGATCACAGCCTGGTATGAATCCCGATCATGTTTCCCGTCTTTCCATGTAATAGTATGCTGCGCACAGCAGGATAGTTACAGAGCCCAGGGCCCCTACTCCCGGGGTTGCAGGTGTTGCTGCATCCGCTGCAGCTTCCTCAGTTTCGTAGATGTTCGTAGATATTTCTGTCATACTGATGACAGGTACCTCATACACATCTTCTCCGAAGAGATGGTCAATAAGGTCCTGTGGTGCGGAGCGGTACTTAAGTGTTGCTTCCACTGCAAGCGGATATGTCACATCATCAGGTATTCTGAACGTGTACTTCTCTGAAACTGTTCCTCTGGGAGGTATTCTGTTGTCTTCAAGTATGGACTGGGCAAGCCAGAAACTGAGGGTCGGCTGTCCCTGCGCATCACCAAGAACAGTATTATACATCTTTGTGTACCTGATAGTTCCATTATCATAAACTTCTCCGGTATTGTATACCTGTTTACCGCTGCCGTCCTTAACGCTTACGGCCAGCCATATCTGCCTGATCTCAGAAACTCCTGTGGGTATCTTGTGCCCGGCTCCTGAATTGGTGATGGATATGTTCAGGCTGACGTTATCTCCTCTCTGGCCTATCTGCGGGGCATCAATGGAAAGGGTTGCGGTCTTTTCAAGCCGCTCCACAGCCATTTCTCCATATCTCTCTTCTCCAAGGATTTCGGTTATAAATGCATTGCCACCTACTATTGCATGGGTGGAGATATGTTCTCTTTTTTGGGCACCGGACCCTGCTCTTCCGGGATTAGCCTCAAATTTGGTTATGCCCGAGGTCATGTGGCAGTCCTGACACACAACCCCTTCTTCGGCATAGGGTCCTTCCTTCCACACAGTGTACGTATCATCGACGACAAGACCGTTAAGGGGATGTGTCACATCATGACACATGCCGCAGTACTCTGATCTCGTGTACAATTCCAGATATTCTGATTCATGGTATGCAGCCCTTGAATCATCAAAGGGTCCCCATTTGATATTCCCCGGACTGACAACAAAAGGCGCATTGCCTGTGCCGTTGCTGCCGGATATTACATGGCAGAGATCACACTGTACTCCCTCTCTTGCAATGGCACTGAGATCTGACCCGTCTATTGGCGGTATCTCACCTGATACGACCCCTATGGGAGTATGACACCGGGAGCAGAATTCATCCACTATACCCTGTGTATCATTGCTTGCAGCCAGAACCTCCTTCTGATAGAAAGGATCCTCATAAGCGTTGTAATGCATGGTGCCTTCCCACTGATCATGGGTAATGGCATGACACTGTGCACATTTCTTACTATCAGTGAACATATCAGAGGACAATTCACCATGTGCAGTGGGTGTGGCTGCAAACACATTGCACGTTATTGTGAATAGTGAGGTGATCACTAATATTGTAAGATATATGGCTCTCAAGGCTCTAATGTGGCGTACCCCCTCAACAATATATGAACAATGTGGTATAATAAGCGTGATCTGTCAGTGTATCCCGATGGAAGGTCATCTGCGAGATGACCTTCCGGGAAGGTTCATTTGAGCAATTTCAACGCATCCCTGCATGCTGCAACGGCAGGTGCACCGGAAGTGATGGATATCACATCCATTGTTTCCATTATTTCTTCCTTGGTAGCACCATTCTCCAGTGCACTCTTCATCTGGGAGATCACACACTTTTCGCATTGTTTGGACGCTACTACGGCAAGTGCCATAAGTATCTTGACTTTAGCAGGTAGCGCACCATCTTGCAATAATCTGCGATTACACCTGTTGTACTTCGTCAGGAACTCAGGTTCCAGCTCGCCGAGAGTTTCCAGTATCTGCGGGGTAAATCCGAGTTTTTCGGACATCGATCTTATAAGTTCTTTATCCTCTAACATATCGTTGTGTCTGGTCATTTTCTATCCTCCTGCATAGTCCGATCAATCAAATCCGTCTTCTATTATCTGGTTGATGCAATAGTTGCATACAAGTCTTGGCAGGCTATTTGGCAACCTCTTAAGGTCAGGAGGTGTTCCTACGGTAACCGGTAGTTCCAGTTCCTTTGTATGGTCCATACACAGGCCCTTGCCGCAAGTGATACAGACGCATACTGCGTTGGAATCCTTCCCGTTCTCCATGCAATCATAGCATTTCATCATCATATCACCTAGTAGTTCTCCTTCAGAGCTTTGTGGCAGGGTATACAGAGCACTTTTTTCCAGCGGTTTATGTCATCAAGTTTACATTCCACTCCCATACCACATCTCAACTTGATGCTGTATTCTCCTTCCCATATAGGTGTCTCTTCCCTGACGAGATGGTCCTTGCAAATCCCTCTTCCACATATTATACAAGCAGCAACTGTGTCTGCTTCTTTTCCAGTTTTGGCACATTCGTAGCATTTCATGAGTATCACTCTTTTCTTTTCTCGTTCAAGACAAAAGCATACTAATCCATCCGGTTGTTGGGATCATCACATTGTTTCCCCAGAAAAATGGTTCTCCCCATCTCACCCCCTGGTGAATTGAACAATATTCTTTATGTCAATTGATATATCTGTGTTGGTTAATATTCGGGAAAACATCTGTTCAATTGTAACTGATGATGCCAGATGATATGTATCTTCGGTGAATGCATAGCTGCAGGTACAAAGCGAATGATTAAACCAACAAACATATAAATAGGTACAGTTACCTGATTAGCAACACTCTATCAGAGGAGGATTGAAATGACATTCGGAATAGAATTCGTACCAAGCGACCCGGTCCTTAAGATCGCACACTATGCTAAGCTCGCTGAAGAGCAGGGATTTGATAATGTATGGATCACAGATCACTACAACAACCGTGATGTATACTCCACTCTTACCGTGCTGGCAATGAACACCAACCGTATAAAGCTCGGTACGGGTGTCACCAACCCCTACACAAGGAACATAGCAGTAACTGCATCAAGCATAGCCTCTATCAATGAGATCTCAGGCGGACGTGCTATCATCGGCCTAGGTCCAGGAGACAAAGCAACGTTCGATGCAATGGGTATCGAGTGGGAGAAACCTCTGACAACAACAAAAGAAAGCATTCAGGCACTGCGTTCTTTCTTTGAAGGCAAGAAAGTGACCATGAGCGGTGAAGTTGTTAAGTTCGGCGGTGCAAAGATGGCATTCAAGGCCGGTAACATACCTATCTACATGGGTGCACAGGGTCCCAAGATGCTGGAACTTGCCGGTGAGGTTGCTGACGGGGTACTGATCAATGCTTCTCACCCAAGAGACTTCGAAGAGGCAGTTAAGCAGATAGCAGCAGGCGCAAAGAAGGCTGGCCGCAACCCCAAGGATGTTGATGTTGCAGCTTATGCATGTTTCTCCATTGACAAGGATGCAGCAAAAGCAGTGAACGCTGCAAAGGTCGTAGTTGCTTTTATTGTTGCTGGTTCCCCTGACATGGTCCTGCAGCGTCATGGTATTGACGTAGCTTCAAAGGCAGCTATCGGCGGAGCTATTGCAAAAGGCGACTTCGGTGCCCTGATGGGCGGCATGGTCACCAAAGAGATGATGGATGCGTTCTCCATAAGCGGTACACCTGAAGACTGCAAGGCAAGGATCAATGAACTCCTGGACATAGGCGTTACACAGATCGTTGCAGGCTCTCCGATAGGTCCTGACAAGGAGAAGGCAATAAAGCTCATTGGTAAGGAAATAATTGGATAATTGGGAGGATCTGGAGGATGGTTCATCCAAAGATCTTAGAGGTCATTGAATATGACGTCTGCACTGCTTGTGGGGCATGCGCATCTGCATGCCCTGCCGGTGCTATTGTTGTAAACAAGCGGGCAGAAGTACGTGATCCCGACAACCTTGAGTTGTATGAGAAAGGTGCAACCCTTAATGTGTGCGAAGGCTGTTTCACATGTGGAAGGGTCTGTCCTGTGATAGATGGATATTACGACGACGAATTTGCCAATGTGAAGTCCTTCTTTGGTGCAAAGAGCGCGATTGTCGGTCAGGATGGAGGTGTGACTTCCCACATACTTAAAGAGCTGCTCAGGAAAGGAGAGATCGACTGTGTTGTTGGTATTTCCAGAAATGGAGTGTGGGAAACAGAACTTGTCCTCATGACAAAACCCGAGGACGTGGATAAGACCACAGGTACCAAGTATACTTATGATTCTGTCTTGGCAGCACTTAAGGAGCCTTTTGAGAAATATGATCGCATAGCCGTTGTAGGTGTTCCCTGCCAGGTTCATGGAGCCCGTCTGATCTCTGAGAACGTCAATGATAAGATCGTCCTTATAGTGGGTCTATTGTGCATGGAAAGTTTCTACCACGAAACTATGAGGGAGAAGATCGTTCCTGAGATCATGAAGCTTAACGTCGAAGACGTTGTGAAGATGGATTTCGGAAAAGGTAAGTTCTGGAACTATACTAAGGATGGTCAGGAGCACAGTGTCAAGATAGCTGAAGTTGCACCTTATGCAAGGAACCCCTGTCATCATTGCTGTGATTACACATCTGTGTTCGCAGATATATCCGTAGGATCGGTAGGCACTCCGGACGGCTGGAACTGTGTGTTCATACGCACAGAAGCAGGGCGGAAGTACTTCGACAAGGTAAAGGATACGCTGGAGATCATGGAGAATCCCGCACCTCCAGGATTGGATCTTGTGAAGAAGCTTGCAAAAATGAAACATGATAACAACTCTGGCCATTATCTTGAAGTCTGTGAGAAATTCTCATTCGACGAATGTGGCATACGTTAACGGTTGTCATTTATGCACATGAGAAGAGCGTTCTATATAGGACGCTTCCAACCATTCCATCTTGGGCATTATTCCACCATCTGTACCATTGCAAAGGAAGTAGATGAGCTGGTAATAGGCATAGGCAGTGCCCAGAAAAGTCATGACCCTGAGAACCCCTTTACTGCAGGTGAAAGGGTTATGATGATACGGCATGCTCTGGAAGATGCGGATGTGAAACATTATGCAATACCCATTGAAGACCTGCAGCGCAACGCAGTATGGGTGTCTCACATCATTTCCATGTCTCCTCCTTTTGGCGTAGTTTACTCCAACAATCCTCTTGTTATCCAGCTTTTCAGGGAAGCGGATATGAATGTAAGGCAGCCTCCGATGTTTAACAGAAAAGGCTACTCTGGGACAGAGATCCGCAAAAAGATGATCGAAGGCGATGACTGGCGCCAGCTTGTCCCTACTGCTGTGGCGGAGGTTATAGACGAGATCGGCGGTGTCACCAGACTTCGTAATGTTTCCATGAGGGATATGGAATGAAAATTATATCTGTTTTCTTATCTGTAATGAAATCACATTTCTGCGGGTACATAATATTTTTGAGATAACCATATCAGCAGCAGTAGTACTATAGTATGAACTGCAATGAATATGAGCATCGGCTTTATAATGGACTTTATCACAGATTTATTTGTTCTCTTTTTGTCTTCATCTTGGTATTTATCGTGTTTCATCATTCATCGACCTACTTCTATTCATTATTACATCTAAATTAAAAGATGCCACTACTAAACAAGAGATCAAAAAGCTTCTAACTTCTCATCTGTGGTGGATCTATCAATGAAGGTGTTGTTATATTGTTTTTGGTATCCTGCACTTCAATCAATACTTCATTTGATCTGACTTCTCCTCTCCAGTAAGGTTTTGAGATTCTTTCACCTCCAGCAGTGTGATAAACGGCACTGAGCATGTATTCACCAGGATTCAGAACCCAGCAGTTGGAATTGAATGTTGAGTTTAGTGATTCTCCTGTTTTGAGTTCTGCAACAAATTCATTTGTCAGTGCAGGTCTTGATATAACCGGGCATATATAATTGGCAGAACTATTATCTGCTAAGGATCTGAAAGAAATATCGTAACTTATCTGTGGCTCCATTTTCCATACATTCAAACTATAGTTTCCGATATTTGTTAATGTAAGGTGAATATAGGATGTTTCTCCTTCCTCTAAATCGGTCTTTTCGGGTACGATCGTAAGATTCAACTCAGGAGTATTCTCAAGATTCTGGTTTGAACTCTCTCCATCAATAATATCTGTACACCCGGTATTGAATATTGAAAGAAGAAGTAGGGAGTACATTAGTACATAGCTAAGTATTTTCATGTGTAATTATATGTATTACTTGATCTAATAATCTTCACATCTGATAAAATACCATAGTTTGGTTCAGTCATGACAGACGCATCTATTATAAACAGATTTCTCCTATTCTCTATAGATGTTCATTTTCATTTATAGGAGGTAACAAATGGCAGAGAAGGGAAAACCACCAGTGTTCTGTGAAAAGTACTGCATCGTGTGCAAAGGAGCAAGAGCAGGTAACGGCATATGCAGATCTATACAGAACCTGGAACTGAAGATCTTTGGTAATAATGGGTGTATCTGGGGTAAAGCGAGGACTAAATTCTACGGGGTCACCCCTGACCAGAAAATACCGGAAAGATCTAAGAAAAAATGAAACTATATCTCACATTTTTCTTTTGATATTATGCGGCTGCCGGGATTCGAACCCGGGTTCTAGGCTTGGGAAGCCCAGGTCATAGCCACTAAACCACAGCCGCATTATGAAAATAGCATAATTCATATTACTTCTTTGATTATAGAGTTTTTGGTGAGGCAGCTGACATTGTTTCATGCATTTTCGCCCAATTCCTGCAGCATCATGGTCATCAGGCGGTCTCTCAAGATATTCCTGTCCTCATAGGCTGTTTTGAACTCCACAGTGATCTTAACCCCATCGCTGTCACTGTTGAGATAAAAGGTTGCATCTGCACCTTTAAGAGTACTACCCTTATCACGTATCCTCTCAAGCCTGTCGATCATATCTGTTGGCACACTTTTCAGGTATAGGTCGAATGTTGATAAGAATTTGTAACTCCCATAGTTATGGATAGGCTTTTCGAGGAAGACCTTGTTAGGTACCTTTGTATAGTCTGCATACGTATCAGGCGATGGATCTATTAAAACATAGAACATGCCGATGTGCTTGACCTGTCCCTCCTCGCCGGCCACATTTATGTAATCACCGATCTTGAAAGGTTTCTTTGTCAGCAGTATAAACCATATTATATAGGAAAGCACGACGTCCCGGATAGCAAAGGCAAAACCGGTGGCTGTCAGACCTAAAAATAGGGCTACGTTCTGTATACCAATGCCTATGTGCAAGAAAACGATCACTGTAGCCAGCACATACACCAGTAAGATATATAGCTTGCTAAACAGGATCCTCTCTTCAGGTTGTCCGATACCTTCGAACTTACCCGCAATTAAGTTAATGGTCAGTCGTATGAACAGTGTGGCCCCTCCGAAGGAAACCAAAATTACAATTATCCATTCCAGTATCTTTACTATTGCATCAGGTATTGGGATTATCTCCTGACGTCCTGCCAGATCAATAGCTATGATCGGAAGCATCACTATAAGAAAGAGCAATATGGTTCTGTTAAGCTGCTCGTGAGCGAATCTCTTTTTTACTTTATTGAACTTCTCTCTGGAAGGCCGGATAATTGAATCTCTAACCATTGGTATGCACTTGGCACATATAACATTATACTTATATGTTTATAATATTATCTAAATTATATTGACCAATATAAGAAGTAAAGGTCATGATTTTCTCTTATTGCTCGTTTTCATACTTCTCAATGATATTCTGGAAAGAATCCAGAACATATTGCAGGTTCTTCCTGCCTACCTGGAACGTGCTCAGTTTGAAGTATTTAGTAAGCCCGGATTTGATGCCATGTATATTACGTTCTTTGAGTTCCCTGTACAGGAAATACCTTCCCTTCTTTGCCTTCTGTGATATCTCATAGAACACAGGCGCTTCGAAGAACATGAGATCATGGTTGTGTGGCTTTTGTCCTTTCTGGATGATCCCCATTTCTTCAAGTTTACCGGAGAACCAACGTGCATTCTGCACTTCCTGGTCCCAGTTGTTCACCCGCTCTACTACATGAGGGAATGAGGCGATCATTGTCATAATGGTAGCACCTCTGGCCGTGCATCCCAATAGCTCTATTTCCTTGTTCTTGTTGGTAGGTGATTTCCTGAACACGATGTCGGAATATTCCTCACTGACACCCAGCAGTCCTATGGGGCCCGATGCAGCCATAGATTTATGGCCACTGCCTGCCACAAAGTCAGCACCCAGCTTTTTTGCGTCCACAGGCATCCTGCCCACAGCGTATGCGCCATTCAGCAGCAGTGGCACATCGTAGTCGTGACAGATCTTTGATACATGCTGCACATCGGTGATGTTCCCATAATTACCATCCGGATAAGTGACCAGAGCCAATGCCGGTGCTTTACCTGTTTCCTTTATCACTTCTTCAATAGCTGTAGCATACCCTTCCACATCTGTCATATATTCCGGGCTGCCGCTATGAGGCACTTTTTTTATGTTGAGCCGGGCCCGCTGGGCGGCAACAACAGAGGAATAATGTGCAACCTCGTCCATCACCACATGGTCCCCTTCCTGTGCAATGGAGTGCATTACCGCAAACTTTGCTTCCCTTGCACCATGTGTGATCCTCACGGCATCTATATTCAGGAATTCTGGAAGTGCCCCATGCACAAATTCCTCTATAGGTGGCTTCTTGATCAGGTCCAGCACACCTCCGCAGAAGTCGCACACAGAATAACCATCGCCCCATTCCAGCAGAGCACGCCTGGCTTCTTCAGTTAGCTTACCTGCGGTCTGCAGGGGATCAATATTGATCGCATCCTTTGGTTCACGCGGGATGAACCCGAACTTCTTCAGTGCTGCCTCATCAAGTGCCATTATATCTCCTCTATTCTTACTATAGTTCAACTATAGAGTTTTTTCATCAGCCATGCCATGTTCTGTCCCAGGGTTTGCATTGTACGGATACCTTCCTCGTCTTTTTGCACATCTCCCGGGGCGCCGCCCACACCTATGTTCCAGTACATGGAACCTGGTATGATCATCTGACTGATGGTAAAGAAATTGTTCATGGTGGTGAAAGCGTGGAGTGAACCAGCCCTGCGCACTGCTACGACAGCTGCACCTACCTTGCGTCTGAACAGGTCCCCATTGGCTTTTGATACAAAACCAGCTCTGTCTATAAGAGCCTTCATTTCCGTCGTTATATCTGTGAAGTATGTGGGGGAAGCCAGGATAATTCCATCTGCATCTATCATTTTCACAATGCATTCATTCACAAAATCATCATTGAAAACACATCTCCTATCTTTATTCTGATAACATTTCATGCATGCTGTGCATCCAATTGTCTTTTTACCCCCAATGTGTACAAGCTCGGTTTCTATTCCCTCTTTTTCCAGTTCTTCAAAGACATACTTTATGAGCGTTGCAGTATTGCCTTCTTTTCTGGGACTGCCATTAAATGCCACTACTTTCACGATATTACATCTCCAGTTGATTAATTCCTTCCAGGCCACAAAGTATTCACTTTGTACAATTAATAATAGATGTCAGTATCTAACATTAAAAAAGAAAAAATGCAGTGGAAATTATTAGACTTCCACAGCTTTGCCAAATACGCTGACGAACTCTTCACACTGTACAACAAGAGTTTCAGCAGCCTCTCTAACTACTATGATAGGGTCTGTACCGTCTGTCTTTATGTACAGGACCGGTTCGCTTATAGACACGTGCTTCATATCATACGAAGCGGTGTGTACTCTTGTATCTTCAAGTAACACAGATTTCAGCATATTAAGAAGAGTGTGTGTTTCACCTTTTATCTCAAGGTGCATTTCATCTTCGGTCTTGTCTATGATCTTCAGTTCCATGGACTTCACCCATATAAGTCAGATTTTTATATTATACTATGCCTGTTCCATAATCTGAGGAGAGTTTACGTCTCTCTACTCTTCCGCATTCCGGGCATTTCAGTTTGTTATCTTCCTTGACCATAACAGCGCGGCAGTTGGAGCACTGGGCTTTCATTACACCAAGTTCCTTCCCTGCGGTACTAAGCCGCATGTTCTCAGTGTTCAAAACCTTTGCTTTAATTATGTCTCCCACAGCGAATTCCTCGTCCAGTCTCTTGCAGTATGAATCTTTAACATTGGATACATGCACCGCAGCTGTCCCAACTTTCCGGAATTCACGTTCACCTTCACCTTTTATAGCAGCTATCTCAACAAGAGCGACGCTCTCTCTAAGGCCGGTTATACTGCCAACTACGATATCTCCTACGGCAATTGATGGTGGATACTTGGTATTGGGAACAACGGATATGATACGTGCTTTCCTGTCTATCTTCACGACACCAGTAGAGGCAGCATGGATATCTGCAACATGCAGGAAAGTCCCGATCCCGGGACTAAATTCTTCAGTAGTACCAATAATGTCTCCAGGCATCACAAAGACCGTTTCCTCTTCATCCATGTTCTCCTCCTGTATCACTTTCTTTGAAGGCTTAACAATGCCGCTTTTTGGAACTTTCGTCATTTTAGCAGCTACCTCCACTTTCCTTCCCTTGGTCACCATTTGTTCTGTTTCTTCCGATGACCGTACACTTTCTGATCCCTCGCCTGAGCCTTTGATCATCCTGCGTGAAACCTTTTTCCTGTTCCTTATACGAATAAGAATCCCTCATGATGAAATTAGATAGATATGATCGAGCGCCAGTTTGCAAGACATATGTTTCCCGCTATATAAAGCAGTTGCAAACATCGGCAGATTATATGCTGCCATCACACCGGACTATCCGGTAGATCTCAACCTTAACCAGTTCTACATCCTTTTTATGAAATTTAAATGTTCGTTTTATCGGAAAACCAGTTTCATACCAGTCACTAATGATCGCAGGCTTTATGAAACTCTTAATGAACCTGTGACTCCCGCAATTGTGGACGGAATATGCCACATCTGCAACTCTCAGGGCAGTTGAAAGGAAAGGTCTGTCATTGCCCTTGCACTGTGCTCCAAAAGGCGGGTTCATTACTACAGTATCTGCATGTTCAGGCACACCTGAGATGTCACATTGTACGAACTCCACGTCAACTCCCATCATAGATGCGTTCTCTCTTGCGATCTCAAGGGCACAGGGATCAAGGTCGAAACCTACTACTTTTTCAGCACCCAGGAGCTTTGCACCAATGGCAAGGATGCCGGTGCCGCATCCAAGGTCGTATACCGTACCCTGCAGATTCCCATGCATAAATGCAAAATGCAATACCTCAGCAGCGATGGGAGCAGGCGTAGCATATTGTTCCAGGTTCACATCAGGTCTTTCGAACCCTTTCACCTTTTCCAGCATGATCTCAAGTTTTCTCTGCTTCATTTAATGACCCGCTTCAGGCAGTTATCTCATCGAATACCAGATCTTCCCATGCCTTCTCGCCCAGTACTATCTCAAGTTCCGGTGGAGTGAGCATTGGCGCATTGAAGCGGCCAACCTCGTCAATGGCAAGTCTCGGACATGCAGTATTTACAAAAGCATCCACTTTGAACTGGAGTAGCTGGTCAGGGGTCACGAGATCCATCATAATGATCCGGGCATCTTTACCATGCCTGCGTATAAGGTCCTGCAACTTCAGGGCAAGTGCCATACGTTCCTGTCCAGGCTTGGAACATACGATCATTCCGAAAAGATCTGCATCCAGTGATCTTCCGATAACGGCACTGCGTTGTTTGAGCACCTTTGAAATGTCCAGTTCTCTGACCTCATTTACAAATGGGTCGGCTATGAGCACTCTTCTTCCTGTAGATAATGCCACACCCATGGGGTGGAAATAGCCACTCCCTATATAGAGATATTCATCGCATATCTCGGCCCTTGCCGAGGAAAAATTGCACCCAAGAACCTGTCCGGGATATGCTATTTTTGCATCTCCCTTTCCTATCACGCAAACTTTGTCATGGGCTTGTAATATCTCACTTGCTTCCTGAAGCTTGTGCACATGCTGAACCGTGGTGATGAGCCCTATCCTCTTTCCCTTAAGCATTTCCAGAGACTTGTTCACCACTTCCTCTACTGCAGCATTGGACCTTACCTCAATGAAATACACATTCTTGACATAGTTGCTGTCATCAAGCACAGCATGCCCGAAATGGAACAGTATGTCCACCCTGCGTGCCAGGTAGACATCTATGTCACATGCCCCAAAACATGGGTTCCCGGATATCAATATCTGTGCAGCTGTAGCTTTTTCGATCTCATGGACTATGCTCGCAGCCCTGCGCTTAAAGCCCTCAGGGAACTGTAAGCCTACAGTCTTTGCACCTGTATCTTTTATTATGCCAATGATCCTTGCTATCTGGAAATCGAATGCTTCACTGTCTGCCAACCTGATCCTCCAGTATATGCACACCATGCTCATCGACATCTATACGTACAAGAGTTGTCACTTCTATGCCTTCTTTTCTAAGGCTTGCAACTCCTTCACCACGTTCAATGACAACAAAGATGCCTGCAATTATGGCTCCAATGTTCTTGAGCGCCCTCGCCAGCGCCAACAAGGTGCCTCCGGTGCTGATCACGTCGTCGATTATGAGCACCCTGTCTCCTTTTTTTATGCCATTGATATACAACTCGCCTTTAGAATAGCCTGTGCTCTGGGAAAGGATTACTTCACCTTCCAGTTCATATTTCCTTTTGCGCACAATGGCAAGAGGTATATCGGTCATCAAAGAAACTGTGGTGGCCAGGGGTATGCCCATGGCCTCAATGGTGATTATCCTGTCCACATCGAGGTCCGCCCTTTCCACAATGTACTCTGCGACCTCTTCCAGAAGCTCCGGCTCCAGTGCAGGAACGCCATCAGACATAGGATGAATGAAATAATAGTAATCTCCCCGTTTCACAATAGGGATCTCATTAAAGGACTCGCGTAATATCTCCAGCATCTGAAATACTCCTTACTTAGATTGCCACATATATGCATACACATATAAAAGAGAGTCTACATGAAAAAATTTAAGCATTGCTAGAAATGTTATTGTTTTAACACGTGAAAATCTTATCTTATCGTTCTTAGCATTTAAAAGCATCCACCACAGCTCTGGCCAGAGCCGTACTTTTATCCACATTCTTCATCAACGTATCGGCAATGAGTATCTTGCATGTCGCATTCTTCAGAGCAGAGATACCATATGCATCCCTTTCATCCAGTATCATTATGTCCAGGATATCTCCGTAGCAATCGACAACACCGGCAGAAGATACTTCCAAACCCCTTGCAGCCATCAGCTTTCCGGCTGGTCCGCTGACAGGTTCCTTCCCTATCATGGGGCTTACTACAACAACTTTTTTCTTTTTCAGCAGTTCTTTCATCCCCTGCAAGGCCAGTATGGGTCCGATGCTTGTGATAGGGTTACTGGGCCCGATCAGCACATGTTCCTCCTTTTCCAGCGCTTCCAGAACAGCCGGTGCAATGGAAGCCTTTTCGATGCCTTCCTGCACAACTTCCAGCACATCGGGTTTTCCATGCTCTTTTACCCAGAATTCCTGAAAATGTATTTTTCCAGAGGGTGTTGTCACCATCGTCCTTACCGGATCGTCGGACATGGGCAGTATCTTTGCCCGGATGCCTAAAGCTCTTGCAAGTTCCTGCGTTGCTTCCGTAAGAGAACGCCCTGCTCTTAAAAGGTCGGAACGCATGATATTTGTGGCACGGTCCTGGTCGCCCAGCCTCATTATCTCATCGTGTCCCAAAGACCTGAGGGCTTCGTAGGTCATGAAAGTGTCATTTTTTATTCCCCACCATTTAGAAGTATCAAGTTTTCCGGAAAACAGGTACAGAACTGTATCAATATCAGGCGTTACCAGATTTCCTGATACCCACATGTCCTCTGCAGTATTGACGACAACAGTAATATTCTCTTCAGGAAGTATATTTCTAAGTCCTTCAAGCAGCTTGGGGGTTCCGGTCCCTCCGGAAAGTACTAGCATGTATGTCTCCGATCAGTTCTTAACAGAAATTAGTTGTGATAGAGGAACAGCATTATAGGATGAAGGGATATTTAAAGCATATGAAGGTCGTTCGTGATCCTATTCACGGTTATATCGAACTCGATGAGCTCACGCTTTCCCTTATAGATACTCCTCCCATGCAGCGCCTGCGCAGGATAAGGCAGCTTGGGCTTTCAAATCTTGTTTATCCGGGTGCCAATCATACACGTTTTGAGCATTCCCTGGGTGTTATGCATCTTGCAGCCACATTGGCAAGGCAGATCGATTCAGTGTCCCAGCAGGAAAAGGATGAACTGAGGGTCGCAGCTTTGCTCCACGATATAGGTCATGGCCCTCTTTCCCATGTAACGGAGAGCTTCATCACTCAATATACACGCCAGAAACATGAAGATGTGCTTCATCTGCTGCGCAAGGGCGAGATCGCGGAAATATTGGATGAACACGGTCTGAGCCCTACAACCATCCAGAAACACATCAAAGGGGAAACAGATCTCGGTAAGATCCTCAGCAGTGAGATCGATGTGGACCGTATGGACTATCTGGTGCGGGACTCGCATTATACGGGTGTTGCATTTGGGCTGGTGGACCATGTGAGGCTCATCCATGAGATGCAGTTCTATGAAGACAAGCTGGTAGTGGGTGCAGGAGGTGTCAAGGCCGCAGAGTCCTTGCTTGTATCCAGATTTCTCATGCACCCGTCTGTTTATTATCACCATGTATCGCGTATCGCAGAAACAATGTGCGTCCGTGCTATTGAGGAACTTATAAAAGACAATGCTATCGATCCTATGGAGCTCAGACAGATGGATGATGCACATTTGCTGCATATCATGCGTTCGGATGCTGGATACGGCGGCCGCCTGGCACAGCGCCTTGAAGAACGCAGGCTTTATAAACGAGCTTTATATGTAGGCTTTGACGAGGTCACAGAGAGCGTTTTGAAGCACAGGGGCAACATACGCAGAATAGAGGCTGAGATCGCAGGTATGGTGGGCATTGAACCCACTGATGTGCTCATCGACATGCCCCGTTCTCCGGAGATACCCGAGCTAAAAGCACTTGTGAAGCTCAACGGCAAGATGGTAAGACTTGATGAGGCTTCTTATGTGGTTGCGACCCTTGAGAAGGCTCACTGGGATAACTGGAAAATGGGTGTCTATACTCCAAAGGAATTCCGTGATGATGTGGGAAAGGCTGCAAGAGAGTTCTTTGAAGTTAAAAAGACCACAAAACAGTTCAGGCTCACGGAGCTGTGATCATGATCGAGATCAAAAAAGATGTTGGAAGGATACAGCTCCTATTAAAAGGGGAATCTATAGGCAAGGATATGTTCTTTGTACTGTCAGGCGGCAGAGAGCACATAGGTGCTGTTGCCATGGGTATCTATGATGAAGAAAGTCGCCGTGCCTCCGCTTCCGTGATAAGCTCCCCGGGACACAGGGAGGATGAGATCGCTCTGCGCGGAGCACGGAAGATCAGTGCTATCACGCAGAACACAACAGTATTAATGGTCGGTATACATATAGATGATATAACTGTAGATGAGATCCGGTCCATTGTGCAGGCTTCTGAAGCGATGATAGACGAGCTTATTGGGACCATAAGGTGAAAAAATGGAGATCGTAATTGGTATAAGTGGAGCATCAGGGTCTATTTATGGCATAAGGCTGCTTGAGATACTTTCTAAAATGGGTCTGGTCACACACCTTGTTATAACCAGGTCGGCAAGGCAGATCATTGAGATCGAAACTGACTATTCTGTTGTGGAGGTGGAAGACATGGCAAGCTATGTCTATGAGGAAAGAGAGTTCACTGCTCCCATAGCCAGCGGATCGCACAGGTTCCATGGCATGATCGTAGCCCCATGCAGCATGAAGACAGTTGGCTCCATTGCAAATGGCATGTCTGACAACCTCCTGGAAAGAACTGCTGATGTCTGCCTCAAGGAAAGACGCAGGCTTGTCGTTGTGCCGCGGGAAACTCCTTTGAACGAGATCCACCTTGAGAACATGTTAAAGCTCACCAGGGCAGGAGCTATTGTAATGCCTGCATGCCCCGGGTTCTACTCTAAGCCGAAGCACATTGAAGATCTTGTAAATTCCATTGTCGGGAGAGCTTTGGACCTCGCAGGAATAGATAACGATGTATATAAAAGATGGAAATGATCTTTGCTGTCTTTGCCCTTCATTTCTTTATTTTTTTATTCTTTTTCTCCCCAGTTTATATTCTTTGACGATCCCTTACGGAAGGTTTTTAATCTATAACGTCTATTGCAGTGCTTACCCTCTTGGGATAGTAGGGTAGCCTGGTCCATCCTCGAGCGTTTGGGACGCTTGGACTGCGGTTCAAATCCGCGCTATCCCACCAAACTTCTTTTAAAGCCAATGTCAATTCCGGCTCATCTTCTCTAGCGTTTTCCTCTGCCGACCTGTTTTTAAATATCCTGCCGACATTTGGTCAAGGATAGCACATTTATATTTTCCTGCTGCACATAATGATATTTGGAGAAATACCTGATGACCGTTGCCCTCTCTTCTCTTCCAGATCTTCCGGGAGTGTACCTCATGAAAGATGACTCCGGAGAAGTGATCTACGTGGGGAAGGCCCTATCTTTGCGGAAAAGGGTCCGCCAGTACTTCCAGTCATCAAAGAACCTGACACCAAAGACTAAAACGCTTGTCAGCCGCATAGAGGATCTGGAATATATAATCACAGATACGGAAGTCGATGCTCTTGTTCTTGAAGCGAACCTTATCAAAAAATATAGGCCACGGTATAATGTCCGCCTGAAGGACGATAAAAGGTATCCTTATGTCAAGGTCACAGTGAACTCCAGATATCCCCGGATCTTCCTGACACGCCGGAGGCTCATGGATGGGTCCCTGTATTTCGGGCCCTATACAAATGCAGGTGCTATAAGAAAAACACTGGATATCATATCCCAGGTATTCAGGATACGCAGGTGCAGGCAGCCTCTTAATGAAAAGAAGGCACGACCCTGTCTGGACTACCATATTAAAAGATGCTATGCGCCATGTGCCGGGAAGATCAGTGAAAAGGAATACATGGAAAATGTCCAGGAGGCTATAAAGTTCCTTAAAGGAGAGACTTCCGGGTTGGTGAAAGAACTGGAAGAAAGGATGCAAGACCTTGCATCAAAACAGGAGTACGAAGCTGCTGCCCAGGTACGGGACCAGCTTGAAGCTGTCAAAGTGCTCTCGCAACAACAGATAGCCACTTCTGGAACAGATGACAGGGATGTAATAGCAGCCTTCAAGGATGGTGACACAGTCTACATCCAGATATTCTACGTGAGGCACGGTAATATGGTGGGGAGAGCTGACCTTGCCATGAGCTCCGCAGAAGGTACTGCACTTCCGGATGTTGTCTCTCAATTCATAAAGCAGTATTATCTGGATTCGCCCATCCCTACTGAAATATTGACACAATACGATATACCTGATCATGATCTCATCACCTCGTGGCTCAAACAGAGATCAGGAAGGGAAGTTCACATAAATGTGCCTCAGAAGGGTGACAAAAAAAAGATGCTCGACATGGCTTTGATGAATGCAGAAATGACCATGCGGGCAAACAGGCTAAAAGCTGTGGTAGCCAGCGAGTCGATGGAATCGCTCAAAGACCTGCAATCATTGCTTTCCCTACCCTCAGTACCCTTATACATAGAAGGATTTGATATATCCAATATCTCCGGAACAGATGCTGTCGGCTCAATGGTGGTGTTCGAGAATGGCAAGCCATCTAATAATAAATACAGGCAGCACAATATCCGAACAGTTAAAGGCATTGATGATTTTGCAATGATGGGAGAAGTTGTCGGACGCCGTTATTCCCGCCTCAAGGAAGAAAAGATGCCTTTTCCTGATCTGATCCTTATAGACGGGGGACCAGGACAGTTATCTGCAGCAAAAGATTCACTTGACAAGCTGGGGCTGGATATTCCTGTCATTGGTCTTGCCAAAAGGTTCGAACACA
This sequence comes from Methanomethylovorans sp. PtaU1.Bin093, assembly GCF_002067275.1. GTDB lineage: Archaea > Halobacteriota > Methanosarcinia > Methanosarcinales > Methanosarcinaceae > Methanomethylovorans. The sequence continues at coordinate 55,247 of NZ_MVQX01000035.1, read as the reverse complement.
TAATCACTACTAAAAAAGGTCCAGGTGAAGTGATAGTTCTGCCTCATAGCTCTCCTGCCCTGAAACTCCTTATGCATGTAAGGGATGAGGCGCACAGGTTCGCAGTGTCCTCCCACAGACGCAGAAGATCGGCCAGGCTCACACATTCCATACTTGACGGCATAAGCGGCATAGGAGAAGCAAAGAAAAAAGCGCTTATCAATCATTTTGGTTCTGTGGAAAAGATCGGCCAGGCCACAATGGAAGAACTATGCCAGATAGAAGGTATAAACAAAAAACTTGGGCTACGCATATTGGAAAAATTCCGGGAACATGGTCCATGGAATGGAGCTGACAAAATGTGAAACCTACAAGGTTATATATATACAAATCAATAATAAAAATAATAATATGTTCACTAAGAACGCAATTTCGGACAGTGGCTATTCGGTGAGGTATTAAAGATAGTGAGGAATATAAAAATGGGGAAAGAACTTAATTTTTTTGGACACATTAAGAAGCCAGACATCAGAATGCTGCATGATATGGATGATGTCCTCTATGACACGGAGTGGAGCCGGACAGCAAAGAACACTGAACTCTATTACATGTACAGGGATCTGTACAGAAATGAAAAGGAACATGAAGCTATCAGATCACAGCAACTGAGATATGACATCACTGTTATTCCGCCCCAAATGCTTGGGAAGGAGTATGTTAAAACAGCCGGACATTATCATCCTGATGTGCCTGGAGCTTCTGTTTCTTACGCAGAGCTCTATCAGGTTCTTGAGGGCGAAGCTAATTACTTATTGCAGAGGATGTCAGAAGAAAATGTTGAGGATGTAGTGGTCGTTGAGGCAAAAGCCGGAGATATAGTAATGGTTCCTCCGGGTTATGGTCACATTACCATTAATTCTTCCCATAAGACCCTTAAGATGGCAAACTGGGTATGCAGCGAGTTCTCGTCCATGTACGACCCCATCAAAGAGCATTCAGGAGCCGCATATTATCTTCTTGGAACAGGTTATGTGGGCAACCCGCAATATACTAACATACCACCTATACGCTATCTCAAACCCACAGATCCTTCTATGCTGGGACTTGCTAAGGGCGAGGATATGTATGATCTTGTTAGCGATCTCAGTAAGCTGGATTTCCTGAAAAATCCGCATTTATACAGTGCAATGTTCTCAAAGCTACTCGCAAATGAATGAAAGAGTTTGCATATCTGCATCGATAGTGTATAATATAAGAAAGACAAATAGGTTCCTTGAGGTCTATCGGTGCAGAAAAACTACTGTATCCAGTTCACATCAGCAAAGATAGAAGATCTGATGTTCAGAACAACTTTTGATCCGGTCACACGGGAAGGTAAGGTAGTGGTCAACCTATCCATTATCGATAAAAAAGATTTCGATGATGTGATGGGAATATTCGAAATGGCTATCAATAGTGGCCTGTCAGTAAGTCCCTATATAAGGGTGCTCCATGAAGGGGATAATGTTGAAGGGATCTCCGTGGGTCCGGATGAAGTTGGTTTTGTCACGATGTGCAGCATCACCATAGATGGTATCCTGCTCAAGAAAGGCGTGTTCGTGAACCCCAGATTTGGCGGATTGGTGGAGATCAAGGACGGAACACCTCTTAGGTTCACCAATGTGCTAACCTATCACAGTACTACCATCGATCCTCTGGAAGTGCTCATGTCCCAGGAGATCACATCGGTCACCGAAATGCTTAAAACGGGCTCCGGAAAAATACTGGCGAACCTTAGGGAAGCCCCCATGGTTGCAAGGGATGATATCGACCGAATTCTTTCAGATATGATGGATGCTGGTATCACAGGTATCCTCGAAGTTGGAGAGCCAAATACACGCATTCTGGACGTGCCTGTGGAAAGGGACCATCTTGGCATCGTTGTGATAGGTGGCACCAATCCCATGGCTATTGTTCAGGAACACGGTATAGGCATAAGAACAAATGCTATGTCTACAACAGTTGATTTCAGGGAGCTGCGTCATATCAGTGAGTACAGATGATCGCTCATTGCTTCGAGATCTGGGCACCAATGATCGAATCAAGCCTGCGTATGAACTCATCTTTGGAATTTTGAGGAATAGTTGCCCCGGCTGCAATATCATGCCCGCCTCCGGCCCCTCCTACCTCTGCAGATACAAAGGCTAATGCTTCTGATAGGTTTAGCCCTTTTCTTACAAGGTCCTGTGTGCCTCTAGCTGAGACTTTCACGCCTCCTTCGGCATCTGCAAATGCGACTATTGGATAGTTCCTGTCAGCGATAACCGATGTGCTCATGCCTGCAACAATGCCTATTATTGTTTCTTTTATATTTGAGCCAGCATCGAAATATTGGAGGTTATTAAGCTTTGTGATCCCTTTTTCCCTTACAAAGGAAAGGCCATTCACAAGGTTAGATCGATGATCAGCAAGCAATTTACGTGCCTTCTCATACGCCTCCCCCCGATCTCCCATGCATACGGCCATCCCTATTTCGGCATTATCGTATCTTCCTGTTGCGTTCAGCAATGTCGAATACTCGGTGGCATCCCGCATTTCAGTGCCTTCCCTTTCGTTCAACAATATATATACTTCCCCTATAAGCCTCTCAAGTTTGCAGGATTCCTGTCCTGAAGAAAGGCCATGTTGCAGAAGAGCAGAGACTATTTTTTGTTTCTCTTTCTGTTCCAGGTCTATCCACCTTCGGCAGCGATCGTCATCTCCAAAACGAAGCCCTATACGGTGAAGGAACTCTATACACGCATCCTCATCCGCGGTCAGACCGGGAAGGTATGGATCTGATGCAAACTGCAGCAGTTTAAAAACAGGTCTTGTTTGTTTGCCAAAGAGCATGATATCTTTTTCAAACGACAATACCCCTTTAGAAACACCCTCTTCAAGGATCTCCCTATTGAGACTTATGAGATGACCATTACGTCTGTTCTGCATATCTCCGATCGCACCAACTATTGCGAGACCTGCAAGGTCATGGTTATCTCCAAGTTCATTAGCCAGCAAATATGTTGTTCCGGAACCACTTATATCTGTAGAGCCATTAGCCCCGAAAAGATGGGGGTTGAGGTGATGCTTTATCAGGTTTTCCGTGTCTCCCCGTGGACGATGGTGATCAGATATCACAACATTTAAGCCGGAACTTATGATAGGTTCAAGCATCCCGCTCCCCAGGTCAGTGAATATGACAAGTTCAGGATCCTGATCTGCCAGCTTAAAGATCGTGTTTTCGTCAAGTTGTTTTACAAAACTGACAGAATTTTCAATGCCTGCACGTTCAAGCGCCTTGCAAATAATAGCTGCGGATGTTATTCCATCTGCATCTATATGCGACACGACCTTCACTTCACTGTTCTCATGTATCGTATCAGCACATTTCCTTGCGCGTGTTCTCATTTGCTCCAGACAGTCTGACATTCCAACCACTTATCCGAGTACTCTTCCTGCTTTCCATTTTGCAGGATCGATACGATATCTGTTTCCCTCTCTCTCTATCATGGCATACTCTTTCAGATCAGATATAGATAACTTCTTTTCTCCTTCGGTATTAAAAAGGGTATCCAGTTCGGTCCAGGGTACGATATATGCTTCACGGGAATAACCTGTTCCCATCCTCAGTTCCACTGCCAGAAAACCGGCACGCCCTGAAAGTCTGAGAAAATCAGAGATGCGTGCTATCTGATGAGTGCCTTTTTTGTCCACTGTGAAGTGCTGAGAATAATACAGAGCTTTTGCTCCTTTGTCTACAGAAATACTTTTGCATTCTATGCCCATATAATAGTCCGGGTCAAGTGAATCCACAAGTACGTCCAGGAACTGAGGAGTAAAACGATGCTGTTTTACTCTGTGTGCTATTCCTTTTATCTCATTCTCAGTGAAAAAGGAATTAAACGATTGTACAAGTACTCTCTCGAATTCTGTCATGGATCACCTATTGATATACATGCCTAACTGATTTCCCAATGCGTTAAATTGATGTAGGTTACCCGCTTATTGGACCACATGAACAAAAAGACCCTTGAAATATTATCTTCCACTGGCTCAGTGCTGGTCCTGATAGCCCTTATTATTATCACTCATTCTGTCTTTTCCGCCGATCCTAATTCATCGATGGAAAGCTATGGATTCATTGTTTCTTTGGTGATATTTATACTCCTTATTTCCGGAATAGGTATTAAATTGATGGATGTGGAGTGAAAGTATTCAGGTCTTTTTTACTTTCTTGCATGTTTTGTGATTCGATCTGGGAACAGTAAAATAAAACTTCCGGAGAATGAGGGCTATTTACAGGGTTTAAAATCCTATGGACAGATCAAAAAGGGAAGAGAATGCGGGTCAGCAAGACCGGCATTATATTTTTAAAATCAGTTGCTCTTGATAAGGAATGAGATGAAATCCGGGCTCAGCCTGGTTTCTCTGACCATCTTGTCGGCGATGTCATCTTCCTGCATTCCGTCCAGACGGTACTGCTTTATGCGCTCGTAAACGCTCGGGGAAACTTCAGAATATTCGTTTATATCCTTGCGGTGTCCCCATACGTCTCCTTCGAGCAGTTCTATACCCTGCATTTTGAGGTACATCTTAGCAGAGTTGGAAATAGTTCTCTTGTAGGAACTTGGTATGTGGAGTGCCTTAACCTGGGGGCACTTCATTATAAGTGAGAAGATGTCCGTGTTAGATGGTCTGAATGCAAGGTGCACTATCTCTTCATTTGGGCTTAATGTATTAATTTCTTCTTTGGAACTGACAACTCTTATTTTCATATCTTATACCTCTGTGGATTGTAAAATATTGTTTTTTTACAAGTAAAATACTTTGTAATCCCATTTACTTGTATCTACAACTTTCTATTTAAAGTTTATTAAATTACTTTTATACGAATGGTATACAAAATAAAAATTATTAACTTGAATTCTTATTATTAAAGCATCATAGTGAACAATTGTATCTATTAAAAAATTTAAATACACAGCTGTTGCCAACATCAAATAGAAAGGTGAATAGTGCCAGATCTCATAAATCTTTATGAAAGGTTTAATCTGTTTTTATTATATAAACTTTGTTAAACGTAATTATGTATATGTATGCGTATTCTTTTCGTATTTTGAAATTTAAGAAGAATGTGTTTTCTCCCAAGTGTAATACACATATACACAACATCCACTTTTTACATTGAAATACATTTGAGAACCGGGCCCAGGAAATAAAAGAAGGAGCGATCGAAGAATATATACAGATAGAAGCAAAGAAGATCCTGCATAAGCAAGAAAAAATATAGATCATATTTTAGCTATGTGCTCTTCTATAGCCCGGCGTATTCTTTTCACTGAAGCTGTGAATATGTGGTCGGGATAAGTTAAACTTATTATGCATGTATCATTTTTCTGGGGAATGTCGCAGATACAGGGTATTGATGCAATGACAGGGATCCCAAAAACTTGCTCTTTTTCGGCCAGCTTAATGGGTAACCTGGGACTCATGTTCTCCACCAGATAACATTTCTTTTCCAGTGTCATATAAACACCTTTCACAAGTTGCTCGGTGCACACATAACTTATCTTGTCGGGTTTCATGACAGACAATACGAGATCCGCTACAGCAATAGCGTTCACAGATTCGAACTCTATGCCCGGTCCAGTATCTAAGATCAATACATCGATACCTTTCTCAAATAGAGATCTTTTTGCAGCCAGAAGTAATTTCAATGCATTTGCCTGCCACTTTCGGTCAACATTGGACACTTTTCTAATTGCTGTAATATCGGGATTGGAACAACCTATGATAAAATGGCCCTTCGTACCCAATTGGGGACCGATCTCATTCAGTATACTATCGATGTTGCAGTTACCATCAAGATATTCATTAAGCCACCACTTTGGATATTTATTAAAGAAAGTGCACAGACACGGTGCTTTTAGGTCCATATCCAGAAGACAAACATTATAACCTTCACAAGCTAATAAAGCTGCAAGGTTCGTCGATATACAAGTTTTTCCTGTTCCCCCTTTAGCCGAATGTACAGCTACAGTTACCCCCACATCATCACCCATCTGAAAAAAGCCTATGTTATCGATCAGTCAGTTTTCTTATCCTCGCTGATGCAAAAATATACCTTTCTGCCTGTGCGGTATTTTTTCACGTGTCTCATCCTTACAAGCTGATTGAGGTAGCCACTTTCAACAGCTCTTTCCTTATGCGTGACCTTTGATATATCTTCAGCAGTAGCCGCTCCCCTCTCAAATAATACCGTTGCAGTGATCCTCAAATGTTCCGGCAGGGAAAGCAATGTCATTACATCCAGACCACCCGAGTGATCTGCTTTCTCATCTCCCATTGAATGTGCTTTGGTCATCGGGATACCTTTTGGAACCATCCGGTCTATTTTCCGATCTATACTGACCAGTATTTCAAGGATCTGCCACAGAATCTCTTTTTCCGACATGTTCTCTATCTGATCACTTCTCATTATTGTCCATGCCCCATTAGCAAGCATTGGTAAAAAACGTATCTAAAACCACTTAGACATATATACGCCATCCAACATATAACCCTGTCTGCGATAATATTCCCTTGCCCCAATACCACTTATAACCGATATTTTCTTAAAGCCCGCATCCTTTGTCACTTCTTCTGCACAGTTCAGCAATTCTGCTCCGTATCCTCTGTGCTGCCAATCACACTTTTTTGCATTTTCACCTACCGGGACCATGGACCCATATACATGCAATTCTCTGACCAGAGCTGAATTCTGCAGCTCAAGCCTGTGAGGATCATGAGGGAACCTTAATCTCAGAAAACCTATCAGGATGTCCGATCGTACATCTTCGAAAGATATGAAATGTTCCACTCCACTGCAACAATCGTATTTTTCTACTGTGAGTGTAATGTTCTCAGGATCAGGCATGATCCCTTTAAGAATATTGTGACCTACCTCCCGGCAGCGGATACACCGGCATGAGCCGCCATGTTCTTCCAGCATGCTTTTAGCAAGCTGTCTGATATTACTTTTGCGGGTACCTGCAAGTATCTGATGAGCAGGAATATCCCTCTGTATCCTCTGCAATCTTACCCACTTCGGCAGAAATGCCTTTATCCGGGAGAGCAATTCAACAGCATTTTCATCTGTAAGGGCTTCATATTCTCCATTCTGCCACATTCTCTGAAGTTCCGTTCCCTCTGTGACCAGTGTAGGATATATTTTCAGGTAATCTGGCCTGAACCTGCTATCTCTGAACAGTCTTTTGAAATTACGTACATCTCCTTCAATGTCCATGCCCGGAAGATGTGGCATCATGTGAAAACCCACTTTAAGTGCACTGTCTCTCAGGACCCTGTTAGCTTCTGTCGTATCGGCAACGGTATGCCCGCGATTGATCCTGGAAAGTACGAAATCGTAAGTGCTTTGCACTCCTATCTCAACTTTGGTGGCCCCTAATTTCAACAATATATCTATATGCCCTTCTTTGGCCCAATCTGGCCGTGTCTCAAATGTCATACCCACATTGCGGACCCTTGAGGTTTCATTGGCCTTCTGCACCTCCTCAAGAGGGATGTAAGGGCACTCCTTGCCAATGACATGGGCATGTTCCCGCCATTCCGTACCAAAAAAGTCATTCATGGCTTCAAGACACTTTTTTACGTACCATTCCTGATAGTCCAAAGTGCGAGCTGAGTACGTCCCGCCCATTATGATCAATTCGGCTTTATCTATGTCATGTCCGATCTGTTTTAATTGTTCAAGGCGGGCAGTTGTTATCCTGTAGGGATCGTACTCACATTGGATAGCGCGCATTGTAGAGGGTTCCTGTCCCATATAGCTTTGCGGCGAAGCAAAAGAAGAGGCCGGACCTCCGGGACAGGGAACACATGTTCCATGTGGGCATGGAGCAGGGGAAGTCATCGCTGCTATTACCGCAACACCTGAGATGGTGCGTACAGGCTTTTTCCGCAGGAACTCTCTTACTAAAAGCTGCTCCTCTTCGTTCCCGGAGATGATAATATCTGCATTTGTAGGCAGAGAAGAGAGTTTATGATGTTTGCTTACCAGTTTCTTTGCCTTAACCAGCTGATCAGGGTCCCGTATTTCCCCGCTGAGTACTTTTTCCAGGAGTTCGCGGCAGGCCAGAGTGAATTCACTGTTCTTATCCATAATCACTATTCTGTATCAGTTGCAGAGATCTGCCACCAGAGCTTCAAGTTGTATTCTGTCATTAGCAGCCTGCATCATTTTAAAGTTAGCATCGGCTATCTTAATGGTCCACCTTGCGATCCTGTGTTCAGGTTCTCCAGACCCCACCACGGTCCTGTGAAGACGTTCAAGTATCTCATAACCAGTAAAACCATTATCTATCAACATGCGGTCTATGATCTTCCTGGCCTCCATCATATTGCCGACCGTGGCGGCCTCAAAGAGCGATCTGATCTCACCTACTTCTTCCCTGACAGCAGCATCATATATAGCCTGAGTTCCTATTGGTTCACCATGGGAGAGAATTACTGCTACCTGTAATGTATCAAGTGAAACTGCCACGTTGCCTCGTGAGTGATACAACAATGCCTGTATACCATCCTCAGTGACAGGAAAGCCTTCGTTTTCAGATATACGTTTTATGAAATTGCCCAGTTTTTCATCTGATACATGCCTGAAAAAAAGCTGTAAGCCCCTTGAACGCAGAGGCGCTATCAATCTTGATGGCTGAGTGGTGGAAAGAATGAACCTGCACGTTGCCGTGTATTTTTCCATCATGCGTCTTAATGCATGCTGTGCATTCACATCAAGAGTTTCGGAACTATCTATGAATATGACCTTATAGTCCGAATCTATTGGTGCCACACTTGCATATTCATTGATTATTTCCTTGAAGATGGATATCACACTTTTCTGGATCTTCCTGGGGTCATCGGTACCCAGTATACGTGTGAATCTCTTGTCCCGTATCAGATAACTTTTACCTTTGTCAAAGAAATCGGATGCATTGAAGTAGGTGAAATTCCTTTCGAAACCTTCCCCATACAGTTCGTGCGCCAGAGCAAAGGCAGCAGTGGCTTTTCCGGAATTTGCCGGTCCATACAATAACAAGTGTGGAACATTACGGGACAATGCAAGTCTGTGAAGCGTATTCACAGACTCTTCATTACCTATGATCTCCTCAAGCCTTGAAGGTCTATATTTCACGGTCCAGAGGTCCTTTGTACTTGCTTGCGTTATCAGGCCTGACCCTCGCTTTTACCTTTCAATACTTCGTTTATCAGCTTCCCATAGACCGGCCTTGCTATTACCACGCCTATGAACACACCTATTATGGTGGTAATGGCAAACCCTTTCAGGGACCCGAAACCCATCAATACCAATGGCCCCATGGCAATAACGGTCGTTGCTGCTGCTGCCAGTATTATGCTAAATGCCTTGGTTATCCTGGAAAGGTACACCTTTGTAGGAGGTAATTTGCCTTCATACAATACCTCGTCAGTGATGATCACAAGGTGATCGATGCCTGTACCGATTGCAGCGATGATACCTGCAATACTTGGTAGATCAAGTTGCCAGCCTATCGCAGAGGCGACACCCAATATCATTATCACTTCACTTAAAGAAGTACCTACCATAGGTATAAGTATTTCCTTTTGGTGGTACTTCCTGTACACCACTAAGGCCACTGCCATCAGAGCTATCAACCCTGCGATCACAGATTCTTTCTTAAATTGCGTTCCTAATGCTGCGTCTACATGACCTGCACCCATGATCTCTACGTTGACAGGAAGGGCTCCGGCCCTCAGATGGATCTGAAGTTGCTGTGCCTGTGCCTTACCCTCATCTCCGGTACCTGTGGAGGATTGCCAGGAATAGATCGGACCTATTACCAATTGCTGAGCTGCAGAGTTACTCAGAGGCGCACTGTACACTTCATTGCCGTCGAGTAACATTACCAGATTGTGCTCCATTGGATTGGTGGTAGCCCCTGCCTCGATAGCTGCTTTTTGCAGGGCGAGAGCTCCCGCTTCGTTGAGGGTGAAGGGCGTAGACCACATTCCGTCCTCCTCATTGTAACCAACTATCCCGACACTTTCTATGTCTTCACCATATATCACATGCTTTGTCTCATTGCCTATGGTCTGGATACGTATCTCGAACTTGCCGGGTTTTTCTGCGATCTCCCTTGCAGTTGACAGGTCAATGCCCGCAAAGTCGATGAGGATGTACTCATCACCTACTGTCTTCACAGGTATGTCCTTAAGTCCAAGAGAATTCATCTTTTCACTAAGGATGGTTTTGGTAAGATCACGGGTTTCTGTTCTCACCCCGTCTTTGTATCGCGAGCTGCCATCAGCATTTTTCAGGATGGAACCGCCCACCGCATCCATAAGAGCTTCGATCTGCTGCTCTGTGACAGCAGTCCTTATCTCATATTCCACTCCATCCGTCATGACCATCGGAACGATCTCAGCCTTCAAAGAGTTGGCGAGGTAGGCTTCTATAAGTGTTTCTTTAGATGTGGTTATTTTTACCTGTGTAAGTTCGTTTTGTTTACTGATGGTGTATTCACCCAGTCCCAAAAGGTCCATCTGAGCATTTGTAATGTTGCCCGGAGTCGTGAAAGTGATAGCCTGGGTATGGGTTTGCCCTTGGCCATTGACAGCGGCTGTTGTACCTGTGATTTCGATCGTGTTACTTATTACCGGTTCTACGAGCTTTTTCAGAAGCATATTTGTGTCCGCATCGACCTGTACAAGTGCCCCCTGAAGCTTGACCTGTAACCATGAACCACCCTCCAGGTCCAGTCCATATTTGAGGTTCGTCGTAAATCCATCTGCAGAGCTATATCCGGGATGAATGAAAGCTATCGATCCCAGAAGAGCAATTATGAAGATCATTACCCGTAGATCCCTGAATATGCTCTTAGGTTCTTCATCTTCTCTCATGCTCTTCTCCTCCTTGCCCCTTCTTTTTGAACATACCAGCGCAGAATGGAAACATTCGTCAGCCAGGTATTCATAATATCAGCCAAGAGTCCGAATATGAGTACAATAGAGATATTTGAAAGCAGATTGATCTGAGAAAAGGAAGGTATGATCAAATAAGAATATGTGGTAACGAAATACATTACTATCAGGGCTGCAAGAGTAGTGGTGGTCATTGTTATACCCGTACCCATGGCATTTGTTATATTTTCCTCGACCTCTCCTCTTCTCTTAAGCACCCTGGTAGTAAGCAATATATCGCTGTCCACCGAGTAACCTATAAGCATAAGCAGTGCCGCTACAGTGCCCAAGGAGAGCTCTATACCTGCCACGTTCATAAAAGCCGCTGCGATCATAATATCACAGAAGGCCGACAACACAACAGCAGCAGAGGGGACAAAGGTCCTGAAGATTATGAAAACAACGATAGCCATTCCCAAAAACGAGAAAATGACTGCTTTAATTGCCTGTTTCTGCAGGTCTTTTCCATAGACAGGGCCTATCTGCCGGATCTCCACATTTTCATAAGTATTTGTAACATCTTCAGTGAGGCTAAGCTGCTCTTCACCCGACATCGGACCGAATTGCATGACCGTCCTTGAGCCTGTCTGTCGTACATCTGTTAGAGGATAAGTGGAATATTTTTCTTTAAGTGAATCTGCTGGCGTTTCGGTGGTCAGGGAAACCATCGTGCCGCCTTTGAATTCCATGCCCAGTTTCACCGGTGCTCCTGTCGTAGCTAAGGTGAAGGCAATGATTAATACGGCTATAAGGAAAGTAGCAACAGGCAAGATCAGCAATTGCCGGTCGTTGTGCTTCCTTACGAACGAATCCAGTTGTTCTGTAAGAGATAGACTCATCTTCTGATGCTCCAAGAGTGTAAGGATGATGGAAATCGAGATTTATATTTCGTTTCCAACATACACTACAACTTATATATACTACTTGCTATTTTTATAAGCCGATGAAAGTGAGGCCCGGATTAGACGAATACTTTCTTGAGATAGCTACCGTTGTGGCAAAAAGGTCAACCTGCCTGAGAAATCAGGTCGGTGCCGTGATCGTCAAAGATAAAAGGATACTTTCAACGGGATATAATGGTGCTCCCAGGAACATGGCACATTGTCTCGACATTGGCTGTATCAGACAGCAGAATAATATAGAATCAGGCACACGCCATGAGAAATGCAGGGCAGTGCATGCAGAACAGAATGCTATCATCCAGGCAGCACTGTACGGCGTGAGTATAGATTCGGCAACTCTTTACTGCACACATCAGCCATGCATCCTGTGTGCCAAGATGATCATCAACTCAAATATCAAAAGAGTTGTGTTCCTGCAATCCTATCCTGACAAGGATTCAATTGAGTTCTTTGCTGAGGCCGGGGTGGAATTGGTGAATATGCCTCTATCCTCTGTCCCTTAGATATCTGAGACTTTTTTTGATCAGATCTTCTTCATCAGACCTGTACATTTCCGTTACAGATGCATTATCTTTTGACCTTGATCTAAGACCACGTATGATCACTACAGGATATCCGCCATTACCTTCGCCCATAAGCAGGTTAGCAGCCCCTGCGATCTCATCAGCGACAGCTTCTTCTGTGATCTTAAGTTCTTTCCCGAAAAGATCTTTTTGTCCTCTCCAGTCTTTAAGAGGATGGATGCGATAGACGCCTACAGCAACTCCTGTTTGGCCCCTCTTGAAAGCTCTGCCGTTTGTATCGGTAATTATCACACTGATCTGCGCACCAGTGTAACTCTCGATCCTCTTTCCAATGTATTCAGCGCTTGCATCCGGGTCTGCCGGAAGCTCCAGAAGCATTTCCCCTTCAACATTGGATTCATCGATACCTGCATTGATACATATATGACCGTTCTTCATTTCCACAAGCAATACCGGTGAAGAGATCAGGCATTCCCTGCTCCTTTCCAGAACTGTCTGTATAAACCCGGGAGTGAACCGGGTATTTTTGGAGAATTCTACAGCCTCCGCGCCAGGAACTATACCTTCCAGGGAAAAGGTCCTTCCTTCAGCTTTCCCAACAATAGTGGAAGCTATAATTATAACATCTCCGTCAAGGACATCCGTTCTTTCACAAATGATCTGTGCAAGATCATCCCCTTTTTTGATCAAAGGGATATTTTCCACTGCAAAAGCCTCGAATCTCAAAATTACACCTGATGCTAACAGGTCATTAGGCATAAATAAGCCTATCTACATATAAACAGATGCGGCGATGATGATAGTTACCCCGACTGAGCAAAATATGACGAGGTTATTTCCCTGATGCCGTAATTATAATACTAACCGTAAAAGAGATCCAGGATGTCCATTATATATATGGACGTACCCTGGAACTTATTCACAACTTATTCGATGAGTATCTTCTGCTTTTCCTCTATCTCAGCCTTGGGTATGTTTATGGTCAGAACGCCATCCTCCAGTTTGGCTTTTGCCCCTTCTGCCACAACGTTCGCAGGCAGGCTGAAGGTCCGGGCAAACCGTGAAAAAGCACGTTCACGCATCACATATCCTTCCTTCTCTTCTTCTTTTTCGCGATGCATGTTTGCATTGATGTAGAGCATATTGTTCTTAATATCGATCTCTACATCTTTCTTGTCTACTCCGGGCATGTCCGCCTTTACAACTATTTCTTTTTCCTTATCCTGCACGTCCATCATAGGTGAAAGCGTGTCTAAGGCCTTCATTTCACCCGAAGGCGACAGTTCACTGAATAGCTGGCTCAGGCGTTCCTGCATCCTGCTTATCTCTTCAAAAGGGTCCCATTTAGACATACCTGAAGGTGTCCATCTTGTAAGACCTTGTTTCATATGATCCACTCCTTTGATCATTGGGGTTCCGCTATTCCCCGCATAACCCCAATAAAATGTATTGTTGAACAGCTATATAAATATGACTTTTGTTAAAAAAAGTGGCACTGTAAATTCAGATATGCCTTTTGAGCATGATCTTTACCAGATCTGCAGCATACACAGTTCCATAGGACCCAGCCCTTACATCAACTTCATTGAACGCCCTGGCATTATCCGGATGCTGCTCGTTTGTGGAGTAGATCGCAAATGGTATGGGTTCTGAGGTATGTGTTCTCAAGTGCACAGGGGTCGGATGGTCAGGCATTACCAGGATGGTCACATCTTCGGTCATAGCATTTGCACCATGTAATATAGTGCCAACGACATGCTCATCGAAATCCTCAATGGCCTGGATCTTGGCCTTTGCATCTCCCATGTGTCCTGCCTCATCAGGCGCTTCCACATGCACGACTACGAAATCGTGATCCTTCAGAGCTTGCAGTGCATACTCGGCCTTTCCCTTATAATTGGTATCCAGATAACCTGTTGCTCCGGGCACGTCGATAACATCGAAACCTGCGTATGTCCCTATTCCCTTCACAAGATCTACTGCAGAGATGATAGCTCCTGTCTTACCATACATATCTTTGAACAAAGGGAATGCAGGCGCACCTCCCTGTCCCCATAACCAGATGGAATTACCCGGCTTCTTACCTGCTGCTATCCTTTTAAGGTTCACATGATGTTTCTCAAGGATAGGCATGGAAGCGTCTATCAATTCACACAATATTTTACTGTCCTTGCCTTTTGGCATGTGGTTTTCCTTTTTTTCACCGATCACATCATGAGGTGGAGTGCACGTGGTTTCAGCACCAAAGTTATTCTTTGTTACCATCAGGTGCCTGTAGCTGATACCAGGATAGAAGCTGATCCCGTCCTTACCTAACTCTGCATCTAAGGCTTGTATGAGTTCCCTGGCCTCGTCACTGGAAATGTGTCCGGAACTGTAGTCAGCTATCATTCCGTCCTCTATGGTTATCAGGTTGCATCTGAAGGCCACATCATCAGCATTCAGTCCGATACCCATGCTGGCAGCTTCAAGAGGAGCCCGGCCGGAGTAATACTTTTTAGGGTCATATCCTACGATGGACATGTTCGCAACATCACTTCCCGGATGCATACCTTCCGGAACGGTCTGGGCCAGTCCTGCTTTTCCATGGGCAGCAATATAGTCCATGTTGGGTGTTCTTGCCTTCTGGAGCACAGTACTTCCTCCCAGTTCAGCAATGGGTTCATCCGCCATACCGTCTCCGATCAGTATTACATATTTCATGATACACACCTGGGATCTCAAAACCGACAGACTAATCAACTAATAGAAGAAACAAGCATGCAATCGCATGTAGCGTCCTTTAACTTCTAAGATAGTGGTTCCTATGGGATATATACGTTTTGTGTTCATCTGTGCAATGATAATACTGTTTCTGTTCTCCTTTCCGGTGTATTGCTCGACCGAGGAGAAAGCGATGATCTATTACTCTGAGGAGACTCTGACAGCAGGTGATACTGTACACCTGGAGCAGGGTTATTCTTTCAAGCTTATAGATGCCAGTAAAGACTCGGGAGACATATTGGTACAAGTCTACTACAAAGATGAAGAGATAGAGATCGGTGATTCTTTCGGAGACGAAGATGATCCATTCGAGTACATGATCACCATAGAAGAAAGCGATGAGGACGAAGAAGCGGAAACAGATTATGTTGTGATCAGGATCAGGCCAGTGGATTTTGATGATAAGGATGATGGGGTCCATGTTGAAGTGGAGATCGAACAGTTCCTTGATCCTGAGCAGAAAGATGATGATTTCCTTTTGCTGGATACTTCAAAGTCTGTAAAAGTGGGAGAAAGTCTTTCTCTGGAGGAAGGTTACACTCTGGACGCAAGCGACATGGAAGACGACTCGGTGGTTCTTGAACTGAGCAAGGATGGTAGATCCCTGAAGAAAGAAGAGCTTGAGATCGACGATATATTCAGCTACTCTAAAAGTGTGGATGATAATGTAAGGACCATATTCATAGCAAGAGTGAGTAAATTTTTTGAATCCTCGGACAGTTCAACTGTGATCCTCAAAGATGTTACCCAGAGACCCGACATGGAAGAAGATGATGAAGAGATCTCAGAAAATGGGTCCGATAATAAAATTAATGAGACGCAGCCCCTGATGGCCATACCTGATATCATTGACTCTGATAAGGAGGGGCTGAATAGTTCTGCTACAGAAGACGTGCAAAATTTTCCCTCCTCATCCGTAAACAACGAAAACGGTACCATGACCGATCACGTGAATACTGATAGTTTCATGCCAATACTGTTCATAGTCATCATAGCGATAGGAATTGTGATCTTTAAATTGAGCTAAGGGTAAAAATACAGCGATCTTACTGGAATGGGTTCATAATCTTTATATCGCACCATCTTCTTTATAGTGCAATCCATAACCGCAGAAAATGGGACATGAATATGAGAATCGTAATGAAATTTGGTGGTACTTCGGTAGCAAATGGAGAAAAGATCCGCCATGTTGCTACACTCCTGAAAGGCTTCCATGAAAAAGGTGACGAGCTTATTGCAGTTACATCAGCACTTGGTGGCATTACAGATGGTCTTTTGGGCACAGCAAAAGATGTTTCAAAGAGCGGCAAAGTTTCTCAGGTCAAGGAGTTCATAGCGGACATCACCAAAAAGCATTATGATGCCATACATGCTGCAATTGAAGACGAAGATATTATCTCCGAAACCATAGAGGTAATAGATCAGCGGTTAGATGAACTGGAAAAGGCCCTGATAGGCATATGTTATCTGGGAGAGCTCACGCCGCGTTCCATTGATTATATTTCTTCTTACGGGGAGAGGCTGGCTGCACCCATAGTAAGTGGTTCTATCAGGTCTTTAGGCATTGGTTCTAAATGGCTTACCGGGGGAGAGGCCGGTATTATCACTGATAGCAATTATGGGAACGCACGTCCTCTTGAAAAAAGCTATGAGCTTATCAAGGAAAGATTGTCTCCTTTACTGAACTGTTCAATAGTAACCGTTGTCACTGGTTTCATTGCAGAGGACGAAGCGGGTATCATCAGCACCCTTGGCAGGAGCGGATCCGATTTCTCAGCTTCGATCCTCGGAGCAGCTGTTAAGGCCGATGAGATCTGGTTGTGGAAAGAAGTGCACGGAATAATGACCTCTGATCCAAGAATAGTGCCTGAAGCAAAGTCTTTGCCCCAGATTTCATACATCGAAGCTATGGAGCTGTCCTATTTCGGTGCCAAAGTGTTGCATCCCAGGACAATAGAACCGGCTATAAAACACAGGATACCGGTAAGGGTAAAAAATACTTTTGAACCTGCCTTTGAAGGCACTCTTATAGTGGCTGATCAGGTCCCAAGCCAGGACGTGGTAAAGGCTGTGACCCTCATCAAAGATGTTGCCCTGGTAAATATCTGCGGCGCGGGCATGATGGGTACTATCGGCACAGCTGCCAGGGTATTTACAAGCCTTGCAAATGTGGGTGTCAATATAATCATGATCAGTCAGGCTTCTTCTGAAGCAAATATGTCACTGGTCGTTATGGAGGAACAGCTGGAAACCGCGGTCAATGCCATACGCTCCGAGTTTAACAGAAATGTAGTGGGAGATGTTGTCTATGACCGCGATATATGTGCTGTAGCGGTAGTCGGGGCCGGAATGGATGGCACCCCTGGAGTTGCTGGCAGGGTGTTTGGCATCCTGGGTAAAGAAAAAGTAAACATTATAATGATAAGCCAGGGCTCATCACAGCACAACATATCCTTTGTTGTGAGCTCAAAGGATGCTATTAATGCCGTGAGAGCGTTACATCGTGAATTTACCGAGGGTCATCAATGAGTGAAAAGCATCTCACATATGCAGGATCAGGCGTGGATATCAAACAGGAAGAGAATACTATCAAAGCCCTTACCAGTAAAATGACCTATGTTCGTACGGGCTTGGGTGCTCCACTGACAAATATCGGTCATTATGCAGGTCTGCTTGATTTTGGAGAATATGCCCTTGCGATGACAACGGATGGAGTTGGCTCTAAAGTCCTCATTGCAAACGCAATAAAAAAATGGGATACAGTGGGAATAGACTGTATTGCCATGAATGTCAATGATATACTGGCCATTGGTGCAGAGCCCATAGCTTTTGTAGATTACCTTGCACTTGAATCCCATGACGGATCATTCGCAGCTCAGATAGGAGAGGGATTAAGGAAAGGCGCTGAATTCTCCCGTATGTCCATAGTAGGCGGTGAGACTGCTACTCTCCCGGACATCGTAAAGGGTTTTGACCTTGCAGGCACCTGTCTTGGTGCTGTGAAAAAAGATAAGGTCATCACCGGTGAAAAAGTGCAGGTTGGTGACGTGATCGTAGGCATACCCAGCAGTGGGGTACATAGTAATGGTTATTCCCTGGTGCGCAAGATCGTCGAAGGGTCCGGATATTCTTATGATGATCCTTTCCCTTTCAACGATTCAAGGACCATTGGTGAAGAACTGCTGATCCCCACCAGGATATATATGGAAGTACTTGATGTGATACAGCAATGTGATGTCCATGGTCTGGCCCATATCACCGGAAGCGGCCTCTTAAAGCTTCAAAGGATAACTAACCTCGGGTTTGACATTTCCGACCCCATTGAACCCAACGATATTTTTAAGTTCTTGCAGAGAGAAGGTAATGTGGATGAACTTGAAATGTACAGGACGTTCAATATGGGAATGGGATTTGTAATAATACTGCCCAAAAAAGATGCTGCAAAAGCAGTTGAAATTACCGGCGGGAAGATCGTAGGCAGCATGATCGGGTCCGGTATAAGGGTGAAGGGACTCACAATAGTTTGAAGCGTGTGTTAACATGTCCAGATCATCATGTACAAAAGATATACCCTATGAGATATTAACTAGCGGGGTTACCCTTGCACAGAGTGAGAAATACATAAAGGAGAACTCTGACAGGGTATTCCATGTACCAGGGGGGTATAAAATAAAGGGCATGAAACTTATTGGTTCAGATAAGATCCCAGTAGGTGTAAAGGGCAAGGATCTGATATTCCAGTTCATAAAACCCTGTTTTGGATTATTCGTACTTAAAATAGCAGATGCACAGGAAGAGATCGACAAGCTGCAAAAAGAGTTCTCATGATCTCAGATCTTGCAGCTTGCAGATATTTCCACTATGCGTTGCAGAAAATCTTTTGATGGGAACTCGTGGATGGAACAGGCTATGACCCTGCCTTTACCTGCGTCTTTTACGACCATTATTGGCCGGTAGCTTGAATCCCTCAGGATTACCTTTGCATCTGTACCCATAAAGTAACCGTCGTATTCCACCTCGGTGGTATAGCTGTCGATGGCACAGATCTCTTCGTTCCCTTCCATCCTCTGCACACTTCCAGATCCCTGTTCCTGTATATATTTCAATTCAATGGGCAGCCAGTCATAATCATATTCCGGCACCATTGGTCCGAATATGAGCACTGTTCCTCCATTCTTGAGGAATTTTTCGATCTTGCTCTTGTTCCTCACAACACCCTTGAGAGTTGAAGTATATGCAGGATTGGCAAAACCTGTGGGAAGAACAAGGCATCTGCATGGGGGCAGGAAAGGAGTACCAAGGGATTCAGCTGGTACCCTCTGGCATTTAATCCCGTACTCAATAAACAATTTTTCAAACAACAGGGGTGTTTCCCATAAAAGCATCACATCTGTCATGAAGACAGCATTATTACATTCTGATATTAATCTTTCTAAGTAACTGGTTACATTTAAATAGCAGCAGATGAAACATTGTTATAAGGAAGATATTGGAGAATATCTCCTTGCATGTGAACGGGTGGGGAGTGGGTCCACCCAGTTTTCATTGGTCAGGATTCTGAGATCTGTGCAGCATCAAAAGACCATGATGGAGTGTATGCAATGACCGGTTACAGACAGGTCCAGTGTATAGACCAGGCAGGGTTTGGTATCGAAGCATTCCGAATGATCATACCCAGTGACTGGATATGTTATGGTGGGATCACGTGGGTAAATGACATGCATATGCCTGCATATATTAACTTTGCAGTGGTCAGCCCCGATGGTCTAATGGCATTTGAAGGTTTTCCCATCCTGAAGTTCACGTGGTCGAGCAACCCTATGGCAGTGATGAACCAGCAGTTCTGGCA
This sequence comes from Methanomethylovorans sp. PtaU1.Bin093, assembly GCF_002067275.1. Lineage (GTDB taxonomy): Archaea > Halobacteriota > Methanosarcinia > Methanosarcinales > Methanosarcinaceae > Methanomethylovorans. The sequence goes on along the minus strand of NZ_MVQX01000035.1, from coordinate 35,220 downwards.
GAGCCAGAGTACAAAGGTTGCTGCACCCATGCAACCGGATGAAGCGCTTCTTAAATACATAATATCTCCTTTCAGGCAAAAGATGCAGCCTTACAGACTAGTTCTCAGAGGTCCGGTACATCCTGATGATCCGATGGTTGCAGATGCTTCGGCACCCCGTATGCCAGCAGCCAGCTTGAGGTTTGGAAAAGTACGGATAGCCTATGAAATTGCGAAAAATCCTATTGAAGAGGAATTCTATGCCGGGGTCTTATACGAACAGGTTCCGATGATGGCCGGAGATCTCATTCTCTGGCATATGCAGACCGGATCTATTCGTGCCCCCCAGGGGCATCTTGACGAGAATCTGCCCCTTTTCAGAACGATGAAGACTTCTCTTCGGCCAAATGAGGTATGGGTCCGGCAGTTAACGGACCTGATAACCGGGTCTTATCAGCAGCAGATCGCAAATATCCGGAAGATAGGTGTTTTTTCAAGACAATACAGCCAGATGCAGGACCATTTAAGACAGCAGAGAATGCGTAGCTGGGAAGAGTCAAATAAGCGATTCGAGGCTGACAGGGCAGCATATAATGCACAGATCGATCGGGAAAGCCCTTCTGAAAGGTTCAGCCGTGAAGCCATCCTTGGTCTTGAAAGACGCTGGGACCCTTATGAAGAAAAGGAGATCGATGTTGAGGGTGGACATGTGGATGTCTGGACAAATGCCCTGGGTGACAGGATACTATCTGACAGTTACAATTACAATCCGAATGAACATCTTATGGGTAACTGGAAGAGAATGGATTCACTTTGAGTAGGTGTTCAAAGAATTAAGTTAAAAAAAGGATGAAAACTGGTATAATTATACCAGTTTGAATATGGGATGGTTGGGGTCCTTGACCTCAAGACCGAGTTCCTTTGCAGTTTCAGCCAGCATGATGTCTACCATGGCTGTTGCAGGGAACACTTTGTCAGTGTTCTCGATAGGGCCGAAAAGCTGGAAGTTTGATCCAAGTACCTGTGGCACAAGGTTTGTACCTATATCTGCTGGCATGTAGATTGCCTGCTTCTCTTCCTTTGTCTCGAACTTCTTCTTGTAGTTTTTCATCCAGTCCCATGCAGATGCCATGTTGTGGTATCCACCGCCCACAGGCAGTCCGAGGTGTCCCTTGATAGCTACGACAGCTCTCATGGATGCACCGGAACCTGCTCCCAGTGGCGTTGCTGCCACATCGATCAATGGCTTTGTGATCCCACATTCCTTTGCTATCTCAAGCATGCCTTTTGACTGGCCTGTACCGCCTGTCTCAAGAATCTCAAGCTTTCCCTTGACGCTTGGATCGGTTGCATTGAATGCAAGGACAATGGAACAATTGATGTCACTTTCCCTTACTGCTTCCATCTCGTCCGGGTGGATACTTGCATTGATGGAGTTGTAGATCGCCCTGTCGGCTACACCTATCTCCGTAACGTGTTTTGCAGCCGCTGCACGAACATCTCCTGCTGAGGAGTCGATGAGGAATGGGGTCTTATCATCGAGCTCAACGAACCAGTCGATGTATTTCCTGATAGCTTCAGGGGTTTCTCCCACGATCTGGTTGACGTAGGGGTTACCTGTGGTCGCACCCATCTCCTGGATGTTGTGCCACAGTTTTTCGGCAGCTGCCTTATCAAATATGCCTTTATCTTCATCGGACACGATCTTGTGCCTTGCATAGAACATCGTACCTACAAGTACTGTGGGGTATTCTCCTGGCTGGCCACCGAACTTGACGTTGCCTACCTCGTATACCTCTTGCTTTTTATCAAATCTGAACATTTGTACACCTCTTTATCCAAATAACCACGGTTTTATTGACAGGTAAACAAGGAATATTAGTATTCCAGCAACGGCTCCATACAGTATTCCAATGTCCCTTCCAACTTTCTTTCCTATCCTCTGTGCAACTTCACTGTGGACGAACTCTATCTTCTCGTCTATCTTGTTAAGCCTCGCCAGCACTTCAGCAAAATCCGCAGGGTCTGTGACAACGCTTGGTATTCTATCGCTTCTGTCTGTCATTAGTAAATCACCTGCCAGATGATCAATGGAATAACTACTGTCATAAGGATGGCAAATATAAAGCCAGCGGCAAAACCAACTATCCCTGCTGCGCTCACACCGGAATCAAGCTTTTGGTTCCTTGCAATAAGCTGCGCACGGGCCCTTATGTCTGCTACAACATTATCTATTGGTCCCATCTGAGGTGTGATCACCATAGGAACCCCTTTATCGTATTCCAACTGTTCAGCCATTTTAGTTACCTCCCAGCAGCAGACCGAGTATTGTCAGGGTAATACCCATACCGATCATTATACCTTCTACCTTGCCGGCATGCACACCTGCGTGGAACTTGTTGAGGTTACCGATACCCATCATCTCTCTGTTGATGGCAAGTATACGGCTCCTTACAGTAGCCAGCTCTGCAGCCATTGGCTTCAGGCCGCCTGCCTCTTCTTTCTCTTCTCCGCCTGCTTCTCCTATCTGAAGGAGCATAGGCTCAGCGTCATAGGCTCCAGGGTCCTTTGCAGCGTATTCCTTGATCTTTGCTACTATCGCACTGACATCTTCCGTTCCTATGAAGTTGACACATTCGACCTGCTTCTGGAACCTTTCTATCGCTTCTGCTGTCAGGTTCTCTATATATGGAATAGCACCTACAGCTCCAACGATCCTGTTATCTTTGACACCGTTCTGGTGCATCTTCAGCATTGCATCGCCGGTAACGTGTCCTTTGACCTCGGAACCAGTTACAATGAGATATCTTATGTTGGGGTTGGAGATTATATGTACAACTACCTTCTCTATACCCAGGTTCTCTGTCTTACAGGGACCAGTGATACAGGCTCCTGCATCAAGCTGAGGACCACCGGGAAGGTGTGAACCCAGGGTGATGACAGCAACACAGTTCTTTACATCTCCAACTTCATATTCACCTTTAAGTACGGGCCACTGTGGTGCTGGTTCTCTCTTATCTACCATCTCACATCACTCCCATAGTTCTTAGCACATACATTACGATCAGCAGCAGACCTGCCACTCCAAGACCTACGACTATTCCATAGAACGAATTTCCGTATATACCGGCAATGTAGGATGTGTGCTCACGGCCGGGGAATGCGTTCATAAGCTGTCTGTCAGGTGCAAGGGAGTTCACCAGATCATCTGCTATCATATCAAGCTCATCAAGCTTTGCCAGTATAGGGTCCATTGAATACTGGATAATGTCAGGGCGTTCCTCTGCCAGTAAAGAGGTCAATGGATCAAGCACCAGGTGTGCTTCAGGTGCAACGTGTACCATGCTCATTCTAACTCCTCCTCAGATGGCAACAGTCCTGTTCCAACTACTTTGAAGGCATCTCTCTTTACCCGTGCATAGAAACCGGTAAAACCATAATACCATAGGAATATACCTATAAGGACGGTAACCATACCAACAGATGCATTTTGTACGGACAATGCCACTATGCCTGCTATGATCATTGCAATAGCACCCTTCTCCAATGCATTGTAAAGAGTACGGTCCTGCTTTTCATCCGGGCCGAGATTTGCGTTGAACGGGTGCAGAAGAGCCATACCGCCTGCAATGAAGATCACTGCAATGTATCCTGTGGTAATGACATCTTCAAGTACTACGTCGAACAGGAATGTGCCTGTCATTGCAACAGAAAGACCAATGATTAGTATCGTCCCAGATGCGGCTATCTCTGTCATGGACTGCTCCATCACGGGGATGTTCATTCTCAGCACCTTGTTGGCAAAGATACCGATCAACAGACCGATAATGGATGCTACTACAAGCGCTATCAAAGGACCGGCTATCGCAAGACCAAAACCTTCGGCCACTGCAAGTCCGAACATGGCTGCAACGACACCCATACCCAGGGCCAGCATTCCTATGGAAGGCACGCCGGTACCAAGACCATAGCTTGCCACTCTTCTTACTGCCGCAGCACCCCATATAGTAGCACATATAGCACCCAGGGCACCCATAAAAGAGAAAACCCCTCCAGCTACATTGCTCAGGAAAAACGCTGCATATATTCCTATAAGGCCTCCGATTATACCAAAGGCTATTAGCTGATTCTGTGGGATAGCTGCATGAGCTTCCCCGCTTCCTCCGGCTGACATCTTACATACCTCCTAATGTGACAACTGCCAGGATAGCACAAAGGAAGGTAACCACAAGTGAGGTGATCGCAGCCCTTGGCCATCTCTTGAACTTCGGGTCATGGAAACCTTCGATGGTTCCACCAATGTTGTATGATGGGATAACTGCGTTCATGAAGAATATACCCACTGCGAAAATACTGGCAAGTCCTACCAGTTCATGACCAGTTGTGCTCATGATATCCTTAACTGTCAATCCTGAAGCAACTTCTCCGATCTTCAGCAGTGCATAATAAACGAGACCTCCGCCAAGTCCACCGAGCCCGGCTCCGATAACACCGCTTACGAACGAAACGGTTGGGATAGCATGGCCTTCAGTACCCTGGGATATGTAGAGGTCCTGTCTGTCCTTGGTTATGGGGTCGTATTTTACCTTTGCTGATGCAGCAGGACAGCCGACACCATAGAAGTAGACCCAGTTACCTACTATCATGGTTACTGCTATCATTATCATACCGCCCACAGTTCCTGAGGCCAGCACCAGTCCAATATTGTCAGTAACGCCCATCATCGCGCCTGCTGTTACCAGGCCGGTAAGACCTGCTCCGGCTGCCAATTGGACGGTACCTGTTCCTATACCGCAGGCCTGGGCCATTGCCGCCGGCGCGCCGCCCACAGGCACGAAGTGCACGCTAACAGATACAAGGACACCACCGAGGGTGATAAGCAACACATATATTATGTTCTCTGCAATTAATCCTGCTATGTCGATCATGCTGCTTCCTCTTTATCTTCTTTGTACGGACCGAATTCTTTCCTTGCGCTGACTTCCATTTTCCTGTTATATATGATCATAACGAGTATGATGAGAGCCCCTGCTATAACAGATTCCCATCCCGCTGCTGGACCTTTCGATGGATCGAAAACAGTAGTGATCCATCCACTAAGGAACACGGTCATACCAAAGGCGATACCTGTCACAGGTCCACCGAACTTGGCACAGAACCAGGAGTTGTCCATGCTGCTCCTAAGTCCGGACTCTGCCTTCCTTACGATCTTACCGGAGTTTGCGGTGTTAAGGCCGGAACCAAACTCCACATCCTGGAACTCACGTTCTGCGCCATAATGCACATCACCTGTGGATGAGCCGATAGCACCAACTGTGATACCCCATATGAACGCCAGTAGCGGAAGCGGAAAAGGATGAGCAAAAACAGTTACCATTATATAAGATACTACAAGAATAGTGAATGTTGTTATGAACGAATATCCCATTATCGGGGGAGTGTGCGACCGAAGCACATCAAGATACACCATCTGTTTGAATCGTTTCTGACTTGAACATCTGCCCATGTATGCAGTTGTTGCGTATGTTCCGTGTACCATGGCTGCGACCAGTGATCCTATGGTCAGTGCAAGCACTACGGAAACATTGAAGTTCAACATAACATAAGCTACAGTTCCACCAATGGTACACATGAGAGCGTTCGATGGTGGTTCTCCAGAAATGGCTTTGTTATAGATCCTGTGTGGATACGACATCTGGGGGGCAAGTTGCACTTGTGAGTTAGGGTTGCTCTGAGATCCGATATCGGATTCCAGGTCCTCGGATGCACCTGCTATTGTGGCAGCAGCACCCATAAGTGCCAACGCGCCCATACCTATGAGCGGGTCCATATATTTTCCTCCTACATATTTGTCTTCTGATTTGAATTAATTCTATTATCTGGATAATATTAGTCCATCATAGTAAAGTGGCATTAATGATGGTAGTATATTACCATTCGCTGAAATTGAATATACTGTGTCGTTATAAACCTTTCGAAGAAAAACCCGCATTGCATAGGCATATTTTCATATTTATTTTTTTATAATTTTCGCTATTGTAGGAACATTAAATCCTACAGTAGAGTTTAAATAATACTATGCGCTTTCGCCTGAACCTTTCAGGGTTTTAAATATTTAAAAATATAGAATTGAAAAACTTCACTTGGCCTTATATTATACTCAAACCTCAAGTCCGGCATCATAGCGACCAAAAATCTCTTATTTTGAAGCTGTTTCCTGATAGTATATGATGATTGGAGCATCTTCCTTTGCAGGTTCCCTGTCTGAGCTGTCACATGAAGTGAGATCAGTGGAACTGTATATGCCTAAGCTGCATGTCTATAACGGCCGAAGTCTGGACCGTGGTGTGCTGGCAACTATCCTTGATGAGCTCTCCACTTTGGATCTCATTACCTCCATACACGCTCCTTACTCTGCTTACTCTCCTACATATCCAAAAGAACTGCGTGTTGATACTTCCAATATGGGGCAAGGGGATCTCAGGCTCATGGGTGAATCGATCGAGCTTGCAGCCACCCTGGGCTCAAAAGCAGTTGTACTGCATCCCGGCAGGATCAATAGTGACCGTGAAACTTCCTTCAGGAACATGGTATCCAACCTGAAGCAACTTGCGGCACAGGCAGCTGATCTCGGGGTGATGCTTGGGCTTGAAAATAAGGAAGGTACAGATCCTACGAACCTTTGCTGCCTCGCAGAAGAACTTGTGGCAGCTGTGGAAGCTGTGAACTCGGATGATCTGAAGATCACGCTGGATATCGGACACGCAAACCTTACCTGCGGGGGAGACCCAGACAAATTGAGGACATTTGTCAGAACCGTTTCATCCCATGTAGTACATATGCACATGCATGACAATGGGGGTAAGTGGACCAGTACTTATGACGGGGATGAGCACCTTGCTCCGGGCAGAGGCAATATAGACTATACCGTATTAAAAGAGATCCATAATTATAGAGGTATCTACAACCTTGAGGTGTTCTCCATGTCGGATGTGCGTTCAGGTAAAGCTACATTAATGCAGTGTCTGGGCAAGGACTGAGCTTTTCTCGGTCTGTGAAAGCGTGTAGTTAGGTGGTACCACCAATACCAGCCTTTCTGAAAGTTCCAGTACCTTGGCAGTTACGGAGCCCATTATTTTCTTTAAACCATTTTTACCCTGGTTCCCCATAACGATCAGGTCAACTTCATAGCGATTTGCCACATTGACTATTTGTGCAGGCGCATTCCCTTCTTCCACGACTTTCTTTATTCTGGAACTGTCAAACCCTATCTCGACCAGTATATTTTCGATAGTTGATAAAATAATGTCAGCTCCCTCTTTCTGCCATGATTTCATGCCCATACCCTTATCTGCAAGTACATGAAGGACTATGAACTCCGTCTCCTCATTTCCGATCTTTTTGGTGATCCGTGCAGCATTTTCTGAATATATCGAGCCATCAGTGGGTAGTAAGACCTTCATCATACCTTCATTAGAGTTAAATATATTAAAGTGCTTTGAATTGGTATTGTAATATACTGGCTGCAATACATATTTGGACTTTCAGGTGAAATACCATGAAGTATCAGAAGTTCAGGAAAATGGATAGCAAAAAATACCTTGATGTCACACGGTTCCTGAAAAAGACAACACATCTCACTGCAAGGGAATGGGTGATAGCTCACCTCTGCGCAGACTTTAAAGATGCTTCTAACCGTTCCGAGATGACGTGGATAGGCTCTAATCTTAAGGAACTTGTTCCCTTTATGGACGAGGAGTACACACGTCAGGAAGTTTCAAACGCAAGAGCATCGTTCAAGAAAAAAGTTCAGCGCAGTGGAACTACCTTTTTTTATGCCTATTATGCAGGTCTCATCACACAGGAAGAAATGATAGGCATGATACATAAGATGGTACAGGATATGAAGAAGCTCATTGAAACGGAAGGTGGCGAGATCCCGGCAGAGCATGCGACCGAAGTGCAGATGCTTGTGGCAGACGTGCTCAGGAGGATCAATGAATCGATGGAAGAGGATTATTATTAAAAAGTTCAATTCTTCTTTTCTAAATTCTTCTTTTCCATGTACCTTTCGTAATAAGCAAGCATATGCTTTTCAATGCGCCTCAGGTAATGGGCCTGTACCTTTGAGATATAAAGCTTATTGGGTCCGATCTGCATTACAATATCCGAACCCTTCGGACCTTTCATCTCAACTGGCACTATCACAGGCCCTCCGCATGTGGTGCATAATCTGAGGTCTCCTTTATGTTCCAGTATGAAAGCTTTGACCTCAGGGTCAATATCCAAGTTTCTTTGAGTTTTTTCCATGTGTAGCTTGCATTAAGCAGCAACTATATGTATTTTGCTGCAACCTGTCCAAGCACATACTTAAATACACGGACATGGAATTTTATAATGTAGATATTATGACCAGAGTTATGATATCATTGCTGTTGATCTCAGCCATATATCTTTGCGGTTGTATCGAGAAAGAAGAGGAAGAAATTCCAGTATTTACTGATCCTGGTTACCCGAACACTTATTTTGCCCATCCGGTCCTGGGCTGGCACCTTAATAAGACAGCCCATATATATGAAACTCAGGGAGAGCCAGCTGCTTTCCTGTATTATACTTCGGACCCTCTTCTGAGCACAAGGGACGGTAATCTGAGATTAAGGGTCCGTACACTTGAAAATGATCCCGTCAACCTTGAGACCTTAAGAGGGCTTGGCATAGATATACTCACGGTTTCTGCAGATGGCACCATTATCGTGTGTTATGCCCCCATCAGCAGTCTGCAGGACCTGGGAACTCTTGACTTCGTGAAAGATGTAAGTTCTGAGAAGCAGGAGTGAACCATCAAAACGGATCATCAGGGAATTTTAAATCAGATGAAGTATTAACTAAAGCCCATGTTGATGCGCGATAGGAACAAACTGGTCATATGGCCAGCCTATATAGATAAGAACAGATCGAGAAGTCAGGGGCGTATTATTTCAAAAAAATCGTCTGTTGGCGAGCCTACCCTTGCTGAGATCGAAAAAGCGGCATTGAAGCTTGGTATGAACCCTGAGGTCGAAAAAGATAGGTCCTATCCCCGGTCATGGTGGGAAAAGAGTGGCAGGGTTCTTATCGATAATACCGCTCCGAAAACCCAGCTCTCAAGAAAAATAGCTGCAGCCATTAAAGAAATACGCTCATAATAACGGAAAGACCCATCTGAAAAAGAAACAATGAAATAAGAATTCATGGCCAAAGGCCATACATGGCATTGAGCATCAGGACAGCAAAGCCTATCACTGCACCAAAAGCCAATACAGCCTTTGGATCTACATGAATTGCTTTCTTGTCCGCTTCATAATAACGCATCAGCCCGGCTGATGACATCAACCCGCTGCCACTTGAACTTTTCTTAGACATATTTTCTCCTGATGGTAAATAAGCTATATTTGTATTAGTGCTTTATGCTGTGAATTGTATTCAACCATTTAAAGCCTTATGGTGTTCATCTGATCATATGAACAATTCATCCAGCAGGAATGGTGGATAATATACACCTTTCTCTGTGATAAGGGCAGTGATGTTCTCCATAGGTGTTGCGTCGAATGCCGGATTGTACACCTTTGCATCTTTGGGAGCTATTGCTTTTCCATTAAAGGAACGCAACTCATCTTCGTTCCTCAGTTCGATAGGTACGGTTTCTTCCCATCCTTCAAGATCAAAGGTGGACAAGGGCGCAGCTACGTAGAAGGGTATCTCGTGCTCCTTTGCAAGCACGGAGTGGGTATATGTCCCAATCTTGTTAAAGACCACGTCGCCTGTTATCCTGTCAGCCCCCACTATGACCTTGTTAATGACTCCTTTTCTCATCAAGTGGCCTGACATAGAATCCGCTATAAGGGTGACAGGGATATTATCCTGCATCAGCTCCCAGGCAGTGATCCTGCTTCCCTGGTTAAGTGGCCGCGTCTCGCATGCTACCACCTGTATTTGCTTACCGTCTTCAACTGCCGAACGTATCACGCCAAGAGCTGTACCCCAGTCCACACAGGCCATCCTGCCGGCATTGCAGTGAGTAAGCACCACATCGCCATCTTCCAGCAATCTGGCACCATGTTCCCCTATTTTTCTGTTCTTGACCACATCTTCGTCCGCCATCCTTTTTGCCTCCGAGAGCGCCACATTCTTTATTCCTTTCAGGTCATACGCATCGTTGATGGCATGCAATATCCTGTCAACCCCCCATGCAAGATTAACGGCAGTGGGTCTTGTAGCCTTTATGGTCTTTGCCGCGACCTGCATGTCCTTTAACAACGCATCCATGTCCTTGGCACTACTAAGCCTGGCTGCAAGAGCCATGCCATATCCGCCTGCAGCCCCGAGAGCCGGAGCTCCGCGCACCCTGAGTGACATGATGGCCTCACACAGGGATGCGAGAGTCGTACATTCTATCACTTTGTATTCTGACGGAAGCAGGGTCTGATCGATCATTACTATTGAGTTTGATTCATCGTTCCAGTCTATGGTCCTCATGGTATCTGCTTTGTAAAGGTGCAAAGGAGGATAAAAATGTGAAGGTTGGCGTATTGGTCGGTAAGTCCGAAGATCGTGCCAGTAAGTCACATGTGGGGTCTGTTTCTTGTAGTCGAATATTCTTCCTCGGAAGTTTATTCCTTTTTTATCTTATCTCAAATAATAAATATATTAAATCTCTTAACAAATGGTCAATCACCTGAGGAGAAAATATGCATCTTTCCAGCTATATTGGCAAGTACTGGACCGGAGCAGAGGTTATCTATGCAGTGATTATCGCAATGACCTTTACCAGTGTCCTGCGGACCTACATTGCCATACCTGGGGGTTCATACTTCCCTATGATATATTCTGCGCTTTTGTGTTGCATTGCATGGGGGATAGCTGATGGTTCTTTCTATATATGGGAGAGAAATCACAATCTCGGAATAGAGAACGATATAATAGATATATGCAAGTCCGACCGGAAAGGAAAGGCTGCACTCCCTCTGATCAGCGAACAGCTTGAAAATACCATTATTAGTAACATTTCTGAAGAAAAGAGGCTTGAACTATACAGGGATCTTATATTGCATCTTGCAGCAACCGGAAAAAAAGAAACAGTATCTACCCGGGATGCACTGTATATGATCTTGGGCACATCCCTGATATCCACAGCCTCAGGGGTCATAGTTGTCCTGCCGTTCTTTCTGTCCGACAAGCTGATCCATGCACTTGCAATGTCCAATCTGCTGGGAATATTGCTATTGTTCATCACCGGCTACTACAGAACATACGAAAAGGACCTTTACGGCAAGGTGAGATCAGGCTTTGGCACTACGGTCATAGGCATGTCGATAGCAGCGATAACGATCTTATTGGGCGGTTAGGGGTATAAAGTGGCTGATAAGACATGATAAGGCATTTAAGATCGCATTTCCCTTCCCATTTATATATCCTCTTCTCCTAATATCATCCAATGCAAAAACCCCTCATAATACATGACCCTGTGCACAAGACCATCATCCTTGATGAGTTCGAGCAGATGCTTCTGAACACGCGTCATGTCCAAAGGCTTAGGAACATACAACAACTTGGGTTAGTTGACCATGTCTATCCCGGTGCCAATCACACCCGTTTCGAGCACAGCATCGGCACCATGCATATGGCATCCGTCATCGGCCAGTCGCTTTCCCTTGAGGAAGAGGATATACGCAGGATAAGGATCGCGGGACTCTTACATGATGTGGGTCACTCGGCATTCTCCCATGCGGTCGAGAGCGTGCTCAAGCGCAATCCTCAATTACAGCCAGTGATCGAAGACAGGAAGTTCATAAGGCACGAAGCCTTCTCAAGGGCCATCATAAGGATGCTGCCACAGGACAATTTCATTGCAAGGTATACGGAGTCGGAATTTGGTACAGATCCTTTTTATTTCTTTGATGAGATCGCAAATATTGCCACAGGTGAAGCATGTGCCATATCAAAGCCTTACCTCGCCCAGATAATAGCAGGTGACGTGGATGCTGACAGAATAGATTTCCTCCTGAGGGATTCCTACCATACAGGCGTATCCTTCGGACTCATCGATGTTGACCAGATAATCGACAGCCTCATCATCAAGGGCGGGAATGTCGTGTTGGGAAGTCCGGAAGGCTCGGACTATGGTAATGAAATGGCACTCACAGCTGCAGAATCCATGTTAATATCCCGAGCTCATCATTATACTGCTGTCATACACAATCCAAAGACCCAGGCCGCCAGGGTGATGCTGCTCTACGCCCTTGAGGATGCACTTGAGCGTTTCAGAAATGTATCCGGCACAGAAGCTGCAAAGGACGAGGTAATTCGCTTTTTCACCGAATACAATGACAACGATCTGCTAGTTTTCATCAGGTCACATGCAGCCGAAAGATCTCTCCGGCTACTTGATGACCTCCGGGATGGCAGGTTATATGTATCTGTTGCAAGGTTCAGCCAGAAGATGCTCAGGCCTTCCACAAGGATGGCACTTGCAACCATTGCCCGCCACGGTGTGGCTAAGATGAAATTCGAATCACGTCTTGCCCGGGAACTGGGGGATGTGCTGGCAGACCTGGATGTAGCATCGGGCGTTCCCAAAAGCATGAGAGTATTGATAGGTGATGAAGAAAGCTTCTTCTATGATGAATCAGCCCTGGCCAATGGACTTGTCAGATCTATCTCAAGACAGCTTTCACTTACGACATTTGCACATCCCGATGCTGTAGCAGGGATAGATGGAACAGTGGTTTCCTCTCAGATGCATAAAATCGTGGATGAACTATCCCCCAGGCTTCTGGGCTTTATCCGTGCGGAGCAGTATCTTCCCATAGAAGGCATAATACTGCTTTTCTATGCAATATACAATATCTTTAAGAAGGAAGAAGCTGGTTTCATCTCAGTGCCACGGCTCAGGCATATTACCTGGCTGTACCGTACCATACTTCAGTTCAGCGATCATGCTTCGCTGAAGAACCTTTTCGAGTATGATTTCCATGAAAGATATGGGTTCCCATATAGTGACAAAGCCTTCGAGGACATACAGGTGCTTGTTGCTATGGGCATAGTAGATGAGGATCTGAGATACTATGAAAAGAATGGCAGGTACAGACAGAGATACGAGTACGTGCTCACGCATGAAGGTGCGGAATATGCGCGCAAGATCGCAGGGTCTTATGCTTCGGAGTTCAAGCAGATAGAAAGCTATGTAATGATAAATAAACACTCTATTCCCAAGGACATGGTGACCATGTCCATGGCAAGATATGCGCCTTCAAAACAGGTCTAGGAGCTATTATGGAAAATGGAGAAATGGTGCTGTTGAGGACATTCCTCAATGAGAAGCCACGAGAGTTCATAGTATGCGTTTCTGAGGATGCTTTCCACAGCGATTTTGGTATTATCGAGCTCTCAGAGCTTTTTCGGCTTTCCCCGGGTGATAGGATATGTTCTCACAAGGGCCAGGAGTTCATTGTGCAGAAACCTCGTATGCCGGATATGTTCAGGCATGCACAGCGCTCCGGTGCGCCCATGATGCCCAAGGATATAGGCATGGTCGTCGCCTATACTGGACTTTGTAAAAACGATGTGGTACTGGATGCAGGGACCGGGTCAGGTGTTCTATCCATGTACCTTGGCTCCATAGCAAAGAATGTCATCACCTATGAGATAAAAGAGAATTTCGCAAACCTTGCACGCAACAATATTTCGAAAGCCGGCCTGCACAATGTAGAAGTACGTTGTGGCAACATAGTTGAAGAGATCGACAAAATAGAAGAAAAGTTCGATGTCGTTACCCTTGACACCATTAATTCCCCGGAAGTCGTCCCAAAAGTGCGAAGGGTGCTTGTACCTGGAGGTTTTGTGGTAACTTATTCCCCATTCATAGAACAGACCATCGCAATACGCAAAGCATTGGATGCATCAGGTCCCTGGGATGTTATGACAATAGAGTGCATCGAAAGGCCGCTATCAGTATCGGAGAGAGGCACAAGGCCAGGGACAGGTGGAGTAGGCCATACAGGTTATATCACTATTGCCAGGATATGACGAAGTATCCAGACAGGTCATTCAACGCCTTCGGAAGTTATGGTGAACTCGCAGCTTATGCCTTCCGGAAGAGAACGATGTTTCCTGAGAACTGCCCGCCGTTTTCCATCACCGAGGCGCTCTAACTGGATAATGGTCTTGGATATATGCTCGATTATATTGCCGCCAACAGGGCGCAGCATCCCTGAAGGGATATCTGTGTATACCTGGTTGGTTATGACCACCACAATGCCATATTTTCTTGCAAGGCTGTGCAGAAAACCTATCTGGCTACCAAGCTCACGCCTTGCCCTTAGGGCAGCATCATCCTGCTCCAGTTCAAATCTGTAAAAGGCAGTGGCAGAGTCTACTATAATAAGGCCGATGTTCTCTTTGATGACCTTTTCAAGTTCTCTTACTGCTGCATGTTGTTCTTCAAAGTTATGAGGTTCGTAGATTATTATCTGCTGAGCTATTTCCTTTGCTCTTTCTCCTGCTATCTGTCTGAACCTGCTGGGAGAAATACCTTCAGTATCGATGATTATGACCTTCTTGTCTTGCCCTACACACCTTATGGCAAGCTGAAGACACAGATTTGTTTTGCCGCTGCCAGCTTCTCCAAAAAGCTGGGTCACAACTCCAGCTTCCAATCCTCCTTCAAGGAGATCGTCCAGTGATCTGCAGCCAGATGCTAAATGTGGATCTATGTAAACACCTCTTGGGATCACTTGCTATACGGGGATGATTTATATCATCTTTTTGTAGGAACGCATTGTGACCACATCTGGTAAACATCTCTCCTCTCGTGGAGCTTTTACTGACCATGTTTGTTACCAGTTGTAATTTTTATGTATGTAAATGTGCTGTGAAAAACCGTTATTAATCCACATGTCATTTGTATAATTTACCTTCAAACGAGAGATCAAAGTTATTGAGAAGGGCTTTCTGCTTGTGTTTTTTAAGTGGGCACAGGTAACGCCTACTCATAACTCAATTATATATAAGTATAATAATAAAGTAGTAATGGACGCGAGAAAAATGCCTGAAGTCATTATATATACAACAAAAACCTGCCCAAAATGCGAAATGCTCAAAAGGGCTCTTAAGGAGAGCGGCGTGATTTTCAAGACCACTGATATGTCCACTCCTGAAGCTCTCACGGAACTAAGGGTCAATGGAGTGTTCACCCTTACAGCTCCTGTATTGCAGATAGATGAAGAGTTCCTCACCCATGATGAGCTGTTCAATGGAATGGAAGTAAAAAGAGAAGCGCTTGAAAATTTACTTTGATCGGAAGGGGATTGGATAATGGATACATGCATCATTGGTACACAGGATAAGAAGGAAAAAGCAGTTGAAGGGAGTGACAAAAGGCTTAAGTTCATAGGTATTGTTCAGGAGGACATGACACTTCCTCAAAAGCAGGCCGTACAAAGGACCCTCGATGGTCATTCCATATCCGTAATGCCAAAAGTGCGTACCACTGACGGGCACATGGTGGACTGGGACCGTAATATAGTGGTCAATCAGCTGATGAAGGAAACAGGGCTTGCCGCAAGGTTCCACAATAAACCAGGTATAAGCAGGGAAGAAGCCCAGGACATCGCAAAGGATACCGAGAGGCGCATAAGGCAGCTGGACCTTAAGTTCCTTTCAGGCCCACTCATAAGGGAAATGGTGAATATGATCCTGCTGGAGCGCGGACATGTGGAATGGAGGAACGTTTCCACCAGAGTAGGTACTCCTGTATATGATGCCTGCGAGATCGATCTTGGTTCAGGTTTTGAAGCAAAGGATAATGCAAATCTGCAGGAGAATGCCGAAACATCACACAAGAAGAAGGCGGACAAGATCTCCAAGGAGCAGTATTTGTTGCTGTTGCCGCCCAGACTTGCGGACCTGCACCTTAACGGCGACCTGCACATCCATGATCTGGAATATATGGGCACACGTGCCTTCTGTCAGGACTGGGACCTGAGGTATTTCTTCTACTACGGCCTCATGCCAGATGGGTCCGGTGCCAAAGCCAGTGTTGCAGGCCCGGCTATGAAGGCAGAGGTTGCCATCCTGCACGCAGTAAAAGCATTGGGCAGCGCTCAGACCAACTTCGCCGGTGGACAGGGGTTCTATAATTTCCTAACGTTCCTTGCACCTTACTTCGAAGGCAAGAGCTACAAGGATATCGAACAGCTTATGCAGATGTTCGTGTACGAGATGACACAGATGATGGTGGCCCGGGGAGGCCAGGTTGTCTTCTCCTCGGTACAGTTGTCTCCAGGTGTGCCCAAGCTCTGGAAAGATATCCCTGTAGTATACAAGGGCAAAGTGCATGACGGTACCAACGGCACTGTCAGGCGCACATACGGAGAGTTCGAACGTGAGGTCAGGCTGGGATTTGCAGCCCTCATGAACGTGATGCTTCAGGGCGATAACTGGGGTAAGCCTTTTAACTTCCCTAAACCTGAGATCTCCATTGAACCGGATTTCATGCAGGAGGACGAGATGTTCAACCGTGCTCATCCGGAACTTCCTACATACGATGGCCTCTACACTCTGGCATTCGAGCTGGCTGCGAAGTTCGGCACACCTTACTTCGATAATCAGCTTCCTGAATACAGAGGAGCCGGAGAAGGCATCTCATGTTACCAGTGTTGTGCATATCAGTTCTCTGCTAATGCAGATGCCGATGCCAGCTTTAATGACAAGCTTCATTTTAAGGATGGGAAGCACTTCTCCATGGGTTCATGGCAGGTAGTGACACTGAATTGCCCAAGGGCTGCATACAGAGCAAACGGTGATGATAAGGCACTCTTTGCAGATCTCAAGAGCCTGATGGACCAGGCGATCAAGGTATTTGCAACCAAAAGGCAGTGGATGGAGAACATCATAGAGAACGACAGGATGCCCTTTGCAACGCAGCGTCCAAAGGACCCGATGACCGGTAAGAAGGGCTCAATAGCAGTAGACATAGATTCGCTGGTATACACCATAGGTGTCGTAGGTATAAACGAGATGGTGCAGTACCATACAGGTAATCAGATACACGAGTCAAAGGCTGCCTTCAAGTTCGCGATAAGAGTTATGACAGAACTTGAAATGTATGCACGTGAGCTGGGCCAGAAACATGGCATCGAGATAGCACTTGCAAGGACTCCCGCAGAGACCACAGGCCAGAGGTTCGCTGTATCCGACCTGTTGCATGAGGAATATGCAGATGGTGTAAAGCAGGTCGTGCAGGGTGATCTGGAGAAGGCCCTGGCGAAGGTAAAGGAAACCCATGACCTTCCCATCTATTACACCAATGGTACTCATGTGCCACCAGGTGCTGACATATCCCTTGCTGACAGGATAAAGATAGAACATGTGTTCTTCCCCATAGTGGATGGAGGCAACATCTGTCACATCTGGCTGGGAGAAGGTTCACCGGACCCAAAGGGTCTGAAGGAATTTGCCATGAACATTGCAAAGAACACACAAGTAGGATATTTCACCTTCACCAAGGACATGACGATATGTCTGAACGATTTCCACATGATGTCCGGTCTCAAGGATGTCTGTGAGAACTGTGGTTCTTCCAATGTTGAACAGATGTCCAGGGTCACAGGATATATCCAATCTGTCAGCGGCTGGAATGCTGCAAAGAAGCAGGAGCTGGCAGACAGGAAGAGGTATAAAGTAGCTGGCATAGCATGATAGTGGTGTAATGAAAGCCAATTACGGCTCATATATACCCATTTCCACGGTAGACTGGCATGGGAAGGCGGCAGTAGTTCTCTTTTTAAGAGGGTGCCCTTTCCGCTGCCCCTACTGCCAGAACTATGAGATCCTGACAGGATCCGACCTTGTAGAAATGAGGGTCTTGCAGGATAAAATTGAAAGTTCCACCCCATTTATAAGCAGTCTTGTAATTTCCGGCGGGGAACCCCTTATACAGAAAAAAGCTGTGAAGGAACTGGCAAGCTTTGCTAAGAAAAAGGGATTGCTTGTCGGTATCCACACAAATGGTTTTTATCCAGAGGTTATAGAAGAACTCCTGCAGAAATCATTGGTGGACGCTTTTTTCCTCGATATAAAAGCTCCTATGAACGACCCTATAGCTTACTGTAAGGTCATTGGCTGTGATGAATATAACCTTACCCTTGAACCTAAAGAGGTTATAGAGGATATCGCAAAGAGCCTTGATCTTATTTCCAAGAGTAATGCACATCTGGAAGTGAGGACCACTGTTATACCCGGCCTTGTGGGCAGCAAGGAAGACATTGCTGCTATAGGTCAGTTTTTATCGCCTTACATTAAGGATAGCGATAAACCTTATGTGATACAGCAGGGACTGCCTGAAAATGCCATGTCTGAGAACTTAAGAGATACAAAGCCTTTTACAAGAAAAGAATTAATTGAGATGGCTAAAGCTGCATATCCGTTTTTACATAATGTATGGATAAGGACAAAAGAAGCGGGCAATGAACGGATTAACTTCGAATTCATTTGAAGCTTACATAATTTTTTTATGCGACAGACTCCATACAATATAATGTTGGAGTTAATCGCATGAAAAGAACCTCTCAGCTGCTGGTTGTATTACTGCTCCTAGTAGGAACAAGTGTTGCAGGCTGTATATCTCAAATGGGTACAGATCCATCATCTCAATCTCCCCAGGTCACCGTGTATCCTGCTTCTAAGAACAGTGTATCATACGAATATGCGAGCGATGAAATGCTCGCGGGAGATGTCACTTCTGAAGTTTACATTTCTGAAAGGAAGACCATTACGAGTGTAGAGATGTCCATAGAAGTGGACAATGCATCCAGGACCGTAGACGATATAATAACAATGACAACAGCAGCAGGTGGTTATGTATCCAGTTCTTCTGTGTATGATCTGTCATATGATAGTACTCCTCGTAAGGAAGGCTATGTTACAGTAAGGATCCCCTCAGAAAATTATACTGCTTTTGTGAAAGATATTGAAAATCTGGGTGACCTTAGTTCTAAAAGCATAACAGGTACTGATGTAACAGAGGAATACATAGACCTGGAAGCAAGGCTCAACAATCTGCAAAAGCAGGAAAAACGCCTGACCGAGATCCTTAATATGTCCAATACCGTCGAAGAAGTGCTCAGTGTAGAAAAAGAACTTGAGAGGGTGCGTGGAGAAATAGATAGTCTTACTGGAAGGTTGCAGTATCTGGACAACAGGATAGATCTCGCCACGATCAATATCAGAGTAACAGAACCAACACCTATCACACATTCCTGGGGTATGAGGGATGCTCTTTCCAGTTCAGTACAAGGTTTTGTGTCAACTGTCAGAGCCATGGTGATCCTGGTGGGATATCTGCTTCCAATTGCAATAGTGCTTTCAGTTCTAGTTACTATTGTATTTGTAATAGGCCGCCGGGTACACAGGAAACGATAGCCTTGTAATCCTTTTTATTGAAAGTCATTATCTGTAGAAGGTGTGGAAGCCTCAAATATTATATTGGATGAATGCCTATGACACATACAATTAAATAAAAGTTGTCTGGTTTATTTATAAAATTTTTTAAATGCTGAATGATATCCTATGAACTATATACCAGTTTCACAGCTTGGGGAAAGACCCCTTATATCAATCCTTTCTACTATATTCCATGAACTGCCGGATGGAGTTATTTCAGGTGCAGGTGCTGATGACTGTGCAGTTATCGATATAAATGAAAGTTCATATCTCGTAGTTACCACGGATATGCTGCACCGCATGACAGATTTTCCCAAGCAGATGAGTCCCTGGCAGATCGGGTGGATGTCGGCAGCAGTTAACCTTAGTGATATTGCCGCTATGGGTGCCCGGCCAACGGGTTTACTGGCTGCTATAGGTCTTCCACGTGATACAGATGTCAGTTTTGTGGAAGAGATAGCAAGAGGCATGAGGGACTGTACCAGGGAATACGATACTGCGGTCATAGGAGGGGATATTGACACCCATGATGAACTTACTATTTGCGGCACTGCTCTTGGAACTGTATCAAAAGGAGAACTGTTAACGAGAAAAGGTGCCCGGGTAGGAGATAAGGTATGTGTTACAGGATACGCAGGTTCGGCGGGTGTTGCACTGTATGCCCTGGAAAATGGTATTGATGTACCGGATAGTGTCCTGAAGGCTTTGTTGCAACCCATGCCCCGCATAAGGGAAGCAATGGAACTTGCATCCTTGGGCCATGTGACAAGCATGATGGATACAAGTGATGGCATTGCAATGTCATTATATGATCTTTCCAAAGCTTCAGGAGTTGGGTTCAGGCTACAGGAAAAGGCGCTGCCTCTGCAGCCAGAGGTAGAAGAACTAGTGTCTTTTGACAGGGTAACTCTAAATTCTATGTCTCTTTATACTGGAGGTGATTTTGAACTGATCTTCACTGTAAGGCCGGAGGGCATTGAAGAAGTGCTGAATCTGGGCAATATCAGTATGATCGGAGAGGTCTTACCTCAGGAAAGATCGATCTCCATACAGAAGTCGGATGGTACTGTGTTACAAGTGGAACGAAAAGGCTATGAACAGTTAAAGATAGCAGATAATACATAAAATGCGAGAAATCACGTAAAGTAGAAATATGGTAGGTTATATCATGAAAACCCGTTTAGGTTTTGCTATATATTTAGTATTGATACTGCTGGCAGGTGGTGCAATTGCGATCCCAAGCATTTCTGACCACTCTCCAGCCAGCGATCCGACTTCGACAGTTGGTAACAGCCCGGATTTCAGTGTGAACATAAATGAAACTGCTAATGTTACCTGGTTTTTGAATGGCTCACTTGTCAAAACAGATGCATCAGTAACCACTTCTGAATATTCAAATGATGGTGCATCTGCAGGGGAATATAATGTTACGGCTGTGGCACAAAACGCCAATGGAACTTCCGTCCCGCATATCTGGACATGGACCGTGGAAAATGAACCTTTGTCGATAACAGACTTCAATCCTGACGATACAACTCCCGGATCTGCAGCCGGGGATACAGTAGATTTCGATGTCATACTCAATCAGGAAGCTACTATCAGATGGCTTATCAATGGGAATGAAATGGAAAATGTAACAGGGTCCTCTGATTCATATTCAAATAACACTGCTGTTGCAGGCACATATAATGTAACTGTTATTGCATCTAACCTGAACGGTACTGACCAGCAGACCTGGGACTGGACGGTCTCGAATGCAACAAATGGATCACTGTCGATCACAGGTTTCAATCCAGCTGACGTCACTCCCGACTCTACGACAGGAAATGCAATGGAATTTGGTATTACACTCAATCAGGAAGCCACTATCAGATGGCTTATCGATGGGATTGAGATGGATACTGAAACAGGGTCAGCAGGTTCTTATTCGAACAACACGGCTGTTGCAGGCACATATAATGTAACAGCGATAGCTTCCAATGTGAACGGCTCAGATCAACAGATATGGGACTGGACAGTTACAGCAGAGAACGATTCATTGGAGATCACAGATTTCAGTCCTGAAAATAACCCTTCAAGTGCGGTGGGTACTTACCAGAATTTCACAGTTGAGACAAATCAGGATGCAGATATAGAATGGTATATAGATGGAGACCTGGAGCAAAAGAACGATTCCGTATCTATCGCATCATTGAATGTTTCTGGCGAGGAGATGGGTTCCTATAATGTTACTGCAAAAGCATCAAATGTGAATGGAGAAGCCCAGAAGGAATGGACCTGGGCGGTAGTTTCTAAAACGTATTTAAGTGGCGATCGTATATGGGATGCTGATGCCAACCAGTCCCTTGATTACACATGGACCGCTCTGAGCTACTCTGGTTTCTACTATGACCTTGACACAGGTGAAGGATCAGAGACCATGACCGTACATCTCGAAAGCGATTCCGACAGGTCCATAGATGAAGGTGACCTGGAATATGAGACCACGCCCATAACCACCGAGTTCGAGTACGATGATTGGGGCGATTATCAGGTCGTAGGGTTCATGGCTGAGAAATACTTCGCAGGGTACCTTGACACTACGGAATTCGCTGATGAGGTAAGTGTCATGTCGGATGGTATGCTTTCCAAGGTGCTTATTGATGAAAATGACAAAAAATCCCTTTATGCAGGTTCGAGCCTTACGTTGGAAGATGGTTATGCTCTGAACATCGTAGAAGTTGATACAAATGGTGACAACGTATATGTGACCCTTTCCAAAGAAGGCTCACAGGTCGATGAGACCATAGTAAAGGATAATGGCACATACGTGTATGAAGCTGATCTGGGAGACAGTGATGATGTACCCATTATAGCTGTGCATTTCGGTAATATCTTCATGGGTACAGAAGCCAGTGCAGTATTTATTGACGCTATATTCCAGATCTCCGATGAATACATCAGCATTGAATCCGGTGATAGCTATGGTGTAATGGAGATAAACACTGTAAGCGATGAAAAAATAACCATGGAAAATGAAGATTCAATATCCCTTAACAAAGGCAAGGTTGCCAGTATTATGGGGAAATTGAAGTTCATCGTTGCCGATGATTCAGTTTTGAGGTTCGCTCCCTTTGTTGACATGTCAGAGGCCGGTACCTATGAGCTAAGAGGTACTGTTGCTGAGGAGGAATTTGAATGGACTCCTCTGAACTTTGAGGGTTTCTATTACAACATCGATGAAGGGATAGGTACTGAGAAACTGGAGATCACCGAACTGTCAGACAGAACAATTGACGATGGAGACCTTGTATATACCTCTACTCCTGAGGATGTAGGTTTCGAGTATGACGACTGGGGAGAATTCGAGGTAATAGGCTTCATGGCCGAAAAATATTTTGCAGGGTATCCTGAAAACGATTTTACAGATGAGGTCAGCCTTGTTTCCCAAGGTCAGCTGTCCGAAGTGCTTCTGGATGAAAGTGACAAAACATCTCTTACCTCAGGCACATCGTTAGTACTGGAAGAGGGTTATGCTCTGAGAATTGTTGAAGTTGATGTAAATGGTGACACTGTGTATGTCAGCCTTACAAAGGATGGCGATGAGGTAGACGATGACATCATCGCCTCAGACGGGACCTACGTATATAAAATGGACGTGGGTGATGTTGATGATGTACCTGTTATAGCCGTTCACTTCCAGGATGTTTTTCAGGGAACTGAAAGCAGTGCTGTGTTCGTAGACGGTATCTTCCAGATATCTGATGAGTACATATCCGTAGAAAGCGGTGAAACATTTGATGAGATGGAAGTGACCAGTATCTCGGAAGACGGCATTACCATGAAGAATGAGGATTCCATCTCCCTTTCAAAGGGTAAAGAGATCACGGTTATGGGTGATATCAACTTCAAGGTAGCTGATGATAGCACGGTCAGGTTCTATCCCTTCGTGGAGGTGCAAACATCCGCATCTGAAGCACTCGAGATCGGTCATAGTGAAGTGGTCACTGAAGGCACCGCAATGACAATAACGGTCACCTCCAGAGGCATGGCTGTAACCAATGCAACATTAAAGATCGATAGTAAGACCATTGGTTCCACCTCCGAAGAAGGCACACTCAGGTATACGCCGGACAAGATCGGTAACTTTACCCTAAACGCAGAAAAGGAAGGATATGTTTCTGCAAGTTCCAAGCTTGAGGTAATATCTGCTCAGGACGAATCAAGGAAGATGACCATAGATATCGCTCCTGAAGAAGTTTATGAGGGAACTAATGTTAAATTCAGCGTCCTTAAAGCTATAAGCGGAGAAGCTATCGAAGGTGCAGAGGTCACTTTTGATGGTAAGTTCATAGGCAACACTTCAAAAGATGGAAATGTTACCTATACTGTTACAGAAGTGGGTATGCACAAGGTGACAGCTTCCAAGTCCGGATTACTGGATACAGAACTTAACTTTGAGGTAAAGGAACTTGCTGCTAAGTTCACCTTCACGAACCTGCAGATATCGCCACTTGAGGTAAGGGCAGGAGATGAAGCAACTATCTCTGTAAATGTAACAAACACTGGAACAGCACCTGGTAACTATACTGTTGAATTGAAGATCAATGGTACTGTGGTAGGTTCTCAGGAAGTGGCACTCAACAATGGAAATTCCACTACATTGGATTTTGTTCATGTGGAGGAAGAGCCAGGCACATATATAGTTTCAGTTCAGCAACTGAGCGTTACTTATGAAGTATTGGAGAAATCCGGTACGATCTGGTATGTTCTCGGCGGTATCATCCTGCTGGCTGCTGCAGGGGTTGGCTATCTGTTCACTGCTGGCGGCTGGACAGTGGAAATGGCAAAGGAAAAAATAAATGAATTTATCGGTTCTATCCGATAAATTCAATTAACTTATTTTTTTTGACACTCTTTCTATAGCCTCTATCAGGCTGTTCTTTGGCATGATCGTGGCCACAGGGATCCTCAGTATTTTTTCCACAGTAGGGCTTACAATAGGGGCGCACACCAAAGCACGTGCCCCTTCCCGTTCTGCTTTAACCGCTGCAATGATGGCTTCTTCTATGGAGGTGGCAGAATATTCCCTTATAGTACAGAGATTTCCTCCTATCTTTTTCTTTGTCTCTCTTATATTATCAAGCACAGGTCTTGCAGCAATGACCGCTATAAAATCCCCCTTTTCAGCATTTTGCAGTCTCTTTATGGTTTTAATTATCTGTCTTAATGTTTTCATGTTAGGCTCTCTTTTGCCCGACATGATCTTGTACAAAGTGCTCGCAGGTATGTTAGCCTCCTGTGAGAACTCGATGGCAGTGAGCTTCAAGTCTTCCTTTAATACCTCTGAAAAGGTATTCTGGAACTTTTCATACGATTCCAGTATTGCATCAACTATCTTATCTGACGATTCCATGATCCTCCATACATCAAAAAGAATATCCTCAAAAGGTAAGGATGGAGCTTATATTTATACTTTCAGGAAATTGCTTTATACCCTACAGGAAACATTAAATATAGCTCAGAAGAACGGTTCCATTATTGAGAAAAAGAGGTATCGATATGAACAGCAAAAATATTAACAGAATTATGGGTGCCATCTTTGTCATTACCGCTACGATGGCCATTGCATTTATTTCAGGTTGCACTGAACCTGAACAAAATGGAAATCTGTCAGAGGATCTGACTGGAAATCTTGCAGAGATACACTTTGGATACCAGCCCAGTACTCATCAGATAGCATATCTTACAGCAAAGGAAAAAGGCTGGTGGGACAATAACCTGGCACCTTTGGGTATAGTGAAAACTACAGATAATCTCTTCCCAAGTGGAGCACCGGAAATGAGTTCCATGCTTACAGGAGACATCGATGTGGCATATGTTGGGGCGGCACCATTCATAGCGGCTCTAGGCAGTGATCTCGATGCCAAGATCGTAGCTGCTGTCCAGGTACAGGGTTCTGATCTCTCAGTGCGTACAGGCGTGCCTTATGAAAAACCTGAAGACCTTAAAGGCCTGAAGATAGCTACATTCCCGCCAGGGACTATCCAGGACACCCTACTTAGGAACTGGCTGAAAACAAATAACATCGACCCCGATAAAGATGTAACCATTCTGCCCATGACACCGGCAGACGCTGTGACAGCCATCTCGGCCAGCAAGGTTGATGCTGTCTTCCTTCCACACCCCTCACCAACTGAAATAAAGGAAAAGGGATATGGTCGTACAGTGGTTCAGTCAGGGGAGATCATGCCTAACCACGCATGCTGTGTGGTAGTTGTAAGTGGAAACCTCATCAGAAACCATCCTGAAGTAGTTGCTACAATTGTTGCAACACATGTGGATGCTACAGAGTACAACAATGCGCATCCCGATGAAGCAGCACAGATCTATGCAGCTGATCAGGGTATGGATCTAAAAATTGTCCAGGATTCTATTAATGAATGGGATGGCACATGGGTGGCAGATCCACATCTGATCGTGAACTCAACTGTGGATTATGCAAACATACAGTATGAACTGGGATATATAAGCAAACCACTTACGGAAAAAGATATATTTGATACGTCTTTTTATGATTCCTTACAAAAGTAAGTGCATTGACAACAACTTACATGAATGAGCAAGGAGTTCTGTAAGCGGACATGAAGAATAAAATAATACACGTGGTCAAGGGCAGGGCAGTGGAGATGATCTCCATTATATCTGCCCTTCTGCTGTGGCAATTGGTCGCAGAGTTCATAGTTCGTAACAAGTTCTTCCTGCCAAGTATCCTTGATGTCATTTCGGCCTCTGTAACGATATTTCAGAGACCTTCGATTTTAGAACTAGGGTCATTGGCGATAGAAATGCCAGTGATCTTCATTGATCTCTTGCACAGCTTGTTACATTTTTCCATTGGTATGGTGGCTGCCCTGATCATAGGAATACCCATAGGTATGATGATGGGCTGGTTCACAACATTTAACAGGATGTTTGATCCTATTATTGAGATGTTAAGGCCAATCCCTCCACTTGCCTGGATACCTTTTGCCATCATATGGCTGGGTCTTACGCCTGTTTCGGCTGGTTTTCTGATCTTTATAGGAGCTGTGTTCCCTATCATAATTAATACTTTCACAGGCCTTAAGAACGTACCAAAGGTCTATGTAGAAGCAGCCAGGGTACTGGGATGCAAGAAGGACCGTGATCTTATAAGATACATTGCAATGCCTTCTGCTCTTCCTTCCATAGCTGCAGGCATAAGAATAGCTATCGGTGTGGGGTGGATGTGTCTGGTAGCCGCGGAAATGTTCGGAGTGAGCAAGTATGGATTAGGTTTTAAGATATGGCATCATTACTATCTGCATCAGATGGATATGGTGCTTGTATACATGGTGGTTCTGGGTCTTCTGGGCCTTTTAATTGACAAAGTGCTCAGATACGTTATCGATGAACACCTGCTCAAATGGCAGGCAGGAGTTGTGAGATAATGGGAAAAGTTGAAATAAAGAACATTACCCGTATTTTCAGAAAGGAAGATGCACCTGAGACCCTTGCATTGGATAATGTGAGCCTTAATGTAGATGACAAGGAGTTCGTATGCTTTTTAGGTCCTTCCGGCTGTGGTAAGACCACCCTTTTGCGTATCATTGCCGGACTTGATACTCCCGATTCAGGGGAAATAATACTGGACGGGACCAGAATAACCATACCGGATTCAAAGAGAGGCATGGTATTCCAGGAGTATTCGCTTTTCCCTTGGAGGAATGTCACCGAGAACATCATCTTTGGCCCGGAAATGAAAGGAGTTGCCAGGAAAAAAGCAATACAGGATGCAGAGAAATATCTTGAGCTGGTGGGCCTTACACAGTTCAAGGATAGTTTCCCGTATGAACTCTCAGGAGGTATGAGGCAAAGAGTTGCCATTGCCCGTGCGCTTGCAAATGAACCGGAGGTCTTGCTCATGGATGAGCCCTTCGGCGCACTGGACGCCCAGACCCGGAACTCCTTACAGCACCAGCTTCTGGAGATATGGGATAAGAAACACATAACCATCCTGTTCGTTACCCACAGTGTGGATGAGGCAGTATTCCTGGCTGACAGGATAGTAGTTATGACCGCACGTCCCGGAAAGATAAAAGAGATCATAAATGTGGAACTTCCGCGTCCAAGAATACGAACAAGTCCGGAAGTCAACAAGCTACGGACAGCTGTGCTGAAGTTGCTCTCCGAAGAGAGAAAAGAGAGAATAGATTAAGTCACAGCTTCTAAAAATTAGAGAATGTTCAACTCATTCGGAACGTACGATCACTTTTGTTCCGGCCTCTACATCTTTTATGTTGACCTTCCCTACGAGTTCCAGCACTTTTTCAGCTTTTACAAAACCCATGGAGCAGCCTGGCCGCACAAGCATCTGTCCGCCACATGTGGCAGAACCTGCGATATTGACATTATTCATTAGTGTAAGATCCTTGTCCACCTGTACGTCACCGTTTATCTCACAATGCGGACCAATGAGCGCATTATGTGCCTGCACGTGACCTTTGACCAGAGAGTTCTTTCCAAGTTCCAGATCTCCTTCAACCCTCAGTTCCTGCCAGAAATTACAGCCTGCCCCGACTATCAGATTACCCTTAAGAAGAACACTATCCTCAAAGTATGCTTTTTTCTGAATGATGTAGGTATTGGAGCCGGGGTGGTATTTGATAAATTCTGTTTTCATTTTATCACTGGTATAAGATGATGTAGATAAAACGTATATTATACGCTGGCCTCTCATATATATTAGTTTCATAGGCTATTCTGTTATGGCTTCCATAATGCAAGAGTGATCAGGGACAGGGAAGTAGCAACAATGATATCTTCCCCTTTACCCCAGAAACCTTCAGAGTTCTGCTCTTTCATGAGCCAGTCCACAGAGACCTTAAGTTCTTCCCTCAAACCTGTCATTAAAAGAGACTGCATGACTATGTTGCTGGTTGCTATGTTCTTCCATCCGCCATCCAATTCACGTTTCTCAAGCAACCAACGTGCTCTCTTTTCTATAAAACCATGATGTTCATCCGGCATAGCACCCTGTTTTACTAATGCCATGACCACAAGTGCAGTGGTTCCGGGATGTTCCCATTCAGGTCCATAGTTGTCTAATAGCCACTGGCAGCCATCGGGATCATGGATATCCATATCTGCCAGTGCAATGAGGGAATAGGCGGTATCGTACACGTTACCGTTCCAGGAACCTTCTTTCTTTTTTGAAAGAAGCCATTGCCCCACATCCGGGAAGACCAGACCCATTTGGAAAAGAGAAGAGGCTGCTCTGGCAGTTTCCCTTATATTTCCTCCCCACGGGGGATCACTTTTAAGCCATATAAGACAAGCAGTATGCTGACTGGGCAGTTTCCATGCCCCGCGAGCCCAGACCACCCGGGCGATCCCCTTGATGGAATCCGGCTGTTGCGTCTCGATCCAATCAAGCGCCTTTGCTATCCTGTGGTCCATACAATATAATATGCTGGTCTGTATTTAGCGTTTTTCTAGCAATGCATCCTATACCTGTGTCTCTGAGCATACTCTGCTTTTTTTCCGGGATTCCATTGGTTCACATGACCGTAATAGCCGGTTACCCTGGATATATGGTCAGTTACCGGACTTGAGCATAGCGGGCATATTTCACTTACACCTCTGGAAGTATGTCCTTTATCACATATGGAAAAATCAGGGGAGAAACAGAGATAAGCAAGCTTTGTCCCCGAAAGTTTCCTGATGAAATCATTGAGGCCGGCCGGGTCGGGATAACTTTCACCCATCCATATGTGGCAGATCGTACCTCCGGTAAAGAAAGGATGAAACTCTGCCTCGATATTGATCCTGTCTATGAGGGACATACCTGCATTATAAGGCAGGTGGGTGGAATTGGTGTAATAGCATGCTCCTTTAATACCCTGAACTTCAGATTTTTCCCCGAAGTTCTCTCGGTCAAGCATGGCAAGCCTATGTGCAGTGCTTTCTGCAGGAGTCTGCTCAAGAGTATACGCTATGCCATCCTCATGGGAGAACTCCTCTATCCTTCCAAGTATGTGAGCAATTATTTTTATGCCTGTTCCGATCTTTTTGTCAATACCTTCTCCTGTGAGGTCCAAAAGGCATTCGTTCATACCCACCACACCAAATGTAAGGTGGCGTTCCCCAAAATTAAAATATGGCACACCGTCATCAGTTTTATTGAGCAGCCATGGCAGAAGCTTCCACTCATAAAGCGATCTTCTGATGATATCCTGTCCTTCCAATAAGGCCTTGCGGGCAATATCAAGGGCGTTATCCAGCTGTATAATGAAATCATCCTCACCTGCTGACCGCAGAGCCACTCCGGGCAGGTTAATGGTCACAACCTTATTGGAGCCTGTACCCATGCCACCGGCCGTCCAGATACCGCCTGCATGGCGGCTCAGCAATCTGCAGCACATGGCATGCACCGTATCCTCTTCCAGATAAGGAGCAGCAAGGTTCAGGAAATAAGGTGCACCTGTAGCTGAAGTGGCCTGCATGGTCTCCATCCACAGGGGATCATTGAAATCATGGTCCTTGGTAATGGCCGTGGTAATGAGAGGGAATGTGAAGGGAGCACCCGTGGAATCGCCATCCGCTGAAACTCTCATGAAAGCACTGTATATCTGCCGTGCCTCATCTTCGAATTCTGAATATGTAGCATCGAGTGTTTCACCTCCGTATACCACTCTTTCATCTTTCAGTGCCGGAGGACATTTCAATCTCAGGCCGATGTTAGTAAAAGCGCTCTGAGCACCTATCCTGTTAGACTGGTTCATCTGGAACATGAAACCCTGCACTGCCTGATAAACCGCTGACCCATCCATTCTCTCATAATGCAGATGAGGAGCCAGCAGCCAGTTGAGCATGTCCACAGCCTGAGCACCTGCAAAGAATTGCTGGGAATGCATCATGAATGACATTACATGGAACAATGCAGAATCCAGTCTTTTAGCAGGCAGGCTGCGGGTGTCAGGGAACTTCAGGCCTTCCATAAGAATGATACGCCCGTCAATGCCATTACAATATGGCATGAAAGGACTGTGCAGGTCATGGATATGTATCAGGCCTTCCAGATGCGCTGCTGTGACATCCTTAGAGTAAAGTTTTTCCAGAGCATATCTTTTTTTGACCTGGGATGCAATATGGAGGTCTATCACCGAAGGACTGGTCCTGGTGTTCGAGTTCTCGGTAAGCAACCAGTTCTTTTTCAAGAGCACATCATCTATGAGCTCTACAGGGTCCTTGAAATCAAGCCTGTCTACATTACCCCCACTTGACATCACTGCCATGATTAAAAATCTGTGATGCTGGCTTATATAGTTATTTCATTTCGGCTCTGCAGCAATGATATGAAAAATGTATTGTGAAGGGATCATAGGCTTTCCCTGCACAAAAAGTGTACGAAACTTACACCTGTTTTTTAAATCCAACGACTGAATCCACGATCTTTGCGAATTCCTTTGACCACTCAGTGGAATCGGCATCCAGGGTATGCACTTTTCCGCTATCCTCTATCTCAGCGAGCTCTGGATCCATGGGTAATGCTGCAAGCACTGGTACACCAAAGTCCTTTGCCGCCTTTTCAACACCGCCTTTACTGAAAAGATCGATCCTCTCATCACAGTGGGGGCAGATGATCACACTCATATTCTCCACTATGCCGATAACAGGAACCTTTAGCATATGGGCAAAGGTAATTGACTTGCGTACACTTACCAGTGCCATGTCCTGAGGTGTAGTAACGACCACAGCACCATCTATCTTCTCAATGAGCTGGGCAATGCTGAGGGGTTCATCACCGGTTCCTGGTGGCAGGTCAACGATCAGGTAATCAAGCTTTCCCCATGAAACATCTTCCAGAAACTGCTTGATAGCCGCCATCTTGGCCGGTCCTCTCCATATCACTGGAGAATCCTTATCCTCGATAAGTAAGGCAATGGACATAACTTTGAGGTTATCTGTCACTGGTACGGGGACAATGCCTTTCTCGTCCACTGCAGGTCTTTTATCCTCTATCCCGAACATCTTGGGTATGCTTGGCCCGTGAATGTCACTGTCAAGGAGACCCACTTTGAATCCCTTCCGGGCAAGCTGGGCAGCAAGATTGGCTGCAACGGTGCTTTTGCCGACCCCTCCTTTTCCACTCATTACCATTATCTTGTTCTTGATCGCCCTCATATTGGCAACTAATTTAGATTCCTGCGGTTTCTGGAGCAGATCCTGTGTTTTCTGAACTTTCTTGTCCATATTTTTCACCTGAATGATAATTCAAATTTTCAAAAGACGTAACGTACATTTGGCTTATGTTGATCTTCTGCAACCTTTGTTTTCCTCTCCGACAGTGACATAATCCCCACCTGAGATCTCAATAGCTTTGCCGGTGGTGAGAGCAAAAGTAACTTTTCTCCTGGCACTTTGCAAGTCTTCCCAAAAGGCTCTCCTTGATATTCCCATTTTAAGGGATGCCTCTTCCTGTGTAAGACCTTCAAGGTCCACAAGACGTAGAGCCTCAAGTTCTTCCATTGCAATGCAAACTACTTCAAGTTCACGTAGAGGCACTCCTCTGGGTTTAAAATAGATCACTTCCGGAGTAAGCTCCACACGCCGTGGGCACTTAGGACGTCCTCTCTCTTTCATAGCATTTTTTCACAATGGATATTAATTATATATAGTTTTCCAAGGTTGACTCTGTAGAAATCCTCTCTTTTTGGGGAACTAACCAAAGTTGTATTTTTGAAATACGTGTTTGTATATGTTGTTTCGTGTTAGGTATTTCCGGCTAATGATGTTGATCTTAATAGTATTTCTACAGAGCCGTATTATTCAAAACTCCACAGAATATCCTGCAAAAATATCGACAAAAGCATCTGGATATTTCATCCTGATCTCTTCTTTATGAGCTGTACAATGGCCGGCACCTATCAAATGCATGTCTTTGAACAGATCATATTCCTGGCTGTCGTGCAGACCACCCACGATACCGACCACATTACCAAAGGAAGAAGCTGCAGCCAATATTGCAGGTAGTCCGGGATGGGCACAACCAGTGATAACGTACAGTCCTTTGCCGGAATCTAGTATCAAAGATTGTTCTTTTATTTCTTTCCCAAGCTCTCCTGTTGTGTAGATTCCCTTGCATATCTCCTGAGACATTTTTATCTCAAATAGTCTGGGATTCCTGGAAATATTCATCTCCTTAAGAAAGGTGGAAGTATCTGCCTGCTTTCCCCTTGTCGATATCTCTCTTTTCAGGTTGGTTGAAAAACTTGCCGGTATAAAGACATCCACATCTGGCTGCATGTTAAGGAAAGTTGGCACGCCGCCAATGTGGTCCCAGTGCTGATGAGATAATACCAGGATGTCGATCTCTTCAGGTGAAAAGCCAAGTATGTCCATATTTGCCAGAAGAACATGGCCATCCCAGCCGGTATCAAAGAGAATATTATGACCTACAGTTTCAATTAAGCAAGAAAAACCCCATCCACTATTCAAACCTATTTTTGCCTCATTGTCATAAATGACCGTAATTTTCATGCTAATACCCCGAAACCGCGCTACTTCTCTCTTCTCAAACCTTATTTAACACATGTGAGAATAAATATATAATACTATTTGAAAAGTATTAAATATAATTTCTCCATATAGAATTAATAGAAAAAGAAAGGAGAGTTACAATTGCACTATGGTCTTGGTATTGATACCGGTGGAACGTACACCGATGCTGTCCTTTTAAGAGGGTCAGACGGTATGATCGTAGATTCCAAAAAAGCGTTTACCACATATCCTGACCTGCAGATTGGCATAAGTGCGGTTCTGGATGCCCTTGACCAGGAACTTCTCAGCCAGGTCAACCTCGTGTCAGTTTCTACCACTCTTTCCACTAATTCATTACTTGAAGGCACCGGAACTCCTGTGGGGCTTGTGCTCATAGGGCAGCATCCTGCAGATCAGGAATTCCCTACTCCGGATCTCATAGTTGTGCCTGGTGGTCATGGCCCAGGCGGTGAAGAAGAGGTGCCTTTGGATACCGAAGCCATCAGAGGTTTTGGCAGCAGGACAAAAGACAAAGTATCAGCATACGCAATCTCAGCCTTCTTTGGTACAAGGAATCCCGAACATGAACTGCGAGCAAAATCCCTTATCCAGAAGATAACTGGTAAGCCTGTAGTATGTGGTCACGAACTTTCCCAGGAACTAGGTGCCTATGAAAGGGCAGTGACTGCTGTACTTAATGCTCAGTTGATACCTATTACCCATCTCTTTGTTAGTGCTGTTATGGCAGACATCAGGAAAAGAGGCATCAATGCAAGGATGCTGATGCTGAAATGTGATGGTTCCGTATATAATCTGGAGGACGCTCTGGAAAAACCCATCGAGACCATTTTTTCCGGCCCTGCTGCAAGTCTTCTCGGAGCATCGTATCTTGCAAAATTGGACACATGTGCAGCCATAGATGTGGGGGGAACCAGTACCGATGTATCTGCCATATACCATGGGGTACCGGAAATAAGCGTTTCAGGTTCTGTAGTGGGCGGATGGAAAACAAGAGTAAGGGCCATGAAAATGGAAACATCGGCCACTGGTGGGGACAGCCATGTCTGGATCACTGATGGAAAAGTGAAGATAGGTCCCAGACGTGTTATTCCTCTATGTGTTGCTGCAGTTGAGTATCCAGGACTGTTACAGAAACTTAGTCACATGAGACCTCTACCTCGTAAGTCACTGGATGAGAACTATCAGCCCACCAAGTTCTTTGTAAGGACCGGTTATGCCAGCAATGGGCTGAACAATGAAGAAGCTGAAATGCTCCAGCATATCGGAAGCGATCCTATCAGCATACATGAACTCTATACTTATATGCATGCCATGCCTTCCGGAAAGATAATTGATTCACTTATAAAGAAAAGACTGGTGCAAGCTATCGGTTTCACGCCCACGGACGCTTTGCATGTGAGAGGAGAATACACTGCCTGGGATCTGGATGCATCCCACATGGGCGCTGAGCTTCTTTCCCGCTATAACGGCAGTAAGAAATATGAATTCTGCACCCATGTGAAAGAACATGTGGCAAGGAATATGGCCTATAGCCAGATGGCTTTTCTTTTGCCTGAAAGGTCCAGACCCCTTGTGGACGAATTGCTTAGTGGTCTGTATCCGGCAAAGTTCAGCCTGAAATTGCCTGTTGTATTATTGGGAGGACCCGTAAAAGCATATTCAGAGGAAATGTCTGCACTCTTGGATGCTTATATTATCGTCCCGGAACATGCAGATGTGGGGAATGCCGTGGGGGCTCTTGCCGGAAAAGGCGTCAAGAAAGTTGAAGTACTGATCATGCCAGTGTCCATAGAAAAACCTGCAGAGGATTTCCTTATCTTCTATCCGGGTGGAAGAGAACGTGTTGTAGATTACAGAGAAGCCTTTGAGAGAGCAAGACAGATCGGACTGGACATGGTGCTTGATTATGAAAACAGATGCGGGGTTAGCAAGGAAGAGACCCAGATCAATATTTCAGTGAAGAACATCTCTCCTGAGAACTGGCCTCATCCACCTCTGGAAACCAGGATCACCGTTGTGGGCATAGGCGATCCCATGATGATCATAAAGGAGTGAAATGGATAATTTCCACACTTCTCACTCTTTTTTCCTTTCTTCTCCTCAAATTAAGTTATCTTAAATTTGATATATTAACTTTTTGAGTTAATTATTTATATTTTGTCTCATATTAGAGTAATTGTCAATCGAGAACATACTTGA
>NZ_MVQX01000034.1 GCF_002067275.1 Methanomethylovorans sp. PtaU1.Bin093 | reverse complement strand
CCCGGCCTTTATTCCATTCCGTACAACGCCAAGATAACTTCTGTGCCCATATTGTGTCCTCTTGGCCACAGCTGTGAGTTCCACGCATGTATCGTGGTCGATAATACCTTCCCTAGATGCAGTTTTTAATGTTTCACGTATGTTCACCATGGGAGCGGATACAGGCTCGAAGGTTTCAGGATTCGTGGCAACAGCAACCTCATCATCATTCTCGATGACACCATCCCTGTACCATTCGTATATCCTGCCAACACCGATCATACCATGAACATCAAGTTCAGATGCCCTCAAAGCTCCCATACTGCCGCCTCCGACGACTTTAACCCCTGCTTCAAGAGCTCGCAGGATCTCCTTATGGGCGACAGCCGCCCTGTTGAAGAAAATACCATCTATAATACCAATGATCCTGTATCCTTCCCGAAGCACCTGGTCAATATTTCCTCTGGAAACAGGTGGCATATAGGTAACTTCCAGCAGGGTCCTTGCCTCCTTGTGGCTTATGCTGGTGCCTGTA
The DNA here is from genome assembly GCF_002067275.1 of Methanomethylovorans sp. PtaU1.Bin093. Taxonomy (GTDB): domain Archaea; phylum Halobacteriota; class Methanosarcinia; order Methanosarcinales; family Methanosarcinaceae; genus Methanomethylovorans. Next base: position 4,797 of record NZ_MVQX01000034.1, on the reverse strand, counting down.
AATACTACTATTTCCCTGTTGCTCATCAATGACTCGTTCTCCGCTTCCACGGCCTCTCCGCAGCAGAGAGTTTTCTGCGAGGAGCTTTTTTGATCCTGTTACCTATGCGCTCGTGGTCAATGGTGTATACCTCGAATGCAGGCACGATAACTCTCACTACCGGTACACTTATACTGTTTCTGGAGAGATCAACAACAACCGCACGTTCTGCTACATCCTTTATTTGCTGAAGTAATACGTTGATATTCGTGGAAGGTCTGCCGGTGGACTGATCCTTGATATCAGAAAGACGAACTTTCTCACCGTCCTCATACCAGTAGCTATTCATACGCTTGATACGCTCATAGCCGATATCTCTAACAAATCTCTCCCTTTCTGTGTCTTCTCTGGCGCCATGTATCTGTACCACTCTTGACTGTGCGGCCTCGGTGATAGCTCGTCTCACAGCTATGGAAGGGTCGAGGTGTGAACCCGCACCCATTACAAGCAGTGCAGGGTCCTTCAGCCGTACATCATCCATGGCCGCTACCACTGTAGGAACATCAGTGTCATGGAACAGCAGCCAGAGTTTGAGGTCAATGCCATTCTCTCTGCACATCTGGGCAAGCCTGTAGTTCTCCCCGTCATCTTCTGTAAGTATTATTTCCTTCCCGGGAAAACGGTTGAACTCAGCAATGCTTAGGGCATCCCTTTCCAGAACTTCCAGCAGTCCATGAAAAATAGCCTCTTCAATAGTGTTACCTGCCGCCAGACCATTTGTATTGGTACGGAAAAGCTTCACAGACAGTCCAGGCGCATCGTACGGATGATATACAGCATTGGAGGGTACAAGGACCTCTTCTTTTTTCAGCAGGTCCCATCCGGTCGTCCATTCAATACGGGAAGAAGGTATCGGCTTTTCGGGAGGCAGGAGCGATCTTGGCTCGATAAGATCATAACTTCCACTGGCAATTTCCGGAGTTTCTATGAACTCGCGGGAAGTTATGCCTTCCTTAACATCTTTATTTACACCGCTACGCTCCGCAAGACATCTCTCAAAGCTTTCCATGATCGCAGAGATACGCGCTTGTACCTCATTTGCTCCCTTTCCGGAGTATACGGAGATGGCGCCCTCAGCCGCACTGGGCCTGATGCTGGAGAATACAGGTATGCCTACCCTATCAAGGTCTGTGATATTGGCAATGCGGGTCACTCCGATATCCTTGAGCAGGGGCTGCACCCTTTGAAGGGTCTCCTCTTCCGTGAACACACGCTGTGTTCCCTCTATGTAAGTAAGGGAGTCGTTTATGATGATCTCAGGCATTAGTATCGAAACTCTTCTGCATGTATTATATGTTTTTCGACGCCAACCTTGTACCATATATCTGACGGGCGGCAGATATTTATATAATTAAAGCTAAATAGAAGTTTCAGCAAGCCAAAATATGATAAATATGTTTACTATGTAAATAATAATATCTGAGGCTTCCCCTGTCTAAAACGAGAGATGAGGTGTAATATGAATACAAAAATACAAGAGAAAAGTAGGAAAAATGATCCCCGCCATTCATCCACTGATTGCCATACAGTGGTAGGTGGAGTGATCAGAGGCAGGCTTGACCCAGAAGATATGGACCTGTACCGTTTCATGGTCGGTGGTCTTCAGGCGAAATAGCCTGCAAAACTATTTTTTACAGGCTGGCGTATTAGGTCGCATGTACGACCTGCCAGCAATAAGAAAAGATTTCCCTCTTCTTGAGGAATTTATATATCTGGACAATGCTGCCACAACACAGACGCCTGTACCGGCAGTAAAAGCCATGGAAGAATATTTTTACAAATATGCAGCCAACCATGGCAGAGGCGCTCACAGACTTGCAAGAATGACCACCGATAGGTATGAAAATGCCAGAGAGACGGTTGCATCGTTCCTTAACTCTGATGTTACAGGAACTGTTTTCACCCGAAATGCCACAGAGAGTATCAATATGGTGGCTTACGGCCTGCAGTGGGACCGTGGGGACCATGTGGTAGTTCCCATCGTGGAACATCATTCTAACCTGTTGCCATGGTTGAGGTTGCGGGACCAGGGTGTAGAGGTAACAGTTGTACAGGCCAATGAGGAAGGGGTTGTGGACCCAGAACAGATCGATTTATCCATAACAGATAAAACACGTTTGGTAGCTGTCAACCATGTGACAAATGTGTTCGGCTCGATACAGGATATCAGGACAATGGTCCGGATAGCTCATAAAAATTGCTGTCAGATGCTTATAGATGCTTCTCAGTCCGCAGGGCACATGCCTCTTGATATGAAAAAAGTAGGAGCGGATTTTCTGGTAGCTCCAGGGCATAAGGGTTTACTGGGACCTCAGGGTACCGGTATTCTCTGTCTCAGGGATCCTGATTCCATAAGACCAATGTACTTAGGAGGGGGTATGGTGAGTTCTGTATCGATCGACAGTTACCAGATAGAAGCAAGCCCTGCACGTTTTGAGGCAGGGACGCCCAATATTCCCGGAGTCATTGGCCTTGGCAGGGCCGTGGAATATGTACAGGATGCAGGTATTGAGAATATAGAGAAGCATGAAACAACACTGGCAAAGAAAGCTGCTTCTCTGCTGGCTGCGATCCCTCAGGTGCAGGTGTATGGTCCTGAGAACAGAGCTGGAGTTGTGCCTTTCAATGTACATGGCATGAATCCGCATGATGTGGCCATTATCCTTGATCAGACGTGTAAGATCTGCGTGCGTAGTGGTTACCACTGTGCTATGCCCGCAATACAGAGCGTTGGGCTTAAAGGCACTGTACGTGCATCCTTTGCTCTGTACAATACGATAGAAGAAGTAGAAAAACTTGCAGAAGCTGTTTCGAGCATAGCTGCACTTGTTGGCTGATCGTATATATCTGACATACAAGAAGCACATCAGGTTCAGGTGGTTCATTGGAAGAGATAGAAATCCGGAATGCTGCAATAAACGATATCGGATATATCATGGAGATCGAGCACGAATCGTTTTGTGAAACAGTGTGTGAGGATCGATCTGTATTTTTAGACCGGATCTTAACTTTTCCAGACGGCTTCTTAGTTTTGGAAGTAGACGGACAGGTTTGCGGATATATTTCCTCGGAGATATGGAACTACCTTGAAGAAATAAAAGAGGATATGTTCAACCTTAATCACAGTATCAGTAAGCTCCATATGGTCGCCGGATCAGAGCTTTATATATCTTCGATAGGCATCCTTAAAAAGCATCGTGGGAAAGGATATGGAAAATTATTGTTTTCAGAGCTGTCCAGGAGGACCACTGAAAAATACAGCATCTCAAGTATGATCCTGCTAGTTTCAGTTCAATGGACAGCTGCAAAAAATATCTATGAGAAGAATGGTTTTGAGGAAGCAGGAAGGATACATCGGTTTTTTGATGACGAAACTCATTCGGATGCCATTGTGATGAGAAAATATCTCTAAGGTGATCTCACCATGCTTTTCTTGACACGTTGTTCAGATACTATTGAACCAACATTTTATATTAATATAATGTAATCTACTTCATGAATAAGGGAGGCATTTGATTGAGCAAGGACATGTTGATGTGGGATGAAACTATATTCAGGAATCCCGAAATACTTGAACTTGACCATGTTCCGGAATATTTTGCTCACAGGGATAGTCAGCTGCAATCATTAAAATTTGCCTTGAGGCCTGCTGTAAGGGGTATGCGTCCTCTGAATTGTCTCATAAGTGGTCCCCCTGGTACCGGGAAGACAACCGCCGTTAAAAAGGTATTCAGTGAACTGCAGGAACATGTAAAGAACATAGTCTTTGTGAAGATCAATTGCCAGATAGATTCCACCCGTTTTGCCGTTATGGCCAAGATATATGAAAATCTGTTAAAGGTTTCTCCTCCATCGTCGGGCGTATCCTTTGGGAAGGTTTTCCAGAAAGTTGTGAACCATCTGATCACCTCTGACAGGATACTTGTGGTTGCCCTTGATGACATTAATTATCTTTTCCATGAAGGTCATGCTGATGAAGTGATGTACTCCCTTTTAAGAGCACATGAACAATATCCTGGAGCACGTATTGGGGTAATAGCTATTGTAAGCGATACTGGTACCATGTACAAGTTCGACCCCAGGGTCGGGTCGGTATTTCTGCCGGAGGAGATCGCCTTTCCACGATATGGATCCAGGGAGATACAGGACATTATCAACAACAGAGTACTTCATGCTTTCTTTCCGCATGTCGTGCCCGCCGAAGTACAGGAAAAGATAGTAGAATACACAGACCTTACAGGCGACCTGCGTATAGGTATCGATCTGCTCAAGAGAGCTGGCCTTAACGCAGAGAGAAAAGCAAGTCGCATCGTTTCTATAGAGGATGTGGAAAAAGCATACGAAGCTTCCCGACTTTTACACCTGTGTCGTAATATCGGTACACTAAATGAACATGAGAAAACATTGCTACGCCTGATAGCACAGGGCAAGGAACCTCAGACCGGGGAACTTTACAAGGAATTCCATGAGACAACACAGCTTGGATACACTCGCTTCTACGAGTTGGTGGAGAAACTCAACTCTTCGCAATATATAGACGCTGATTTTTCCGGAAAGGGAATGCGGGGAAGGACCAGGATCATCAGAACACGATATAATCCGGCAGATATATTGCATTGTCTTGAAAAATAAGACCTTTCATGAATAATAGAAAAAAAGGGTTTTAAGCGCAGATATACTGCGCTCTGTTCTGTTTGTAAATATTTATTCCATACCCATGCCGCCCATTCCTGGTGGCATGTTGGGTACCATGTCTGC
>NZ_MVQX01000033.1 GCF_002067275.1 Methanomethylovorans sp. PtaU1.Bin093 | reverse complement strand
TTGAGGGAAGTGTTTCAAGGCTGTATTTTTCTTCATTTGCGGATATGCTACCGCAGGAGCTTGGATTTGCCGGCAGGATAAAGCATCCTTCTCCAGACATCGTTAATGTGATGCTGAGTTATGGCTATGGCATCCTGTATTCTAAGGTAAGACATGCTGTGATCTCTGCGAACCTTAATCCTTACAGGGGTGTGCTGCATGCTTCCTACAGGGACCAGGAGGCGCTGGTCTATGACCTGACAGAAGAGTTCAGACAGCCTGTGGTGGATAGGGTGGTACTGACAATGGTCGGAAGAAAGCAGGTTTCTGTAAATGATTATGTTCTGGAGGGAGAGACCTGTCTGATGAAGGACCATTTCAAGAAGGAGTTTGCAAATGAGATATTTGAGAAACTGGAATCAGAAACGAAGTATGAGAGTGGCAAGAGATCTTTTGAAAACATCATTTCAGAGCAGGCTAAGAAGTTCAGGGCATATGTACTTGAGGGTGCTGAATATTTGCCTTTTGTTTTCCAGAACAGGTGATGGTCATCAATTCAAAGTATGTTTTAGTTGCCTACGATATCGAGGATAACGGCAGGAGATCGAAGATAGCAGAACTGCTCCAGTATTATGGACTGTCAAGGATCCAGTACAGTGTTTTTGCAGGGGAGATACCTGCAAGGAAACTTAAGGAGATGAGCGACAGCCTTTTTGACATGGAACTTGAAAACGATGACAACATCACCATAGTTCCTATCTGTGAGAACTGCAAGGAAAACGTAATGTCAATAAAACCGCTTCCCGAACAGATCAAACATCTTTCCATCTGATAACAAGCCCCTAAGGACTGATCTGTTCCAATCTTTATATATCCCTCTGTCAAAAACAGGTCTGTACATCAACAGCAAAAAAAGAAGCATTTTCCGGCTAGAAATAGTTATTTAAAGGAAAAAAACATACAGTTGAAAATAGAACCCGAGAAAATAGGGTATGGTAACAATATTGACAAGCCTTGGTGATAGAGGAGATGCGAGTTGAAAATAGAACCCGAGAAAATAGGGTATGGTAACTTTACTATTTGCAATTTCTATATTAAATCTTTCATGTTGAAAATAGAACCCGAGAAAATAGGGTATGGTAACGCGGAGGATTGAGATTGTTCGGTTGTCTACGCTAGTTGTTGAAAATAGAACCCGAGAAAATAGGGTATGGTAACTCGAACACTTCACCTATACCGTTACCGAACCTTTTTGTTGAAAATAGAACCCGAGAAAATAGGGTATGGTAACTGGTAATGGTGTCTATTGCATCGGCGTATTTTTCAGGTTGAAAATAGAACCCGAGAAAATAGGGTATGGTAACTTCATTATTTGTACATCTTCACATACAATAGTTTTTGTTGAAAATAGAACCCGAGAAAATAGGGTATGGTAACTTGGGATTAACATCTTCGACAGTAAGGCCATATTTTGCGTTGAAAATAGAACCCGAGAAAATAGGGTATGGTAACTTACTAGTTCAGTATAGCTCATCTTCTTTTCCTCGTTGAAAATAGAACCCGAGAAAATAGGGTATGGTAACCTTAGTATTCTGCATCTTTCGACATCTCCTGAGAGGGGTTGAAAATAGAACCCGAGAAAATAGGGTATGGTAACGCTATCTGTTCAACAATTTTTGGCAAGTTGTTGTCTGGTTGAAAATAGAACCCGAGAAAATAGGGTATGGTAACTTATAAACCCATATTTTATCCTTACCTTTTTGAAATGTGTTGAAAATATAACCCGCGAAAATAGGGTATGGTAACTCTTTCTTTCCCATCGTTACACATCACATATGCAATGTTGAAAAGAGAACCCGTGAAAATAGGGTATGGTAACATGTAGGGTCTTACCATAGAGCCTATCATATCAATTGTGTTGAAAATATAACCCGAGAAAAAAGGGTATGGTAACGTGTTACCGCTGGCGTTTATGTATGGCTGGTGTTCCGGTTGAAAATAGAACCCGAGAAAATAGGGTATGGTAACGCACATTACAACAGTATATAGAAAGCCCTTGTAACCCGTTGAAAATAGAACCCGAGAAAATAGGGTATGGTAACACAATTTGAACCTTAAACATATAGATAGGCTTATTAGTTGAAAATATAACCCGCGAAAATAGGGTATGGTAACATATAAGTCTTAATTGATTTAGCTTTTATGGTATCTGGTTGAAGAGATAACCCGTGATAACAGGGTATGGTAACATTGAAGGCTCTACACTTGCCTTATCCGGTATCTGTGTTGAAAATATAACCCGAAAAAATAGGGTATGGTAACTCTCTGGTCTCTTTCCTTACTTCAATGAGTTATATTCAGGGTTGAAAAGGTAAATTCTCCACTCTTAAATTTTTTATTAATAACAGAAGCTCCTAGGAAGCTCTAGGACGGTTTCAGAGGTACTAACACCTTACCCATGAATAAATCTCTTCACCACGGGGCTCCTAGACGGTCATGCCCGGCTCAAATCGGGCAAGTCTTGCGTATGATTTCCCATGGGACCAATGCATCCACTGGATCCATTGAAGTATAGAAGCAAGGGCAAACATAGGCAAAAAGACTAGAATGTGGTTAATTGCAGAGTAATGAGCAGTTCATACTTACCCCTTACCTGGACAATTGCTCTACATGCAGGCGCATACAGATCCATGTAGATGCATATAGTTTATCTCACAGGCTCCAATGCTAAGTATCCCTGCACCTTTATGATCCTGAACCTATCCCCTTTCTGCAAACCTTCCATATCCACTATATCCCTTGGAATTGTAAGTCTGAATTGTCCGGAATGTTCCTGCAAAGTTACGACCACGTTAAACACCTCATTCAAGTACTCTTATCAGTACTTGGAACAATACTATTTAGCTTTAATTGCCATGTGATCAGTTGCATCCTAGTCTAACTTACAGATATTCTACTTCTCTTTTGCTATAGTAATGTGATATTCTACAGCCTTTATGGACATATCTACATAATGGCAGAAGCTGCAGCTGCGGGTGCAAGAGAGGTGATGGGGCAGAAGTAGGACTTTTCCAGGTACAGAAACGTTTAATGAAGAGTTACTTAAAAAATGGGGGCAACTGAGACAAAAAAATCGTTTGCTCATATCCACGGTAGCAACAGTTGATAAACTCGCAGAAGCAGGCGGTATGATTTTCGGTGTTCTTACCTGTTTTGGAATGGTCCTGTCTCAGATACAGGCAGTCATAGACCGAACAGGAGGTCTGTGTTCAAAGGGAGGGCTTGTGAATAAAGTGGGTAGCATATTCACGTCTTCAGCAACCCAGCACGGAGTACAGGAATCAACCATACTGGGATTCTCTACGGTCTTTTCCACCACGGCATGGTCATAGTTGGAATACCATATACATGCCCAGGTATCAGTGTTCACAATGATGTCAATGGGGGACCTTATGGTGCATCTTCTGTGGCTGGCAATGGGATTGGAAAGTTACCCACAAAGCACGAGCTTGTTACATTCCGTTTTCAGGGAAAATGTGTTGCAGAGATCACCAGGAAACTGGTCGGCGAATGATCGCCATGTGGTTTGTTACATACGGTGTTTTAAATAATGTTTTTGAGCCCGGACACACAATATCACAATACTCTTAGTACTGTATTGATCTGTGAAATAGAGGATATAAGGTCTTCAACATTTCTTTTTCCTATATTTCCCTTGTCATGCAGATAACCAAGTTCCACGATCGTACCTTCCAGGCTGTCAAAAGCTGAAAGTACATCAAGATCATTGTCCATGTGGCTGTTAAATGTGGGAACCATTTTTTTTATTATTTCTGAGGCTTTAGTATCTTCCAGGTTTTTATCCGATGATGGTTTCTTCAGTTTATCTATGTTCACTAGAAGATCCCTTAAACGCTGAGTCTTTTGTTCCATAGACTTATAGGTAAAGTTCAAACGTTCCCTATAATGGGCATATATAAGGAAAAAACGTATCTCTTTTCCGGAATAACCATTTGAGAGCAAATTTTCCGGATATATGACATTACCCCTGCTCTTGGACATTTTCTTTCCTTCAACTAACAAATGTGCACCGTGCAACCAGTAACTCGAAAGTTTTTTTCCAGTAACGGATTCCATTACAGCTATATTGTAATCGTGATGCCTTACAAGATTATCTTCACCGCCACACCAGATATCAACTGTGGGGCCGAGCGTATCACATAGCATTGCAGGATCCTGGATGTTCCATGAGGGCCTGCCTCGTCCCAGAGACGACTCCCACGATAAACCCTCTTCAGTACGATGCCCATGCCAGAGTATAAAATCACCTATATTCCAGTTATTACCTGGATATGTGTCCTTATGAAAACGCCTTATCTTTGCAGGCCAGTCAGAACTTTTAAGATGGCTCAGCTTTCCAAAATCTTTGAAGGAACGAATATCAAAGTACACATTCCCCCTGTACCAGTAAGCATGCCCCTTCTGAAGTAAATTCTCTATTATTTTCACGGCCTTACCCACTGAAGTAGAAGATCTGGGGTTATATGTGGGTTTTTTGATCATAAGAGCAGCAATATCTGTGAAGAATTTGGCAGCACAACTGTTGGTAAGGCTGAAAACATCTGTTAAGTTTTTATTTGACTCAATTATGGCTTTATCCTCTATATCTGTGAAATTGAGGGTCCTCTTCACATCATAACCGGTAAATTCCAGGTAACGTAAAAGAATGTCCTCAAAAAGGAACGTACGATAATTCCCCAGGTGCGCAGGCTGGTAGATAGATGGACCGCATGTGAACATCTTTACTTTTCCATTCTCCTCGGATTCAAATATCTCTAGGTTCTGAGTCATGCTATTGTACAATCTAAGCAAAGTTAGATCCCCCATTTACTAATTATAAAATGAACTTATAAAGAATTATGCGAAATCTCAAAGACAAAAAGTTATTAGTGATATTATTCTGTGACTTTGTTTTTGGCTTTTGGTATATTATCGGTATTTCCGTAAACCCCATTTATTTATGTTTTGTTGATCAATTTCATCATTATAATGATAAGCATACAGTGTAATGTACATATATTTATATAGGTTCCTCTTTTAGATGGTGTCACTCCTTTTAGATAAAGGGGCATAAAAAACGGACTAAGTGGTATTGATCATGCAAAAACAGAGATTAATTCCTGTTGTACTTCTGATCGCGTTGATGTTTTTTGCAAGCGGTCTAATGTACCATCTTCCTGGCGGTGGAAAAGTTCCACCTATTAACGATGTGAATTGTAGCAGTGATAATGTAACACTAATATCTGTAAATGAACAGAATTTACATACAGAAGAACCGAGCTTGAAGATGAATCTGCTGGTGAAACCACAAGTATTGAGGTGACATAAATGCAACTCAAGTTAAGCGTATCGATCTATTTTGGAATCGCATTATTTTGTATGATAATGTTCGCAGGAATAGTTTCAGCTGAAGAGCTCAGCGTGAACTTTGTTAGCCAAATTGATGTAAATAACTACAATGCTGATGGTATCACCAATAGTTTTACGACACAGGGACAGGATCTTGTCAGTCACTTTGGTGGAAGCATTTCGAACGTTGTAGCAGCCGAAAATTATGCATATCTCGGACAGGGACAGGATATGCTGGTGATCGATATCACTGATGTTTCCGATCCATTTGAAGTGGGAAGGGTAACTACTTCATCTTTAGTGAACAATATTGCTGTATCTGGGAACTATGCATACATTGCCAATGGTGAGAACGAACTTGTGACAGTAGATATCTCAGATCCGGCCTTACCAACGATCTTAGGAACTTATGCTTATAATTCTGGCAATGCTTGTGGCGTTGCTATAGAAGGCGATTTTGCATACATAGCCGATGGTACTAACGGTCTTATAATTGTGGATATCAGCGATCCTGCGGCACCAACACTTGAAGGGGTTTATAATACTGCCGGGGTGGCATCCCATGTTGCTGTAAACGGCAGTTATGCCTACGTAGCTGATGGTGTTAACGGCCTTGTGGTCGTTGATATCGCTGATCCCTCTTCACCCAGCTTCGAGGGAACTTATAACACTGCAGGAAACGCATACGATGTTGCAGTAGCAGGCAATCACGCATATGTGGCCGATGGTACTAATGGTCTTGTAATAATAAACATCACGTATCTCTCCTCGCTGACTCTCGCCGACACCTATGACACTGAGGTTCTTGCAAGAGGGGTTGTTGTATCAGGCAGTTATGCATACGTAGCCGATGGTGACGGCGGTGGTCTTGTGATAGTGAACATCAGTGATCCAGCGAATGCTTCGAGTTCAGCGGTCTATCGTGCTACTGCAGGCAATGCATATGATGTTGCTGTATCAGGCAACTATGCATATGTAGCATTTGGCAGAAGTGGCCTTGCTGTAGTGAATATTACAAATCCGGCAGCACCAGCTTTTGCAGGTAAATATGATATGTCCGGTTATGCATCTGGTGTTGCCATAGCAGACAATTATGCATACGTAGCCAATGGTTACATGGGTCTTTCGGTAATAAACATTGCAGACAGATCTTCTCCAACCAGTGCAGGTCGTTACATTACTACTGGGTATGCACGTGATGTTGCCGTTTCAGGTAGCTATGCATACGTAGCCAATGATATCAATGGCCTTGTAATAGCAGACATATCCGATCCGTCTGCACCAGCATATAAAGGGACATATAATACTGCTGGCTGTGCATGGGATGTTGCTGTATCAGAGAATTATGCATACATAGCTGATGGTGAAAATGGCCTTGTCATAGTAGACATATCCGATCCGTCTGCACCAGTTTATAAAGGCAGCTGTGACACTCCTGGCAAGGCTGAAAATGTCGCAATATCAGGCAGTTATGCCTACGTAGCTGATGGCGACAGCGGTCTTATAATGATCAACATAAACGATCCAGCCATGCCTCTTATAGAAAACAGTTATAATACTGCTGGGCACTCATATGGTATTTTCGTAGTCCCTATCAGTAACTATGCATACATAGCTGATGGTGCTAATGGTCTTGTGATCTTGGATGTAAGTGATCCTGCTGCACTGACACTTAAAGGCAGCTATGACACTAATTCTGCCCAGAACATTGCTGTATCCGGAAATCATGCATACATAGCAGATGACAGTAATGGTCTTGTGATCCTGAATATCACTAACCCTTCTGCTCCAACACTTGCAGGCAGTTATAATACTGCTGGTTATGGATATGGCGTTGCTGTATCCGGCAATTATGTATACGTAGCCGATTTTGATAACGGCCTTGTCATACTTCAAGTGGATTACGGATCAAATGAGCCTGACACCACAGCCCCTGCACCTGTAAAAGCTTTGAACGAAGTTGGAACTGGCTCTTATTGGATCAGATGGTCATGGACAAACCCTAATGACGCTGATTTCAGTCATGCGATGGTATACTTCGACGGAGCTTTTGTAACGAACATATCAGAAGGATATTATAACGCGACAGGTCTTATTGAAGGCAGCACACATACAATAAGCATCAGGACAGTAGATACATCCGGTAACATAAACTCTGCATGGGTTAACGATTCAGCAACAACTGCACTTCCGACAGATCTGATCCCACCTGGATCTATAACAGATCTGGGAGAAAATGATGTTGATTCGGTTTGGATCAGTTGGACATGGACAAACCCGAATGATGTTGATTTCAGTCATCTGATGATCTACATAGATGGGGCATTTGTTACAAATACTGCCGATAGCTCTGTAAATTCCTACAATGCAACGGGACTTTCCGAAGATGTCACTCACACCATCGGTATTCGTACAGTGGATGCTTCAGGCAATATTAATTCAATGTGGGTCAATGATTCAGCCACTACAGTGAAGCTTCCAAAGATCTCAAACCTCTCTGGAACGAATATCACAAAAACTTCTATTACACTTACATGGGAAAACTCAGCTGACACCAGCAGGGTGCAAATAACAAGGGATGACATGATCCTTGGTAATGTGAGTGGACCAGCATGTTACGTAGACAGTAATTTGAGCAGTGGCAGAACTTATACATATACTCTTACCCCATATGGCCAGGATGGTCTGGAAGGTAGAGCAGTAAGTCTGGACCTGAGAACCAAGTCGGGTAGCAGCGGAGGAGGAAGTGGTGGAAGCAGCAGCAAAAAAAGTAGCAGTGGAGGAAGTGGAGGTGCAGCTTCAGTTGAGGACTTTGCAAATCTGGCAATCAAAGATGTTGCAAACGCTTACCTTAGAATGGATTCAAATGCAACCTACGAATTCTCAAGGGAAGGAAATCCGATACGATCGATCAGTTTATATTCCCTCAGGAACTCTGGCCAGATAACATCCACTATCGAAGTATTGAACAACAGGTCAAAACTTGTTAACAGCAGTCCTGATGGACCCATCTATAAATATGTGAACATATGGGTTGGCAAGGCAGGCTTTGCAACAGCATCTAACATAAAAGATGCACATGTAATGTTCAAGGTGAACAGTTCCTGGATCCAGCAGATGGGTCTTAGTCCAGACGACATAAAACTGCAGAAGTATAACGGAACTGCGTGGGAAGTATTACCTACCCGCATAGTAACTAACTCAACGGACTATGTATTATTCGAGTCTCAGACACCTGGATTCTCATCATTCGCCATAACTGCTGAGAAACCACTTGCCGCTTCTTCAATTACTGGTGCGGATGCAGGTATCAGTTCAGAAGGCTCATCAAGCGACCATATCCCAACAGATGATACAAACCAAGACCAAATGCCTGAAGAATCCAAACTATGGATCTCAATAGCGGCTATTCTTGTAATAGGCGCGGTCACTGCAGGGTATGTATATCTGAAGAGGAAACAGAACTGAGACCGTATATCCCCTGCACTTCCACCGTGCAGGGGAATACGCCAAGTAATAGAGATGTTGGTTTTTAGTCCTGGAAATGTTATTTCAGATCCGGACTTGAATTACAAAAATTTCTATCGTATTTTATTTTGTTATCACCACTCTTTCTAAATATTGGGGGCGGGACTGTAAAATATGCATATATATATATATGAATACATCTCCTTTCAGAAACGGAGTTTAAAAGTCTAAGTGGTGCCGATCATGCAAACACAGGTGTTGATCCCTGTTGTACTTCTGATCGCAGTCATAATTCGTTCAAGCGGTCGAACGTACCATTTTCAGAAAGGTGCAAATGCGTCACAGAAGATGTTGGATCTATCCCATAGCAGGGAATAATGGCAGTCCATTGTCTTCTGCAAAGGAAGAGCAGAAGCCCCTCCACATATATCAAAACGACTGAACTGAACACCTGAAAATGAATTTGCTGATGAGACCACTGAAACTGGAGTGATAAAGTGCAACTCAAGTTAAGTGGATCGATCTATTTAGGAGCCGCAGTATTTTTAATGCTGCTGATCTCAGGGATCAGCGCAGCTGAAGAGCTTAAAGTAGATTTTGTTAGTCAGTATAATGAAAATACCTATGATACAGCCAGTATAACCAATGCTATTACCGGGCAGGACTTTATTAGCCACCGCGGAGGAAGTATTTCCACTGTTGTTGTAAACGGCAATTATGCCTATGTTGGACAAGGACAGGATATGTTGGTCCTGAACGTTAGTGATGTTTCCAATCCTGTAGAGGTAGGAAGGGTCACCATTAACGCGACAGTCAACAATATTGTCATATCTGGAAGTCATGCATATGTGGCCGATGGGAATGGCCTGGTAGCAGTGGACATCACTAACCCGGCAGCACCAACGATTACAGATACTTCTTGTTATTTCGGATCAGGTGTTGCAGTATCAGGCAATCATGCATACTTGGCCAGCGGAACCAGAGGCCTTGAAATAGTAGATATAAGTAATCCGGAAAACCTATACCGTTATCCTAATACTTATGATACGCTCGGTTATGCTTATGATGTTGCTGTAAACGGCAGTTATGCGTACGTAGCAGATGGTGACAATGGGCTTGAGATCGTCAATATAGCAACCCCAACCGCACCAACCTTTGCAGGCAATTATAACACTTCCGGCTCAGCAAGAGGTATCGCCGTATCAGGAAACTATGCATACATAGCTGATGGGACCAATGGACTTGTGATCTTCAATATATCAAACGCTTCCGCACCGACCCTTACAGGAACCCGTGATACTGCAGGATTTGCAATAGATGTCACCTTGTCAGGCAACAATGCATACGTAGCCGATAGGACCAATGGTCTTGTAATTATAAATGTCGCAGATCCTACATCACCAGTCATTATAGGGGAACACAACGTTCCTTCTTCAGATGCTTCTTGTGTTGATGTATCAGGTAACTATTCTTATGTCGCCTATGGGAGAAGCGGTCTTTCAGTTCTGGATGTCACAGATCCGACAGATCCAGACAGTGTAGCTACCTTTACGACCACTTCAGGGTTTGCAAATGGTGTGGTCCTGTCAGACAATCATGCATACATAGCCAATGGTTTAATGGGCCTCTTGGTCGTTAACGTAACTGATCCAGCTGCACCAACCTTTGCAGGCAATTATACCACTACCGGTTATGCACATGATATTGCTGTTTCTGGAAATCATGCGTATGTTGCCGATGGGGTAAGCGGCCTTGTAATTCTAAATGTCACAAATCCAGCATCACCGGTATTCAGCGATAGCTATGACACTTCTTCTGGTCATGCTTATGGCGTTACAATCTCAGAAAATTATGCATACGTTGCGTTCAATAGCAGCGGGCTTAGTATAGTAGACGTTACAAATCCAGAAAATGTGGTCGCAAAAGATTATGATACTGCTGGAAATGCAGAAAGTGTTGCTGTAGCAGACGGTTATGCCTACATAGCAGACGGTGATGCTGGTCTTGTGATCATGGATATTACTGATCCGACTGCAGCAGTGTTAAAAGGCAGTTATAATACTACAGGCCATGCAAATGGAGTTGCAGTATCAGGAGATTATGCCTACATAGCAGATGGCGATAATGGTCTTGTGATCCTGAATATTACTGACCCGGCTAATCCAACACTCACAGGCAATGTTACTACAAGTTATGCACATGATGTTGCCATTTCTGGAAATTATGCATACATCGCAGACGATAGTAATGGACTTGTGATCTTTAACGTCACTGATCCTGCAGCTCCAATTGAGGAAGGTCGCTTTAATACAGCTGGTTTTGCATATGATGTTGCAGTATCAAACACTTATGTATACGTAGCAGACTTTGGCAATGGTCTTGTCATCCTTCATGTGGAAGGTGCAGACGATACGACCCCTCCGGCACCTGTATCAGGTCTGAATGAAACAAGTGCAGGTGCAAACTGGATCAGATGGGCCTGGACAAACCCTGTTGATGTTGATTTTAGTCATGTGATGGTATACTTGAACGGGACATTCGTCGAAAACACATCCAATGCTTTTTATAATTCTACCGGTCTTCTTGAAGGTAGCACATATATAATAAGCACCAGGACCGTGGATGATTCAGGGAACATTAATCCTACATGGGTAAATGATTCAGCAACAGCGATCGTCATAGACGCCATGCCCCCGGCATCTGTTACTAACCTTAAGGAAACCGATGCCGATGCAAGCTGGATCAACTGGGCATGGGTAAATCCAGATGATGACGATTTCAGTCATGTGATGGTATACCTCAATGATGCATTTTTAACAAATACAACAGACAATACCACCAATTCCTACAACGCAACCGGTCTTACTGAGGGCACTACCTACACGATCGGTATCCGTACAGTAGATACTTCAGGGAACATCAATTCTACATTGGTCAATGATTCAGCCATTGCAATGAGCCTTCCGGAGATCTTCAGTGTTTCTGGAACAGATATCACGAGGAACTCAATTACAGTGATATGGGAAGCTTCCAACGACACCGCTCAGGTACAAATAAGCAGGGACAATACAGTCCTTGGAAATGTGAGCGGATCAACATCCTATGTCGACAGCGGCTTGAGCAGTGGTACGACCTATACTTACACTCTTGTCCCGTACAACAGTGATGGACTGGCAGGCATAGCAGTGAGTCAGGACCTTACAACCAGGTCTTCCAGTGGCGGTGGAGGCGGTGGAGGTAGTAGCAGGAGCAGTAGTAGTGGTGGTGGAGGCGGCGCTTCGGCTTCCGTAGAGGATTTCACTAATCTGGCATTGAAGGATGCAAAAACCCAATACCTTAGAATGAATACCAATGTGACCTATCAGTTCACAAAGGAAGGAAATCCCATACAGTCGATCAGTTTCTATTCCCTGAAGAACGCAGGGGAAACAACTTCCACCATAGAAGTGCTGAACAACAGATCAAAACTGGTTAACAGCACTCCTGAAGGATCCATTTATAAATATGTCAATATCTGGGTCGGAAGGGCAGGTTTTGCTACATCGGCCAACATAAAGGATCCAGAGGTAAAGTTCAAGGTGAATACCTCATGGATGCAGCAGATGGATATAGACCCTGAGAATGTGAAGCTACAGAGATATAACGGAACTGCATGGGAAGTTTTGCCTACCACAATGGGAAGCAGCACCGACGGTTACGTGATCTATGAATCTAAGACGCCGGGATTCTCTCCATTTGCGATAACTGCTGAAATGGCACTTCAACCCCCTGTAAGCAGTGAAACTGGTACGCAGAGCAATGTAACTGACAATGTTACTCTTCCAACTGAGGAAACCAAAACCCCAGGCTTTGAAGCACTCTTTGCAGTTGCAGGTCTGCTTGCAGTTGCATACCTCGTTAGAAGGGACTAAGCTATAAAATGAGAAGGGATTTTACCCTTCCTCTAATTTTTTTATTCTTTTCCTCTACCAAAAAATGAGTTCATTACTGTTTGCCCATTGTAATAACTTCGAACTCCTTTGAAGCTTAAACAAAGTATATACGGCAGTTATACCCACTTTTACGTATAAATGCAAGAATGGGAGTAACTACCATGTCTAAAAGGTCAAGGCTTCTAATGTTATCAATGTTGTTGATATCTATCTTTATTTCAGGCTGTTTGAACTCAAAAGACTCGCCTTCCAACATTGCAGGTCAATGCAGCGATGGTTCTTCGATCTCAGGTGATGAGTTCCTGATACTTGCGCCGAAGACACTTTTTTCAGGAGGGGAAAGTGCTGTGACCATGGCTGCATTCAATGAAGGCCAGCCTGTGGTCAGATGTGTGGATTATACACTTACGGATACGAACAATAAGGTGATCCCACTGGTACAGGCATCAACTTCAGAAGCAGGTAATGCAGTAGCTTCCTTTGAAGTGCCTGAGATGGAAGAAGGGCAGTATACCCTGACAGCAAAACCTGCAGGTTCTGATACAGAGTTCACGGCCACTGTGCAGGTAGTGAGGAACAATCCTATCTTTATCGAAACGGATAAGCCCATCTACAAACCCGGGCAGACCATACACGGCCGCTTGCTTACAGTGAACAATAATCTGTTACCTGTTGAGCAGGAAACGACCGTAGACATTACTGATGCGAAGGGTGTCAAGGTATTCAAAGAGAACCTAACCTCCAATGAATATGGTGTGACCTACTTTGACCTGCCCCTTGCATCAGAACTCAACCTGGGCACATGGAAGATAAAGGCAACTTCGGGCAGTTCCATTTCTGAAGTGGACATCAGGGTGGAAAAATACGTATTGCCCAAATTCGATGTGCAGGTAACAACCCCAAAAGAATGGTTCCTTGTATCCGAGCCGGTAAAAGGCTCCGTATCCGCAGAGTATTTCTTCGGTAAGCAGGTTGAAGGCAATGTTACTGTAGAGGCCATGCGCTACGTAGGTACCTGGGAACAATATGCCACCTTCACATCTGCGCTCAAGAACGGTTCAGTGGATTTTGAGTTGCCAGAAGTGGGGTATGCAGCGGGCACTTACGGTGCAGAGGGACAAGGAAACCTTATGCTAAATGTAACTGTAACCGATACCGGAGGTCACAGTGAGAAGTCCACACAACTGCTGACTGTAGCCCAGTCACCTGTAGTACTGAAACTCATACCCGAGTCAAATTCCATAAAACCCGGGATGCCTTTGCAGGTGCTGCTAGTGACCCAGGACCCCGGAGGTAAACCGGTGGATGCCGATGTAAGTATCACTGCAAGTTTTACTGATGAGAATTACTACCAACAGATGCAGCAGGATACTATCAGAACGAAGAACGGCACGTATCTACTTACTTATGATGTGCCTTCCAAAACCCAGGCTCTGAGCCTTTCTGCAGACACACCGGGCGTCTATGCATCTGTAAACCTTAATGCCATATATTCACCTTCCGCCAGTTTCATACACATAAGCCAGACCAGTGAAGGAGTGCCGAAAGTGGGTGGATCCATCACCTTCAAAGTGTACTCCACCAACCCTGGAACTGTATTCTATGATGTGTTCGCTAACGGCAGGACAGTATACTCTGCCACAAGCGATGGATCAGATATCAGCATCCCCGTAACTACACAGATGAGCCCGACAGCAAAAGTAGTGGTGTATATGATAAACCCTAACAATGAGGTTTCTGTGGATGTACTGCCCTTTGATGTGCAATTCGAGACCCAGGTAGACCTTGCTTCGAGCTTCAGCGAGGAAGAGGTGAAGCCCGGGGATAATGTGACCGTGAACTTTGATGCGGGCAGCCAAGCCATGATAGGTGTATCCATTGTGGATGAGTCCGTTTATGCTTTTAGTGAAGGGCGGCTTAACCTGCAGCAGGTGTTCAGTGAGCTCGAAAAGCGCTTCATGGAGCCTCTGGCTGAGGCTCATCCCACATATTACTTGTATCAGGAAGGGGCCTACAATGTGCTTGACAATGCGGGCATGGTGGTCATGGCCTCACCTGAACTGAATGTTCCTAAGGTGGAAGTTCCGCAGGAGGATGTGGTGATGGACGGATTTGGTGGAAAGGACATAGGTATGGCAGTGCAGGAGGAAGCTGCAGTAGAGCCCACTGTTCCCAATCCAACCGCATCTCAGGGGTCAGTCGGGCCTGAGCAGCCTCTTGCTGAGGTACAGAGGGTACGCCAGTTCTTCCCTGAAACATGGGTGTGGATACCCGACCTGCTCACTGACAGCGGCGGAAAAGCAGACCTTGATCTGAACGCACCTGACAGTATCACCACCTGGAGATTGCATGCAGTATCCTCGGGACCGCAGGGTATAGGCATTTCCGAAACCCAGCTCAAGGTGTTCCAGGACTTCTTCATTGACCCTGACCTGCCGTATGCTGTCATACGGGGCGAGCAGTTCCCGATACAAGTACAGGTGTATAACTACCTGGATAGGGAACAGCAGGTCTTCCTTACCCTGAAAGGCGAGGATTGGTTCCAGCTCGTGGGTAGTGATAAACAGCAGGTCACGGTGGCTCCTAACAGTGTGAGTGCTGTGAGCTTCACCATCAGGCCAACACAGGTAGGCACCCATGTCTTCGAGATCACCGGACAGACCACAGAAAAAGCGGATGCTGTGAAGAAGGACATGATCGTGGAACCTGAAGGTGCTACAAGAGAGGTGGTGGACAATGGCATCCTCGGCAATGCTTCAGTGGTGCTGGATGCTGGTTTGCCTTTTGATATGGTGAAAGATTCGGGCAAGATCCTGGTGAGCTTTACACCGAGCATAGTGGCACAGACCATAAGCGGTGTTGATGACCTGCTGGGTATGCCTTACGGCTGCGGTGAACAGAACATGATGCTGTTCTCCACGGATGTGGAAGTGCTGCGGTACCTGAAGGCCACAGGCCAGGAGAATCCGCAGATCCGGGCGAAGGCCGAAACATACATTATCACGGGTTATCAGCGGGAGCTTACTTACAGGCACGCTGACGGTTCCTTCTCCGCGTTCGGGGAAAGTGACGGGGAGGGCAGCCTGTGGCTCACTGACTTTGTACTGTCGCAGTTCAGCGGTGCCAGAGATATCACTACCATAGATGAGGATGTACTGAAGGAGGCTGCCGAATGGATAGGATCCCACCAGCATGCAGACGGTTCATGGGAATCGGTGGGTTTTGTGATACACCAGGACATGATGGGCGGTGTGGATGGCGCATACGCTCTGACAGCTTATACTACGCTGGCGCTTGAGGAATACGGGAGTGCGAACCCTGAGGTAATGGCAAAGGCTCAGCAGTACCTGGAAGCAAATCTGGCCGCACAGGACGATCCGTATGCTCTTGCCATCGGTACGCTGGCCTTGCAGAAGCTGGACAGCTCTAAAGCCGATGAAGCACTGGACAAGCTGCTGGCAATGGCAAAGCAGGATGAGGATGGTACGTACTGGGGATATGATGAAGTTCCGGTATCCAGGCCTTATGGTTATGATACCTATGGAATAATAATGCCTTCGGGCAAGAATGTGGAGACCACTGCATACGCAACGCTGGCCCTTATTGAAGCCAAGGACCCCACAGCAAGCCAGTCCCTTAAATGGATAGCTGCACAGAGGAATGCGCAGGGCGGTTTCTCCAGCACCCAGGATACGGTGATGGCTTTCAGGGCTCTCATGACCGCTGCGGCTTCAGCTGGCAGGGATATCGATGCCACGGTGTCGGTGACGGCTGACAATGCATCACTTAGCGAAGTAAAGATAACTCCGCAGAACTTCGATGTGGTGCAGATAGTGGAAGTGCCTGTGGATACGAAACAGGTGACCCTGGGTATAGAAGGCGAAGGAGAAGTGAGCTACCAGCTTGTGAAGAGGTTCAATATGATCCTGCCGGATGTGGCGGAACAGAAGGAGATAGAGCTTAACGTTACATACGATGCCACGAACGTGGCTGTGGATGACATCGTGACAGCAGATGTACGGGTGAAGTACAACGGCATGCCCGGCATCGGGGGCATGGTCAATTCCAGCGGCATGATGATCGTGGATATCGCTGTACCCACTGGTTTCACTCCTGTCACAACGAGCCTGGATGCCCTCAGGGACAACGGCACCATCACCCGCTATGAGATAGCAGGCCGCAAAGTGGTGTTCTACATCGATGAGATGCAGGTGGGTGAGGAGCTTAACTTCACCATGCAGATGAAGGCGCTCTTCCCTGTAAAGGCAGCAGCCCAGGAAAGCAAAGCCTACTCCTACTACAACCCGGGGGTCAGTGCAGAAGTGAAGGGCGTAGAGATGAACGTGACGTGAAGGGGCTGAAAAGCCTTTTCACAAGATATTTCTAAGAAATCCCGGAGCGGTCCCTGTGGCGGTACATCAGCCACTGGAAAGCCGAAGGCATCCTGGATACTGTAAGACACCACTGCACCCAGGTCTTTATCAAGACCCACTCCCTCTGGGAAGCCGCCAGAAAACCCCTTGCAGACCTGTGCAGCGTCCTTAAGATCGGCTTCAGGAAGATCTTCGGCCAATATTTCGTGGACTCAGGCATCATCCGCCCCTTCCGAGAACGTAAAAAGAACCTGAAACCTATCAAACAGCACCAATACCCCCACTGAAACCCCCCTCATAGTCGAATCCTACCGGGAAGTCAATCGGCTCTCCAAAGAACTAAAAGAACTCGGCATCTCCCGTAAGATCGCTGTAGTCTCAAACAGCAGTACAATCAGGTCTAGCCATGTGATCGGATGAGTTAGAATAGCGGAGGCTATAGAATAATATTTATTTGAACAAGAATCCAAATTAAAGTGCAATTGCTTTGCCTCTCGTTTTCTCTCCTCCTACAAATTCCCCACCTACCCCGCAAAAACGCCGCTTTGCGGCGACAGTGGCTTTTTTCATTAGTTCCCTTAGGTACACGATTAAGGACTGTGTGTCACAGTTGGCATGCATTTCGATTTGACTCGGATTTTCCAAGCTCAAAAGTTCCACTGGAAATAAACCTTTCAAATTGACCGGCAACATTTCGAAAAGTATATGTTACATGCACATTCACTTTTATTATCTCTGTTGGATGCGAAAATATGAACAAAATAATAAAATGGATACTGATACTTTTTGCTGTGTTTGTGTTTCTTGGGATCTTAGGACAACCTTCCGATCAACAAACCAAGCCTGCTGACCAGCAGCAAGAGATTGTAGACACTACAGCAGAACAAATATCTGAGCCAGTGAAAGAAGCACCAGAGACCGATCTTGTAAACGAAGACACATCTGAGATACAATATTCCATACCGGAAAGATCAGCATCAGATTCTCCTCAAAGCGGTAACCTGACAGTCCACTTTATAGACGTTGGCCAGGGAGATTCCATTCTAGTTGAATATGATGGAAAGACCATGCTGATAGATGCAGGTGAAAATAACGCGGGTCCCACAGTTACGGCATTCCTGCAGGAACAGGGGATATCTTCCCTGGACTATGTGGTTGCAACACATCCACATGCAGATCATATAGGAGGAATGCTCACAATGCTTAATGAATATCCAATAGGCCAGTTCATAGACCCAGGATACCCGCATACTTCACAGACGTATGAAAAAATGTTGACAGCAATCGATAAAAAGAACATTCCCTTCCATGTAGCACAAAGAGGGGAAACCATTGATCTTGCTCAAGGAATAGAGATCCGGGTGTTTAACCCGGGGAAGAAGCAATCTGACGACCTTAACGAAAACTCTGTGGTTCTTAAGATCACTGATAGAGATGTATCGTTCCTGCTCATGGGGGATGCCGGCCTTGAAGCAGAAGGAAGCATCATGGCTGATGGCTACGATGTAGATGCAGATATTCTCAAAGTGGGTCATCATGCAAGTACTTCAGGTTCAGGACAAAACTTTATCCAAGCTGTTGGTCCAGAGGTCAGCATTATCGAAGTCGGTGCAGATAATGACTATGGACACCCGCACGCTGAGATATTACAACGGCTTCAGAGCGTATCCACGGTTTACAGAACGGACGATCATGGTACAATTACTATTACAACAGACGGTTCCACCTACACAGTGACCACTAAAAAGACAGCTCCAAGCAAAACCAGTGCCCTAAGTGAAGTAACCACTGCGGATCCAACAACTAAATCCATTCCAGATAATACAATAGTTGCACCGGTTGAAACAAGCACCTCAGATGAGGGAATAGAGATCAGTGGTCTAAGTCTTAAAGACGAGTTTGTGAAGATCAAGAATTCAGGTTCTTCTTCTGTGGATCTCAGGGGTTGGCAGATCAAAGACGAAGGCGATAAACACACGTATACTTTCCCTTCATTCCAGCTGGAAGCAGGTGCAACAGTTACTCTCTACACTGCAGAAGGGTACAATACCGAAACTGAGCTATATTGGGGAAGTGGTAACCCATTCTGGAACAATGACGGGGATACTGCCTTTCTCTATGACAATGAAGGATACCTTATAGACTCACTGAGGGGATGAACATGGTCATCGAAGCCACTCTGGATAGGATAGAAAATGAGACAGCTGTATTACTTGTCAGATCTGAAGAAACCACTAAGATCAGTATTCCTATTTCTTTATTGCCTGAAGGAAGCAAGGAGGGAGATATCCTGAGCATTGATATTAAAAAGGACATTCAAGAAACAGAGCGATCCAAAGAAAGAGTATCATCTTTGCTTGAAAAGCTCAAAAACAAAAAGTGACTATATGATGTCTCGACCAGTCTTTCGATACCATAGTTCAAGGCTTTGATATAATTTACATAGGGTCCTTGTAGTATCCTCACTCAGCGAAGGCTTGTAAAGCCTTCTTTTCACTAATACCAAGGTTTATGGTCA
>NZ_MVQX01000032.1 GCF_002067275.1 Methanomethylovorans sp. PtaU1.Bin093 | reverse complement strand
TTATGATAGTTTAATTATTTTTTAAATATCATATTACTGCTATCGATTTTATATGTAATTAGGTCATATTAAGAGTATGAAAGGATTTTGTATCGATATAGAAGATGCCACTTTGGAAAATGGCAATTTCCGTAAAGTTCTCTACACATCAAAGCACAGCCAACTGGTACTCATGAGCCTCAAGCCTCTGGAAGAAATCGGTATGGAAGTGCATGAGGAAAACGACCAGTTCTTCCGTTTTGAGAGCGGACAGGGAAAGTGCATAATTGACGGTAATGAGTATGAGCTCAGTGACGGGGTCGCAGTAGTAGTGCCTGCAGGAGCACAGCACAACGTCATCAATACCTCAAGAACAGATGAACTGAAACTCTACACCATCTATTCGCCGGCGCATCACAAGGATGGGATCGTGCGCGCCACAAAGAAAGAAGCTGAAGCCAATGAAGCAGATTTTGACGGCGAGACTACGGAATAAGATCAGAACAAATGAAAAGAGATGATCCTGACCCAATTAATATCGACTTGAGCCAGGGTTTATTCCTTCTCTAAAACCCCTATTCTGGCACGGATGCGCTCTTAAGGACGTATCTGTGCCCCTCTGCAAAAGAGGGCTGAGTTTCGGCCATTGCCAATTAAAGATGGACAAAGACAGGAATTCAGCCCCACACATCGGCTTTGTAATATTTTTAACCTGTATGAAAGACCCGTATTAAATATGATATAACACATTCAAATATTGTTTATGTGAGATAAATGCACAACATCGTGACACAATCTGTTCATTAAATTCTTTTCATGACTCACGACCAGGACACCTATTTTCATCTCTTCAACGATATCTAAAATGCTTTCCCATATCTGAGCTTGGGTTATAGCATCTACCATTGTTGTTATTTCGTCAGCAATTAAAAATTTGGTCTTAGGACTCAAAGCCCTTGCAAGAGCAAATCTTTGGAGCTCACCGCCGGAAAGCTCATTGGGCCATCTGTGAAGCCAGTTCTTCTTTATTCCAAAAGAATCCAGAATATCCTGTGAAACAACATGACCCTCATTTAAGATATCTTTCATTTTCCATTTTGGATTTACAGCTTTTTCCGGGTGCTGAAAGATGAGCTGGATAGGGTTATATATGCCTGGCGGAATTCCAGTCCCATCTATACTTACAGTTCCACTGTAGTTTTTTTCATAACCGGATAGTATTTTGCACAAAGTGGATTTGCCACTTCCGCTATCACCTATTAACCCCAACACCTCACCGCTGCCTAACGATAGGTCCACGTTCCTTAATATCCAATTATCCTTTTTGTATCTGAAACTTATATTTTCAGCTTTAAGATACATTATTGCACCTCACCAGTCCCTCTTTAATCATTTTCAATTGAGGGGTGCCTTTTGAGCAGAGTTCATTCCTTCTGGAACATCTTTCATAGAAGAAACACCCGTCAATTATCTCATCCTGCATTGGCTGATGGCCTTTTATTGCCTGGAATTTATTTTGGGGAAGGGCGTTCCAGAGGGCCCGAGTATATGGGTGCCTTAAATTCTCCCCGTCGTTTTTAAAGTCTTCAATATTAGCTTCCTCTAAGATCGTGCCAGCATAGAATATCGCGATTTTATCCGAGATCTTTAATGCAGCTTCTATATCATGAGTAATTAGTATCACTGCACATCCTTTATTTGCCATGTCTCTGAAGTAGCTCAGTGTTTCGTTCAGGTTCTTTTCATCCAGCCCCGGAGTAGGCTCGTCTGCAATTATGAGCTTTGACGAGTTAATTAAGGCAGTAGAGACCAGGACTCTTCTGGCCATGCCTCCCGATAATTCATGGGGGAACATTCTGTCAACATCTGGCTTTAGATCGTATTTACGGAAAATATCTCTCTGCGTCTGCTTCATCAACTCTGCATTTCTCTCGTCAACACTTCCTATTACCTGATCCGAGATCCTCATTAAAGGGTCCAGATAATTTACAGATTGGGGAATAAGGGCTATTTCTTTACCCCTTAATTCTTCCTTTTTTTCTTGGGTAAGTTCTTGGCCCTTATATTCCATTTTGCCCAAAAGTTTTGCGTTTGAGGGTAAAATTCCTAAGATAGCATGTGCCAGCAGACTTTTACCTGATCCGCTTGAGCCTACAACAGCTAAGATCTCTCCACTGTATGCTTCCATACTCAAACTGGAGATCACTTTGAGTTCTGTCTGTCTAAGTCCAGAAACATACTGAGAGAAAGAAAGTGAAATATCCTTGATCTTTAATAGAGCTTCACCCTCCTTCCTTTTTTCAATATTCATTTCAGCATTATTTAGCATACTCATCCCTTTCAATTTAATATCTGTACTCTCTGATAATTCCGATATAATTCCTAAAGGTAATTTATTCCTGAGCTTTTTTCGGATTCATTAGCTTGTCCAGATTTTCTCCGATCATGTCAAATGAAAGAACTACAATCAGTAGTGATAATCCCGGGAAGAATGCAAGCCACCAGTATCCTGCAGATAAGTACCTCATTGACTCTGATAAAATTATACCGATCGCTGGCTCGTGGGGTGAAAGTCCAAATCCCAGAAAAGTGACCGAAGCTTCATGCAGGATAGCATGTGGAAACATTAGGATCGTGCCTAATATGAACTGAGGGAACAAATGAGGCATAAAATGCTTTACAGCTATCCACCACTTGGATTTGCCAAAATTTCTTGATATCTGGATATAATCCTGGGTCTTTAGCTGCTTGATCTCTGCCCTTACAACTCTTGTCAGGCTTGTCCAGTGAGTAAATGCGACTCCTATGATCACTCCTGTTGCACCTCCGCCCAACCCGATAGAAATAAGGATTATTAAAAGAAGATGCGGTATTGAAAGGAACAAGTCCACCAGCCAGGATACAAAGGAATCCTCTATTTTTCCCACGCTTGAAAGTAAGCCTAATATCACACTCAATAGAGTACTGATCGTGGAAGCAATGGCACCAATCAATATACTTAAACCCAGCCCTCCGAGAGTTCTTATGAACATGTCCCTTCCCATCCAGTCGGTCCCAAATGGATGATCAAGAGAGGGAGCAAGGTTCTTTGATCCAAAGTCAGTAGATAACGACCCACCGTCTATAAAGACACTGGACGTCACAATTGCGATCAATAGCAGTGACATGAAACTTATTAACAGAATTGTCTTCTGCCTTAGATTCAATCCTCTGAACAATCCTTTGTTGATCGTTGCAGCAGTACTCATGTTGTTGTCTCCTGCTGTTTTATCCTGGGGTCGATGAACTCGTATATGATATCAGCGATCAGGTTCCCCAAAAAGACGAACAAAGCGCTGACTAGAACAATGCCTAATAAAAGAGGCACATCAGACCTCAAGCCTGCTGCTACTGTGGCCTGTCCAATTCCAGGATACGAGAATACCTGCTCGACCAGGACTGCTCCTCCGAACAATTCACTAAATCCTAAAAACTGCAGTGTGATAGCCGGAAGTGCCACGTTCCTGACCCCATGCCTCAGTACCAGATCAAATCCTTTTTCTCCTCTTGCTTTTGCAAATAATACGTAATCACTTGACAGGATCTCGATCAATTTTTCACGGGTGAACATTGCAATCTGAGCAACCCCCAGTACACTCAAAGTAAGCGTCGGGAGGATCAAATGTTGCACACGATCGAACAAGGTCACTTCTTCACTTGTAAGACCTATAGGTACACTTAAACCTACGGGGAACCACCCTAAATAAACTGAAAACACAAGTAACAGAATCAATGCCAGCCAGAATGTTGGAGTGGCAATCAGCACATAACAGTAGGTTTTTATCGCTTTATCGATTAGGCTGCCGCTTTTCATTCCTGCTATTATCCCTAAAATGAAACCCACGATCCCTGACAATAACCAGGAAGAAGCCATTAAAATAAGAGATGCTGTAAACCGTTCTTTGATTACATAAGTAACAGGCATTCTATAGATCAATGAGATCCCAAGATCCCCTTTGAGAACATTTCCTGCCCAATTGAAGAATTTTTCATGCGAAGGAGTATTAACTCCCCAATATTCCTCCAATATTGCCCTTTGTTCCGGCTGTATGCTCATTTCCCCGATATAAGCTCTGACAGGATCTATCGGAGACTGCTCAACAAGCCAAAAACTGGCAATGCAAACAACTATTAAAAGGATGATTAACCTGATGATCTTTTTTCCAATAAATATCCCGAATTTTTTTTGTTTCATTTTTCTTATCCTTCCATTACATTTCAGATCATACTTCCTAAAAATGTCTGTTAAATACATTTTCTAAAAAAGAGATTGACTGAGGAGCTGTAAGTCCTCAGTTCCATAAACCCTTTTAGAGGTCTATTTTAAGAACAGACATGTTTGTTACCCTACTTTACGTGCGCTTCCATTCAAGGATATTTCCAAAGATATCAGCACCATGAGGCTGGATCTTTGGAGTTCCCATGTCTACGTCCTCATCTACAATGTACACATAATTGATCGTTGCCATCCACAGCCATGTGGCATCTCCTTTTGCAGAGAATCCTGTTTTACCATCCCAGGCAGCCAACTGCCAGTTCTCATTGGCAGTGTTCTGATCAGAGCTGGTTATGGCTTTTCTCAAATAGGCATCAACAACAGAGTTGTTGTACATTATTATATTATTGTAATTCCCAGGATTGTAGCTCTTGCTGTAGTATTTCAGGTACATGTCGGTAGGATCAAGTGAACCGTATCCAAAGACCACTGGAGTTGAATGGGCAAGGGTATCGATCTTATCCCAGCTTGCACCCTCAGGGTTAATGCTTATACCGATCTTTTTTGCTTCTTCTGCTACAGAAACTGCCAATGCCTGCCTTTCCAGTGCAGTTGCCGCGTATAGCAAAGTAAATTCAGCTTTTTGTCCGTTTTTCTCAACGATGCCATCACCGTCCGTATCTGTCCATCCGGCATCGCTTAGGATCTTCCTGGCCTCATCTATTTTTCCGTCTTCAAAAATAGCTTCCTTGTTACCCCACGGCAATTTATCTACACCGGTAAATTCCTCTTGGCCCTGTCCGTTCAATGCGCCATCGATCAGAGCCTGCCTGTCTATTCCTATGTTCAATGCTTTTCTTATTGCAGCATCAGAGGTTACGTTGTTTCCTATAGCATAGCCATTCTCTGTTTTTTTACCTGTATTTGCCTGCATAGGGAAGCTTATTCCACGGGCATCAATGGAATCAAGTGATATTATTTTCATGCCGTCTACTTTCTGATTGGCATAAGAAGACGGAATTTCAGCCAGGTCGATCTGTCCTGACTTGGCGGCTGCAAAAGCAGTATCCGCTTCCATGTATACTATGGTGAGCTTTTTGAAGTATGGCTGTTGACCATAATAATCCGGATTTGCTTCGAGAAGCACCTGCTGACCTTTATCCCATTGCACGAATTTGTACGGGCCTGAACCTATGGGGTTTTGACCATAGTTTTCGTTATAGGCATGTTCCGGGACGACCCCGATCACTGAGAGTTTATTAATGAATGTAGCCTGGTTATCATTTAGTTTAAATTCAACGGTCTCATCGTTGATGGCTGTAGCTTTTTCCAGCATGGAAAGATCCACTTCACCAGCTGCATCTGCTGCTGTGTTAAAAGTGAACGCTACATCTTTGGCTGTTAGTGGTACTCCATCATGGAATTTAACGTCATTTCTTATTTTAACGGTCCAAGTTAATCCATCCTCACTGACTGTGTAATCCGTGGCAAGATCGTTGATCAAATTTGCATTACTGTCTTTTTTAAAGAGAGTGCTCTGGATCAATGGTTCGTGGTTGTACCCCCATCCGGTAATAGGGTTAAAGCCCGTAGCAGGCTCTCCACCATGGGTTCCTACCGCTGCGATCAATTCAGCTGTACCTGTTTCTCCGGTAGCTACTTTTTCTGTCCCTGTTTCCTCTGCACTGTCCGTACATCCGGAAAATGCAACCACTCCAATCATTATTATTCCTATCAAAAAAAGGCTCAATGATCTATTCATCTATACTCCTTCTCCACTTGTTTTCAATCGCTAATATATTTTTTATTGTATTTTCTAACATTTTAGTAACGAATATTAATATGATATAATATTAAATTCATATTTAAAATGATAGATACTAATAATTATATGATTTAACAGATGAGTTTACCTAATATTATTTTACTATTTAATACTTTTGTTTTTTTTAGTAATACTAAAATAGCCAATATGATTAAATTCAAATAGCGAAAATGCTTGAAAAGTGGAAAGAGCAATAAACAAAATATAGAATAACTTGCTTTGAAGTCCGGGCGGCCGCCTGATGCCGGCGGCAG
>NZ_MVQX01000031.1 GCF_002067275.1 Methanomethylovorans sp. PtaU1.Bin093 | reverse complement strand
TCGATAAGTATCGTACCCCTTTTGGGTTTGAGGATAGCGTTCATACACTTTAACAAAGTGGTCTTTCCTACACCGTTCGGTCCTAATATGGATAGTATCTCGTTCCTTTTCAGATGGAATTCTATATCTTTCAATACTTCTTTACTCCTGTATTGGAATTCCACACCATCTACTTCAAGTATCATATTCTTCTCCCCTTTAGTATAAGGTAAATGAAAGTAGGCGCACCCAGGAAAGATGTCAGCACAGCAACAGGTAGTTGGTATGGCTGCATCATGAGCCTTGCCGTGGTGTCAGCGCAAAGTAGTAGCAGGGCACCCATTACCATGCTTCCTGTCAGCAGGAAACGATGGTCATCACCGATAAGACGTCGCGTCATGTGAGGGCAGATGAGTCCCACAAAGCCTATGACGCCCAGGAATGCCACGATGATGGCAGTGACAAGGGACGCCCATAGCATACCCCAGAGCCTCACTTTTTCCACATTCACTCCAAGCCCTTTGGCGGTCTCATCGCCTGCATCAATGGCATTGTATTTCCAGCGATTGAATGTGAAATATATCATGGAGGCACCTACTATAGCAGTTATGAGCCCAAGTTCCTCCCAGCTTGCCCTTGCAGTGTCCCCAAATGTCCAGAACACCATGGAGGCCAGTTGCACATCATCGGCAAAGTATTGCAGGAACATTGTCCCGGCCGTGAACAGCGAGCCCATTGCAACTCCCACAAGGATCATTACCTCCGGGCTAGTGCCTCTTATCTTTGAAAAGCCCAGGATGACCAAGGTGACCAGCATGGCAAAAACAAATGCTGCTACAGTGGTTACATAGGGATTATTTATTGTGACTGCATCCCCTACCCTGCTGCTGGTGCTCCCTGCACCCAGTATTATGACGGAGAATGCTGCACCGAAGGCTGCAGCGTTGGATATCCCTAAGGTGAAAGGAGAGCCAAGGGGATTACGCAGTATGGATTGCATCACAACACCTGTAACTGCCAGGCCTGCACCGGCTACAATGGCTGTCAGGACTTGCGGTAAACGGACGTTCCATATGATGCTGTCCCAGGTTGTCGAGACTGTGTATCCGGCAAGCGTCCTCACTACGTCCAGTGGCGGGATCTCCACGGATCCTGTGGCTATTGAAAGCACGCCTGCCACAAGTAAGAGCACAAGACCTACCAGTATATATGTTCTTTTTTTGGCTGTATGCTCTTTATACCTGCCGGCTATGTCCCCTTCCTGAAAGTTCATTTCCTTTCACCATTAGTGTTTTTCCATTCTCAGACGTCAAGCTTCGTGAATGCAGGAACCGAGAAGGCGTTGATCATTTTTTCATACACCTGGCGGCCTACTTCCTCATCGCCCCTTCCAACCAGGAAAGTATATATCTCGATGGTCTTGTCCTCCAGGTCCACGTCCTCAAAACTTTCAGGATACAGGAGCTTGCCTGCAAAATAGGCATCAGCAAGCACAGATCCGTAGTTCTGTGTGTACCAGTTGTATGGGAGCACTCCGTAAACCTCTCCTGTTTGCACTGCTGTAAGCTTTCTGTAAGACACATCGTTCTGCAACTGGTACAGAGCGCTGGACTTGTCTTCTGACTGGGTTGTCGACAGATCCACAAATATTATCTCAGGGTCCCATCCAAGTATGCTTTCCTTGGAAACCTCTGCTGTGGTGAGGTTCATAGGATCATATGCCACGTTCTTTGCATTGATGAAGAGGAAGGGCGGATATGTTGGTTCTGTTGACTGAAAGCCGTGCGGGCCTGAGCGGGCTATACCACCAACGTAACATGTGGTTTCCTCTTCTTCGGGGACATCCGCAGTGCGCTCGTTCAGGTCTGCGATGGTGCTGTCAAAGAAGGCAATGAGCTCTTCGGCCCGGTCCTCTTTACCCATTACCTCTCCCATTATGCGGAGTGAGTTGTACATGTCAGCTCTGTTGTTGACCATATCTCCGTAGTTCAGGGCTATTACAGGGATACCGGTCTTTTTCTGCAGTTCTACAGGATCGTATCCTGATGTGGAATACATTTTGAAGATGACCTGAGGCTGCGGGTCAAGTGCCATTATCTTTTCAGGATCGTCATTACCTCTGAATTCCCCATAAACAGGGTACTCCTTGAACTGGGGGTTTGCAAGTGCGTAAGGTCTGGCATCGAATTTTGATTCCTCGGTTTCGATGCTGTCAACAGCAACTATCCTGTCCTGGGCTTCCAGATAAGTGAGGTATCTTAGAGCGCCGGAACCGGAGCATATGACATGCTCAGGGGATTTGGGCACTTCCACAGTTCTTCCAAGGGCATCTGTTACAGTGATAGTATCGTTATTATTCGATACGCTCTGGCTGGTCGATGAGCTGTCCATACAACCTGCACATAAAGTAGAAGCGATGACCAGTGAAGTAATTATAAATATTTTATATGCGTCTTTTACTCTCATTTGTATTGCTCCTCTAGCATAAAGATGAATTTGTTACTCCTATTTAGTATTAATAATTTTGTGTTTTTTAATATCAATTAAAATGAAAAATCTAATATATATTAAGTTTAATGGTAAAAATCAACTTAGCATAAATAAATAAGAAATTAGATCAGACAAATGATCTTCCAATAGTTGGTGTTATTTCCATTCAGGGGTACATAAAATGAAAAAGATAATTGATATATTGATGACATTGGTCTTCGTGATCACAATGTTATCAGTAAGCCCAGAAAAGCTGATCAATGGTGGAGAGGCTCCACAGGGAACAGAAATCGTACAGAGCTCCGTTAAAGCTCCCTGGATTTGAGATCCTCATTGGACTAATGGGGATTCTTGATGCTGTAGCTATAAGAGAGTAAATAGGATTGATATACAATCCTGGCTATGTAGAAATCATTGTATTATCAGCATAGTCTGAAATTAGAAACATATAGGAGTGATCATGAATGATGGGTGTTGAGGATTTAAGAAATGAGCACAGTGAAATAACTATAATGCTCGATATTCTGAAAAAGGTATGCAAATTGCTTGATGAGGGAGAAGATGTTGATCATGACCACCTTGAGCAGTTACATGAGTTCATGACTGTTTTTGTTGACGAGTGCCACCATGGGAAGGAAGAGGAATCGCTTTTCCCTACATTGGAGAGCATAGATGGAGATGAATCGAAAAAACTAATAGAAATTCTTCTTGCTGAGCACGAAACAGGACGTAAGTATGCAAAGGCTATAGGTGAGGCTATTTCTGACGATGATAAGATGGATCCTCAGAATCGTGCAAAGTTAATCAAATATGTAAGATACTACATCAGACTCCTTGTACAACACATCGATAAAGAAAACAATATTCTTTTCGCGCTGGCTGAAAAGAAACTTTCAGGCGAGCAGAACCAGGAGTTATTTGAAGAATTTGAGATCTTGGAAAAGGAAAAGATCGGTTTGGGCAAACACAAGCAATTACACGAAATAGTTCATCGTCTGGCTGATATTTATCTGTGAGCTAGTTTCAAAATCCTGCATTTTCAGATAAATCAAATTTTTTTGTACATATAAGATGAACAGTAATAAGTATTAGTTACTTATTGATCTAAAAGACTCTTTTGGAATTTTTGAAACTGGCTTATAATCACTACACAAATAAGAGTGGGAGAGAAAAAACAAATTTCCCACTAAAGGATGTACCTGATGCTATGCATAAGACTTACCTTCCCCGTGAACTCTGTGTTCTCTGTGGTCATTGTTGATGCCGTGTATCCCTGAGCATTTCTACAGAGCCATGATCCTAATTATTTAAAATCAGAGTTTCCGATTGACATTACCAGGTTTTACGTTTTCCAGATAAGCTTCACCCCTGGGTGAAAGATGATACTGTTCTATGCCATCGGCAGCTATTTTTTCAATATAGAGCGCATTTTCCAGCATGTCAAGATGGAATTTGGCTTGCATCCTGTCAACTTTGAAGCCGTTTTGTATATCTTCAATTGTCCTGTCAGCCTCTGCGAGAAAAGACAATATCTTCCTTCTTACAGGATTCTGAAGTGTTTTCAGACCTATGTCGTGGTCTTCTGTAGGATTGCGTACTATACCCTTTTCTTTTTTTATTTTCTCTATCCATTCTTTCCGACTACTCTTAAGAGGATCTTCTGACATGGGCATCAAACATAGTTATTGAAAATAGATAATACGTGTTTTGGTCCTATAAGCACATTAAATAGCAGAAGAATAGCTGGCAAAGGACAATTGTTGTTTTTCATGGATATTGGTATTGTTTTCCTGGCCATCGGCACCTTGAAGAGCAATAATGAATTTCCTTGCATGTTCCGGCTTTTTGAATACCAGGCGAATCGTCCGGTTCTTGAAGAAGTAGAGCCTGACATCCTCGGTAAGATATGATTCTCCGGGATCGATATGGATGCTCCGGGCTTTTAGCGGCTCTGCTGAATGGATGACAACATCGAGCATCTTCAGCAGGCTTTCAACACATTTTGTTGAATCCTGCAGATTCCCTGAGGCTTTTAGGTTGATCACAGTATCGTGCTTCACTTCGATCCTATCAGAAAAAAGCCTATCTCCATTTAGAGGAATGAGTTTTTGACAATCTGCCTTTATACGCTTCAGAGCATTGTTATTGTTTTGCAGGTATGTATCCAGTACGTACTCTGCTACCTGAAAAGCGTCGTATGCCGGCAATTTCTTTGCAAATTTGAAAACGTCCTCAAGATCTACAGGTAAAGGAGGATTTCCTATACTTTCAAGTAGAACGATCTGGTTGATGAACCGATCGATCATAATATCAATTGGATCTGAAAGGTTAACAGTATCCGCAAATGGAAATAAGAACAAAGATTGCCTCTGGCTTACAGGAACCTCTACCTTGATCCTCTCACATATCTGCTCAAGCTTATAGCGTGCCTCTTTTTGAGCACATAGCAAAAGGTTGAGGGTATTGTTCTGCAAAGTATAGATATAATCCCTAGGTCCGTGATCGTTCATGCCTAATGTATCTTATTTATTCATTGTATTAATGCTTTTTTGATATCGGCATGCTTCTATGAAGATTATTGGATATTTATACTACCTTTTGTGAGAAGTAGCACACACATTCTAACTATGTACAATATATTCAAAAAACTATAAATAGGATTATGCATCTACAAAAAATAGTGGATGGCAAAATTCTTTGTGTTGCGAAAACGATATTTTTAAAGGAGAATAAGATATGAAAATAAGAGTTGTTAGTTCCAAGGAAGAGATCAATACTTTAGATCCGAACGAAGAGATGGTGCACCTTGCATTCAGGCCGTCCAATACAGACATCTTAACACTTATAATGAAATGTCCACATATTAAAGCTCTGCATATTCCATCCTCTTACAGGAGAACTATTTCTAATTCTGTAACGATGTACCTTAAAATGAAGGGTATTGAACTGCTGGAGGGAGATGTATGGGGACATCGCAAGGATATCAATGAATATTCGGAGGTTTCCCCGAGCGTTTATGACCGCATAGATCAGTATCAGAAAAATGGGATGGCAGAACAGGACATAGTTGAAAAGCTGGTAAGGGAGACCAGGCTTAGCCCGGATTTCATCTCATTCCTCGTCAAGAACAGAAACTGATACAACGCCTGTCTATATGGCCGGCTCTTTTTTATTTATGCCTGTATCCAACAGCTTCCAACTACTCTCTGCAAAGAACATTGTTGAACATGTACCAACATTCCATGATTTTGGAGCAAGCCTCCAAAAATTCAAGAACGATAAAAGAACCTTAATGGAAAATGTTGGGGTGATTTCCTCGCTTGTGGCCATAAAGTTCACCTTGATGAAACTAAAAAGTATCTAAGAACCGTTGCCAAAATCCGAAATCAGATACAAGAAGCTAAAGATAACTGAATAAAAATAAAAAAAGAAAAAAGAGCATGCCTTTTGGCATAAACGCTTAATTATTTGCAGATCTTTACACGCCATTGGATCGGTCATGAACTGATCTGGATACGATAGAGCACGTTTGTTTTGTCTCCTGTTACATAGACTGTACCCGAAGGGCTCACGCCCACCCCATTGAATATGAATGTCGGAGGCAGACCCGGAATATTCGGTGCACCAACTTCCAGATCTTTGGCTATAGTGCTTGTTCCTTTGGTCTTAAGATCGATCTTCAACAGGCTTCTAGTACCGGTCTCAACGACCAGCAGGTTCCCATCCTTATCCACAGCAAGCCCCTCAGGGAAAGACAGATTAGTTGCAACCGGGATTGGTTCTGTAAGAGTCTCGCCATCTTTCACCAGCTGCATTACCATGCCTAAGTACCAGTCGCTTACCCATAGATCGTTATCTGTTGCAGCAAGTCCGGCAGGCACTGCCAGTCCTGTGACAAGCGGTATTCGGCTCGTATCGTTCACTCTTAGGACTTGTGCTGCGCCTTCTTCCATACCCAATTCAGCTACAACCAGATCTCCCTGGAATGCAATTGCATTCATGGGTACAGAAAAGTTAAGATATTCCTTAATCAACTTATGCTCAGCTGGATCCCATACCTGCACTATGTCATAGACCCACGATGAGATGACAAGATCCTTTCCGTTAGATGAGACCGTTATAGGTGAAGTGAGCTTCCCGGCTCCGGTTCCATTGTAGTTACTGATATCTCCCATGATGTGTCTTTCGACATATATCTCCTGACCTGTCTGCCCGTCCAGCTCGCGCAGGTAAGCAAGGTCAGCAATGAATACAGAATCATTTCCGGAATCGGGATCAGATTGAACAGCCACACCACCGGGTCCTATCATGCCTCCTTTGAGCACTTCCCTTGTGGTTCCGTCGGTTAGTACCTCATAGACAGTTCCACCTTCCGCAGAGGTGAAAAGACGGTCATTGGAATCAAAAGCTATACTATCCATCCTTTTAAGACCACTGGCTATAACCACTGTTGTACTGTTGTTAAGGTAAATGCGAGAAATCTCTCCTTTGTCATAATCAGCTACGTACAGATCTCCCGAAGAGTCAAATTTAACACATGAAGGGATACCAAAACCCTTTGCAACAGTAGTGATATTACCGGAATCCACGTCAATGCGTACAACCTCGCCTTTTGTCCATACAGGACCATACAGATATCCATCAGGACCCCAATCCATGCCGTTAAGCCAGCCTAGGTCTTTAGCGATAAGACGTGGTTCCATGGAAAATGCAGGATCCAGTTCGTAGAGTCCATCTCCCATGAAATCCAATCCAACGAAAAGACGCCCGTCGTCTGAAAAGGTAATAGAATTGACACCAGGTGCAATGGACTGATTTGAAATAGCCCCGTCAGGGGACAAACGTCCCACTTCCCCGACAATAAGATTAGTACAATAAAGAGAGCCATCCGGTCCGAAGATAAGATCATCGGGACATTTTACTCCACTCTCAATACCCAGCCTGTTCGTGATCTCACCAGTATCTGGATCAAGGACAACAATTTCCCCCCCATATACACTGGTAACATATAATTTGTCATTGCTGTCAAATAATATACCATTTGCATTGCGGACCTGTGCTCCATTTGCAATGATCTCAACCGTATACTTATCTTCGTTATCCGATAATTTACTGTATCCGGAAAAAAGAACTGCAGTGATCAACACAACTAAAGCTATATACCATATTAATTTCACAAAACCACCATTTTATTATATGTTGTTGTTGGGAAATAAGTATGATGGATTATATTATTCAAATGTATAATTAAAAAGAAATCTGGTAAAAAAGGAAAGATGAGATCATAGTCGGCATCCTGCCAACAATTCTGGGAGGAGGAATTCCGTTGTTCACCGAACAGGATAATATAAAACTGGAGCTGACCAAGGTCAGTTCGTATGAAAAGGGAATGGTGCAGATCCATTACAATGTTATTGGATAGAATTGACAAGATGAGGGATCATAATGATCGAGTCAAGATGTGGTCTTTTATGCAGTGAGTGTGAATATCGGGAGCCAATGAAATGTGATGGCTGTGTACAAATTAAAAAGCCATTCTGGGGAGAGCAGTGCCCTGTCAAGTCATGCTGTGAAAGCAAGAAGCTTGAAAACTGCGGAAAATGTGATATTTTTCCATGCGATATCCTGATGCAATTTGCCTATGACAAGGAACAAGGAGACAATGGTAAAAGGATAGAACAGTGTAAGAAGTGGGCGTGAAAATACGCCCATGAAAGTTAATAGTGTATTTAAAAATATTGCGGCTTTGTAGAAAACATACATATTATGTTTTAACCACTGAGTTCACAGAGAACACAGAGGATGGCAATATTTATTCATCTCCGTGAACTCTGTGGTTGCATCTGCCCACAGTTGGGATTGTAGCGTGACGATTTCTACAGAACCAATATTGCATCAAATGAACAAGTATAAAATATCAAATAACCGTATGCCTCCTCGGCATACGATCTCACTTCTCAACAAATCTCTTGTACAACCGTGCCTGGAAGCCATGGTATTTGGCAAAGCCCTCAGCGTCCTTCTGGTCGATGGAAGACGTGTCGAAGGATACGAGGTCTTCGGAGTACAGGGCATATGGTGATGTACGAGCCAGCAGTGTGACACTGCCCTTGTAGAGCTTCACGGTGACTGTACCTGTGACCCGCTCCTGGGTCTTGTCAATGAAGGCGTTCAGGTCATGGTACAGGGGCTCGTCCACAAGACCGGAATAGGCAAGCTCGGACCACTGCTCGTCCACGATCTTCTTGAACTTGAGCTCAAGCCTGGTAAGCACCAGCTTCTCCAGGTCCCTGTGGGCTGCGAGCAGTACGGTGGCTGCCGGGTGTTCATAGTTCTCCCTTGCTTTAAGCCCCAGCACGCGGTCCTCGATCATGTCGGTCCGCCCCACGCCATGGGAACCTGCGATCTTGTTGAGCTGTTCGATAAGCTCCACGCCGCCAAGTTTCCTGCCTCCCAGGGAAACAGGCACGCCGTTCTCAAAGCCGATCACAATGATCTGAGCCTCCGGCGCCTTCTCAGGGGATACCGTCCACTGGTAGATCTCCTCAGGAGGTATGAATCCGGGATCTTCAAGCTTACCGCCTTCGATACTGCGGCTCCAGATGTTCTCGTCCACGCTCCACGGCTTGGCGGTGGTAGCTGCCACCGGGATACCGTGCTTTTTGGCATAGTCGATCTCCCACTCACGGGTGAGGTTCATATCCCTCATGGGTGCCACAACGTCCAGACTGGTGAGCCTGAACACAGCCTCGAACCTCAGCTGGTCGTTACCCTTACCGGTACAGCCATGAGCAAGTGCCACTGCACCCTCTTTTTCAGCAACTTCCACGACCTTCCTGGCAATGAGCGGACGGGCCACGGAAGTGCCCATCACATAACCCTCATAGTCGCCATTGGCCTTGATAAGGGGAAAGATGTAATCCTTCACGAACTCAGCCTTTGCATCAATGGTATAGTGTCCGTCGCTGATCTTCTTTGCCTTCTGTTCAGCCTCCAGCACTTCCTGCCTGGGCTGTCCGACATCCACGGACACGGTAATGACCTTATCGTAACCGTATTCTTCCTTAAGTATAGGGATGCATACGGAAGTATCCAGTCCCCCTGAATAAGCGAGCACTACTTTCTTTGACATGATATTTCCTCAGAATATACTCGAGTTATAACAAGAAAAGTAAAAAAGGGTATCCTTAATTAAGGATCTCCTCATGGTATTCGTTGATGGACTTGGTGATGATCTCACCGGCCTTCATGGCCTCAATGGCCCTGGCTGCAGCGATGGCAGCCTGGATGGTAGTGATGTACGGTATATTGAAGTCCACAGCAGCCCTGCGTATCCTGTAACCGTCCTTGCGGGCCTGCTTGTTGATAGGCGTGTTTATGACCAGGGATACCTCGTTCCTGCGCATCATATCGATGACATTGGGGCTTCCCTCACGCACCTTCTTGATGAT
This sequence comes from Methanomethylovorans sp. PtaU1.Bin093, assembly GCF_002067275.1. Lineage (GTDB taxonomy): Archaea > Halobacteriota > Methanosarcinia > Methanosarcinales > Methanosarcinaceae > Methanomethylovorans. The sequence goes on along the minus strand of NZ_MVQX01000031.1, from coordinate 25,066 downwards.
ATCCATCTTTATCCCGTGTTCTGCAAGGTATTCCGCAGTGCCGTCAGTGCCTATGAGCTCTATGCCGGCATTCTTCAGTATGCGGGCAACTTCCACAAGCTGTTCCCTGTCGGCTCCCCGGATGGACATGAATACCTTTCCGGTAAGGGGTAATAAGTTATCCGCACTGAGCTGCGCCTTGAAGAAAGCACGCCCGTAGTCATAATCTATGCCCATGACCTCGCCCGTGCTCTTCATCTCAGGACCCAGTACCGGATCTGCGCCCGGCAGCTTATCGAAGGGCAACAGCACTTCCTTGACAGATACATGTTTCACCTGTGGCTCCTTATCAAGACTGTAACCCATATCCTTCAGGGAATGACCCATGATGACCTTTGCAGCGATCTTCGCAAGCGGAAGTCCGACAGCCTTGGAAACGAAGGGCACTGTCCTGCTTGAACGCGGATTTGCTTCCAGCACATACACGATGCCATTCTGTTTTGCCATCTGGATGTTCAGCAACCCCTTCACGTTCAATGCCAGTGCGATCTTACGTGTGTAGTCCCTGACCGTTTCCAGGGTCTCTTCAGTAAAGGATTGAGGCGGTATCACACAGGCAGAGTCACCGGAATGCACACCGGCTTCCTCAATGTGTTCCATTATAGCGCCTATGAGCACATCCTTGCCGTCACATACAGCATCCACATCGATCTCTAATGCGCTCTCCAGGAAATCATCAATAAGGATAGGGTGCTGTGGCGAGACCCTGACGGCCTCACGCATGTACCTTTCCAGATCGTTCTGATCGTACACTATCTCCATGGCCCTGCCTCCAAGTACGTATGAAGGCCTCACGAGCACAGGATATCCAATGCGTGCAGCTACCTCAAAAGCGCCTTTCTGGGATGTGGCATAACCCGCTTCAGGCTGGTTGATACCCAGCTGCTTCATCATGATGTTGAACTTTTCCCTGTCCTCTGCAACATCCATGTCCGCCGGGGAAGTGCCCATGATAACGGTTGGGAGATCCGTGCGCCTCCTCAGTTCCTTTTCCAGGGGTATTGCCAGGTTCACAGAGGTCTGGCCACCGAACTGCACCAGCACCCCATCCGGCTTTTCCCTCTCAATGACGTTCATGACATCCTCGAGCGTCAGGGGCTCAAAAAAGAGCTTGTCAGAAGTGTCATAGTCAGTGGATACGGTTTCCGGGTTGTTGTTAATGATATGGGCTTCGATACCCTCTTCCCTGATAGCTGTTACAGCGTGCACGGTACAGTAGTCGAACTCAATACCCTGACCTATCCTGATGGGACCTGCACCCAGGATGAGTACCTTCTTCCTGTCAGATGGATTGATCTCACACATCTGTTCGTAGCATGAATAATAATACGGAGTTTCAGCCGCGAACTCTGCAGCACAGGTATCCACCATCTTGTAAGTGGCAACAATACCTGCATTACGCCTCATGTCATTGATCTCTGCGCGGGTCCTGCCAGTCAGCTCGCCAATGCGCTCATCAGTGAAGCCCATACGTTTGCTTTTCCTGAGCAGGTCCGTCGGAAGAGCACTCTTTGAAGCAGCTTCCTTAAGAGCGTTCTCCATATCGATTATATTCCTGATCTTCCTGAGGAAAAAAGGATCGATAGAGGTAAGCTCGGTGATCTCCTCTATTGAAAAACCTGTGGCAAGGGCTTTGTAGATAGCGAACAGCCTCTCACTCGTCGGAGTTTTCAGAAGTGCACGGATCTCATTCTCGTTCCATTCCCCTTTGCCGAAGCACATATCAATGTCCAAGGACCTTATTGCCTTGAGCATTGACTCCTCAATGGTCCTGCCGATGGCCATTACCTCTCCTGTGCTCTTCATTGCAGTGGTCAGGGTCTTATCTGCTGTCACGAACTTATCGAATGGCCAGCGCGGTATCTTTGTAACAATGTAGTCAATGGTGGGTTCAAAGGACGCGGGGGTCTTCTTGGTAACATCGTTGAGGATCTCATCCAGCGCCATGCCTATTGCTATCTTTGCAGTGACCCTTGCTATCGGATACCCTGTGGCCTTGGATGCCAGGGCCGATGAACGGGATACACGCGGATTGACCTCTACTATTCTGTATTCCCCATCCTTCACAGCGAACTGGATATTACAGCCGCCTTCAATTCCCAATGTACGGATGATCTTAATGGCCGCAGTTCTGAGCATCTGGTGATCTTCATCGTTAAGTGTCTGGGAAGGTGTGACCACGATGGACTCGCCGGTGTGGATACCCATGGGATCGATGTTCTCCATGTTACATATCACGATACATGTGTCATTGGCATCCCTCATGACCTCGTACTCGAACTCCTTCCAGCCCAATACGCTTTCTTCGATAAGCACCTGGCTGATACGGCTACGTCGAAGTCCCCGTTCAGTTATTTCCAGAAGCTCCTCACGGGAATGGGCTATACCTCCACCGGCACCTCCCAGGGTATAGGCCGGCCTTATGATAAGAGGCAAGCCCAGCTCATCAATGAGCCCTTCTGCTTCTGCCAGTGTGGACACTGCCTTGCTGCGTGGCACTTTTTCACCGATGCTCTCCATGGTCTCCTTGAAGAGTTCACGGTCCTCAGTGTTCTTGATGGCCTGGAGCGGCGTGCCCAGCAGTTTTACGCCGAACTTCTCGAAAACACCCATCTCAGCAAGCTCGCTGGTGATATTAAGGCCTGTCTGGCCACCTATGCCTGCAATGATACCGTCAGGTCTCTCTTTTTCAATGATCTTAGCCACAGTCCTGGGGTCAAGCGGTTCTATATAGACAGCATCTGCCATTTCAGGATCTGTCATAATGGTGGCAGGGTTGGAATTAACGAGCACCACCTGTAATCCCTCTTCCTTGAGGGACCTGCAGGCCTGGCTGCCTGAGAAGTCGAACTCTGCTGCCTGGCCGATGGTGATCGGACCTGAACCTATGAGCAATACTTTCTTGATATCTGTCCTCTTGGGCATCACTGCTCACCTTCCATGAGCTTGAGCACTTTACCGAAGAATATCTTCTCCGTATCCATGGGACCCGGGTGTGCATCGGGATGGTACTGCACACTGAACATGTCAAGATACTTGTGAGCTATACCTTCAACGGTCTTATCATTTGTATTGACCTGGGTCACAACCACATCCTCAGATCCGAATGAGTCACCGTCCACCGCAAAACCATGGTTCTGAGAAGTTATGTGTACTATGCCTGTCTCGAAGTCCTTGACCGGCTGGTTCGCTCCCCTGTGCCCGAACTTCAGTTTGTAGGTCTCCGCACCCAGCGCCAGGGACAATATCTGATGGCCCAGACATATGCCCACAATGGGCATCGTTCCGGCAAACTCCTTTACTGCCTCGACAGCGTTCTTTGCCTGCTTTGGGTCACCCGGACCGTTGGAAAGGAAAAGCATATCAGGCTCGTATGATCCTATCATTGAGGTACTTGCGTTCGCAGGCACCACCGTGATATCAATACCCCTCTTGAGCAGGCTTGTGGTGATGCTGCGCTTCATACCCATATCCATGAGCACAACGTGCTTTGGGTTGTAAGGGTCCCTCAAGGGGCTTTCCAGCCTGTAAGGTTCCTTGCAGGTTACCATCGATATGTAATCCAGTTCAGATATGTGCGGCTGTTTCCTGGCAAGCCGCACGGCTTCCTCTCCGTCATCACTGCCATTGATAAGGGCTGCACGCAGTGTACCATGTTCACGCGTCTTGATGGTCAGCATGCGAGTATCGACCCCGGCTATACCGGGTTTCCCCTCATCCTCCATAAGCTGGAAGATAGTACGTTTTGATCTATGGTGGGAAGGCTCAGGGCAGGCTTCCCTTACCACAAGGCCTTCCGCCTTGACCCCGTCAGATTCGAAACAATTGTTGCTAACACCGTAATTACCGATAAGCGGATAAGTGAACATCAGGATCTGCCCTTTATACGAAGGGTCAGAAAGTGCCTCCTCATAACCTGTATATTGAGTAGTAAAAACCAGTTCTCCAGAAACTATGCCTTCAGCACCGAACCCGGTGCCTTGAATAATCGTTCCATCTTCTAATCCTAGTACTGCATTCATCGTAAGAACCTGGGTATACATGAAATGAATAGGCTATAAGTATTGCGATGGTAACGTAACCTCCGGTAGATAATCGTATATATACTTTTTTATTATGGACGTTCAAGAGTCCACCGTATCAAACAAAACCGACCTTTTTCAGGAACTTGCGGATCATGAAGATCACAAAGACGAGTACCACCATACCGGCGGCGCTGATCACAAGCCAAGGCTTTTCGGTCAATAATTGATCTAGGGGAGATGATCCTTTTTCATCCTGTATAACGATTTCTTCCTGTTCTGTATACTCAGATATCGAAAGACCATCTTCAAGGGTCATCACCCGGATGTTGAACTCACCGCTGGCATCAGATACGTAAGCTATCCTTTTTCCATCAGGGCTCCACGCGGGACCTTTTTGGATACCGCTATCTGATGTAAGCTGTATAGCACCTTTTCCGTCAGCGTTCATCAGCCATATATCCTGATCACCGCTTCTGGTGGATACAAAAGCCATCCAGGTCCCATCCGGACTTACTTCCGGATCGGTGTTCTCGAATGTGTCATTCGTAAGTTTGAGAGTGCTTCCGGTTGCGACATCAGTTTTGAGAATATTACCCTGAAGCGAATAGAAGATGTATTTGCCGTCCGGACTCCAGGAAGGGTCTTTTTCATTCCCTTTTCCATCTGTAAGCCTTATCTTGGAAGTACCGTCGGTTGCCATTACCCATATATCATAATCATTGCCTATCCTGGAAATGTAAGCAATGCGACCACCATCCGGACTTAGGGCAGGCTCGCGGGAATGAGCGTTAGTTGTAAGCTGTCTGCGCCCCGTACCGTCAATACCGATCCTGTGTATGCTGATGAACTTGGACGAAAAAGCATCTACCTGCTCCGAAGCAAATAAAATGGAATTACTGTCATAGAAAACAGGATCACCATCCCATGACATGCTACCATATAATTTTCGGGACCCGGAACCATCTGCATGGGCTATCCATATATCCTGGTCCGATGCATACACAAGTTTTTTCCCATCCATGCTCCATGCAGGACTGTCCTCGTTCACACCACTTGTAACCTGTATATCTTCCAGTACCGGTGAGCCGGCTGAAGTACTACAAAAAAATAGAAATAAGAAGATGAAGGAAAAAGGCAGGCAAACTGCTTGATTATATTTACAAATAAATTTACGATTTAACATTAATTGAATTATATACTTAGGAATTTATTAATCTTTTGTTTGAGCAGTTCGCTCAATATTTTCCCATCCACCTTGCCCCTGAACTCAGCCATTACTACCCCCATAAGAGGACCCACGGCACCAGCACCTTTTTCTTTCACAAAGTCCTGCCTTTCATGGATCATGGAATCAATGAATTTCTCGATCTCGGCAGTATCACTGCCCGAAAGGCCAGCTTCTGCAGCAGCCTTCTCCGCAGGCAATCCAGGTTTCTGTGCAAGTATCCTCAGCACAGGATCGATGCCTTCTCTTGAAAATGCAGCCTGTTCCACCAGAGAGAACACCTGTCTGAAATGATCATCGCAGAGTCTGTCGATGTCCACTGCATCACGTTTCAGCTCAGGCAGCATGCCCGTAAGGGTACGGGAGATAAGGGTCGGTGTCACGATCTTCCCATCCTGGAAACGTGCGACCAGTTCCTCGAACAAGGGAAGATATGGAGAATACACGATCATATCTGCAAGCTCGCTGCTTAAGCCCAGCGCAGCAGTGAACCGTTTTGACTTTTCAGTAAGCAGTTCAGGCACTTGGAGGCTCTCAAAGTGTTCCTTTGAAATATCCGCCTGGGGTACATCGGTCTCAGGGTACATCCTTGCCGCTCCCGGCAGTGGCCGCAGGTAGGAACTATTGCCATCGGGAAGGGCCTTGCGTGTCTCTTCCGGCACACCCATAAGAGCTTCCTTTGCTCTTTTTATCACACTTTCCATAGCGCTCCTGGCACGCTTCTCCACATCTGCCACCATTATGACCGCATCTCCGTCCTTTGCACCCACTGCCTGGCGCAGTGCAAGCACTTCTGCCTCTGTAATGCCATAGTTCGGCAGTTCGTCGGTGTGGAATATCCCCCCAACTCCCGATGTTTTGGCGCGGTCAGAGAACTCTGTGCCAAGCCTCCTGCCAGGCTGGACTTCCCTGCCCACGAACCCGGCAAATCCCGGAAGCAGTATGGCAAGCACCTTGCCTTTCTTCAGGGACTTCTGTATGACCTTGGATGTGGTCCTTTCAAATACACCGGTCACATCGAATATCTTATCATACACAGAAGCGTCTTTTGCCAGCAGTTCATCCCTTATCTCAAGCAGGTTCGCCTGACGCTCCACTTCCCTCTCCACAAGCATTTCCAGGATATCCAGAGCCTGTACTCCCTTAAGCTCCACCCTGGCACCTTTTGCTATGGAGATGTTCACATCCTGGCGGATAGTGCCTAAACCCCTTTTCACCTTGCCTGTGGAACGCAGCAGCATGCCGATCTGCTGTGCCGTTTCTTTTGCATGTGCCGGGGATATGATATCCGGCGCCGTACCTATTTCCACAAGAGGTATGCCAAGCCGGTCCAGGGAATATATCACCACATATCCCTGATCCTCTATCTTCTGGCACGCTTCCTCTTCAAGACACAGCACATCCACACCCACATGCCCCTGGGAAGTCTCCAGATAACCGCCCTTTGCAAGGAAAGCTGTACGCTGGAAACCGCTGGTATTGGAACCGTCCACTACGATCTTACGCATTACGTGCATCTGGTCCACAGGCTGCATGTGCAGCAGTTTGGTGATCACAAGAGCAATGTCCAGAGCTTCCGGATTTACCTCGGTGGGTGGTTCGTCATCGTTTTCCACAAGGCACGTGGAATCATAGGCCTTATAGCAGTATTTACGGTTGAGCTTGGACTGTTCCAGAGCCGCCCTGTCTGTCTCCCCCATCTCACTGGCCGTGGGACGCAGGAACCTGAAGAACTCAGAAGTCGATTCCTTGATATCCCGTATGATCGTGGGGCACCTGCAGAACAGTTTCTGCTTTGAGTCCAGCTGCTGGTGGATCTCAAGCCCGCATTTCAAACCAAGAGCTCTGTAATCTAATTTATCAGCCATGTTATCAGCCATGAGAATTGGTCCCCTTCAGGAATTTGGTCTTGTCTACAACTTGCTGACCGTATAGTAAGGCAAGTATTAATGATTGTTCCTTATTGTCCTTTCTTAAGTATCTGTTCCCTTATGCGAGCCCTCAGAGGCTCGACATCTTCAGATCTTTCCAGCATCCTGCGGATAGAAGTGCTGCTCAATGCCGGCGTGACCTTTTCAAGCCTCGCCCGTGCAAGCGCCAGGAGCTTACCGTCTATGCTGGGCGGTTCAACTTCCACATGCTCTCTGGGCGGTTCCGGCTCCACTTCCAGGGTACGGGATACATCCGGTAGATGGCGTTTTCCTGTTACCATGGAATCAATGGCATCTCTCCACTGGTTCGCCCAGGGACTGTCAGGTATCTCGGTATGATGTACTAAGTGCCTTTCCACACGCATCACATCCTTAGGGCAGGCATTCACGCAGGCACCGCAATAGGTACACATATCCTCTTGCATGGCAATCTTGCCATCTTTGGACACATACCACAGATGTGACGGACAGACGTTGAAACACCCATGACAGCCCAAAGGGTCGCATTTGCTCACGTTGGGAGCAATGAGCGTGATCTTACCTTCAATGGGTTTCTTGATGTCCATTGCATCATACGGGCATACTATCTTGCACCAGGTACAACGGGTGCATTTCATATCATCTATCAGCACCCTCCCTGCCACAGGCGGGGCTTCACCTCTTTTTTCACCGACCACGCGAATGGCATCTTCAGGACAGAGGTCCTGGCAAAGGGTACAATAATCGCATTTATCCTCATCCACCAGCAGTTGCTCGAAAGGTCTGACATCCGTGGGTGTCTTTTCTCTTTCGATGAGCAGGAATGCATCACAGAACCGAGCACATAGCCCACACAGGTTGCATTTATCCGTGTCTATCTCTATCTGCCCTTCCATACCTTCCTTAAAAGGCGAGACTTCAGCTTTTGTCGGCATGTCCAGTTCAAGCACAATGGCATCTTCAGGACATGCTGCCTCGCATAGAGCGCATGGAAGACACTTGTCATTGGTCCGCACAAAGTCATCGTACTGTGGGAACCTTTCATGTAAAGGAAAATCACCCTCCTCGGTCATAGAATAAGCATGCATGGGACAGAATTGTACACACATGGAACAGAAAGTACACTTATCCAGATCCATGGTCACCGGAGGGGCATCCAACCCCATGGAGATCTCCTTCATAGGGCCAAGTTCCAGAGCCTTTGTGGGACAGAGACCTACGCAGATGCCACAGCCGATGCATCTTTTATAATCATAGTCCAGTACTTTCCTGGACCTGTCGCTGATCTGCCTATAGATGAAGTGTGTACCATCCACATCCATTTCCTTTTCCAGGGACATGGATGTTCCATCGCGGTCATCCGTCATTGTGCCCCTCCAGCAGCTCGGAACCTATAGGTCCTATCTCCTTGAGCTCATCTACAAAGCTTTCAATGGACCTGGCAAATCTTTCACCCTCAGCTGCCGATATCCACTCCACTTTCAGGCGATGGGGATCGATACCTATGTCCTCGAGCACTCCCTGCAGCACTTCCATCCTCTTTTTGGCACTGTAATTGGCAAAGATGTAATGGCATTCACCGAGCCGGCATCCCGCGACCAGCACGCCATCAGCTCCGCCCTTGAAAGCTTCCAGCACGAACTCAGGGTCCACGCGACCTGCGCACATGACCCGGATAACTCTGAGATTTGTAGGATACTGAATCCTGGAAACGCCTGCAAGGTCAGCACAGGTATAACTGCACCAGTTGCAGAGGAACGCTACAATAAGGGGGAACTCCGATTTCATTTCGGTGGCCGCCCGCACCTGGGCCAGGATCTGCTCATCGGTGCTGTTATGCATCAAGATGGCATCAGTAGGACATGAAGCACTGCATGCACCGCATCCGTAGCATGAGACCTCATCCACCATGGCCTTGCCGTTGTTCACCTTTATCTTCCCGAACTGGCACACATCCTCGCATATCCTGCACCCTATGCATTTCTCCTCGTCCACGTGGGCACTCTGCGGATCTGTTTCCAGTTCCCCCCAGGAAAGTAATTGCATGGTCTTGGCCGAGGCTGCTATCCCCTGGGCAATAGCCGTCTGTATCTCCTTCGGACCAGAAGCACAGCCTGCCACGTAAATTCCCTTCACATGGGAATCCACAGGTCTCATCTTGGGATGGGCAATGGCAAAGAAGCGGTCCGTACGGCGGGAAAGATTAAGGACCCTGGAGATCTTATCAGCATCATCCGGAGCTTCCAGCCCGGTGGAAAGTACCACAAGGTCATAGTGTTCTTCCCTTACCTCGGAACTTAATGTGTCCTCGAACCTCAGGAACAGCTTGTTATTGAAGTCCTGTTGCACCTCAGCCACTTTACCCCGGATGAAATCAATGCCCATTGACTGGGAACGGATGTAATACTCTTCATACATCTCCCCTGCAGCCCGTATATCGATATAGTGGATGACTATCTCGATATCATGATAGCGCTCCTTGAGCAGCTGGGCATTCTTCATGGCGGACATGCAGCACACCCGCGAACAGTACGGGTTGCCCACGGTCTCATCCCTTGAACCCACACACTGTATGAATGCCACTTTCTTAGGTATTTGCCTGGTGGAAGGCACCAGCACTTTCCCTCTTGTGGGTCCGGAAGCATTGAGCAGGCGTTCCAGCTCCATGTTGGTAATGACATCCGGGTACACACCATATCCGTATTCCTCCTTACGGGCTGCGTCAAATAGTTTGTAGCCGCTGGCAAGGACGATAGCACCCACTTTGACAGATATTGTTTCCTCTTTCATGTTGTAGTCAATGGCATCTGCAGGGCAGGCCTGCAGGCACAATCCGCAGCCCACACAATGATCGTTATCAATGTAAGCCACCTGGGGCACAGCCTGGGGAATGGGCATGTTTATAGCCTTGGTCCTGCCCATACCCATATCAAAACGGTTGGAGATCTCCACAGGACATACTCTTGAACATTCGTCCACGCATCCCTTGCATCTGTCCTCGATGACATACCTGGGTTTCTTTGTTATGGTTACCTGAAAATTACCTGCAAAGCCTCTTACCTCGGAAACCTCGGCCATGGTCATGAGATCGATGGACGGATGCTGCTGCACATCGGTCATCTTGGGTGCGAGCACGCAGATGGAGCAGTCGTTGGTGGGGAACACCTCGTTGAGCAGTGCCATTTTTCCGCCGATCGTGGGCTCCTTTTCCACCATGTGCACATGATACCCGCTGTCAGCAAGGGTAAGGGCAGCCTCGATGCCGGCGACCCCCCCGCCTATGATCAGTACCCCCTTATTGGCAGGAACTTTTTTTATCTGGAGCGGGTCAAGTAATTTAAGGCGTTCGAGACCCATACGTATGAGGTCGAAGGCTTTCTGGGTGGCAAGCTGCGGTTCTCCCATGTGCACCCAAGAGCACTGTTCCCGGATATTCACCATTTCCAGCATGTATTTGTTGAGCCCCGCCTTCTGGAGCACTCTCCTGAAAGTGGCCTCATGCAGCTTAGGGGAGCAGGCTGCCACAAGGATATGATCAAGATCATGTGCCTTTATGTCCTCAGCTATGGAATCCTGGCCTGAATCCGAGCACATGAACTGCAGGTCCTTCACAAGCACCACATCCTTTAGCTTGCTGACCTTCTCCTGCAGGCTATGCACGTTGATCACATGTGCGATGTTCAGTCCGCAATGACAAATATAGACCCCTATGCGCATCTTGACGGCTCCGCTAAGACTTGATGATCTGAGTAAAGATATAGTTTTGGATGTTGGGGTTTGCAGAGGAACTATTTTTGTAGACCATAGAGTCCGCAGAGAGTTCATTCTATGGATCATGAGTTACTGTGAATACGTTTGTATGCGCAATGGCAGAAAGTAATTAAACGACAAAAAGATAGGCTTTATAGAATTCCGATATTCTTGAGCTGGTTCTTAGAAACTATTAGAACCGTTTCATAAAAGCAGCTCATGTCATCAAGGAACTCATTGACCTTATCATTGATGAGATCATGCAGACAATTGCAAGGGAACTGGTAGCCACTGAACTATTGATTGGACCGTGCGAGAGAATGTCCGTGAACAGATGCGTGTGCTTGTAAAGCGTACCCTGCGTTACCGGACAAGCAGCAAAAGGCTACTCAGAATGTGCTGATGCAGGCAGAAGTGTTGTCACAGGAATGGGTGGCAGTGGCTTGAAAGTAATTTTATAGGTAAAGAATCAAGTGCATTAGCGCTCCACTGTTGAATAAACATAATTTGAAAGCGTCAGAGAGACCACGTTTGCATAAGCATTTATCAAATGCCTTTGTTCATTGGTCATATTATTGTGAGGATCTATGGCCATGACACCCAGAACTCCCATCTGAGCCTTGAGTGGAATATGATACCATTGTGATGAATAGAGAGTATCTGTTCCAAAACCTGCAGTTTTACCCTGTTCAAAAACCCAATTTGAAACAGCCATTTCATGATCATCGAATTTTTCTTTTTTCCCATAGCTTGAAGCTACATATAGTTTTTTTGACTCGTCCGGCAGGAGGATCAAGACATCGTAATTTAGAGAATCAGATATGTATCTTGTACTTCTTCCCAATATGATGCTCAAATCCTGAGAAGCTAATAAACCCTTGCTGAAATCATATAATGAAGAGATAAAAGTTTCCCGTTGTCTGGTATACTCAATCTGTTTTCTAACGGTATCTGCGAGTAAACTCGTAACTATTCCTACGACCAATAATACAATAAAAGTGGGAATGAATCTAACATCCGCAACACTGAATGTGTAGAAAGGAGGAACAAAAAACAAATCAAAAGCTGCAACTGCAAGTATTGATGCCAAGACTCCTGGCCTTTTTCCAGCTACTAAGCTTGTAAGGACGATGGGTATAATGAAAATCATGGGTATGTTCGGTGCTTCAATAAAAGACCGAAGCAGCAAACATATTACAGTTGTAAGGCCGATACTTGAAAAACTGATTGAATATGATCCCCATAATGAATCCAGTTGATTGTTAGCTGTTCTTTTGTGAGTTTCAGGATCTACATTAAATTCGTTCTTGTTCTCAACTACCAGAACCTGCGCCGCACTTTTCTGGATTACTTTGTTGATGACAGACCCTTCAGTAAGTTCCTGCAATCTGGACCTGCGTGAATGGCCTAACAAAATAAGAGTGATGTTCTTTGATTTTGCAAAGGATACTATCTCATTTGCTATCGAACCCTTTAAACGAACTATTTTCCCCTCAAGTTCTTCAGCAAGCTCCAGGTTCTTTTCCAGTTGCTGCCTTGTTTCATCTTTCATTCTTATATCAGCATACGGCTCCACATATACTGCAAACCATTCCACATTATACAAATGAGAAAAACGATAAGCTATGCGAATCAACTTTCTTGAAGATGGACTGGAGCTTATACATGCCATTATCCGGTTACTTGTATCCCACGGACCCATTACTTTTTCTTTTTTAAGATAATGGCCCATTTCAGAATCCACATGCAATGTAGCATATCTGAGAGCTGTTTCTCTGAGAGCAATCAAATTCTTCTCAGTAAAAAAATTGCCCATAGCTTTTTTAGCTTTTTCAGGCACGTAAACCTTGCCTTCTTTAAGACGCTCTATCAGTTCTTCAAAGGGGAGATCGACCACCTCTATCTTATCTGCCGATTCAATAATCTTATCAGATACAGTTTCTTTTACTTCAACTCCTGTGATCTGCTGGACAATATCATTGAGACTTTCAATATGCTGTACATTCAAAGTGGAATAGACATTTATGCCAGCGTTAAGTAACTCTTCGACATCCTGGTAACGCTTTGCATGGCGTGAATCGGAAGCATTTGTATGTGCAAGCTCATCCACGAGGACATACGCAGGTTTCCTTTTTAAAACAGCATCTATATCAAGTTCTTCGAGTCTAATTCCCTTGTAGTCAATCTTTAGTCTTGGAAGTATTTCCAGACCCTCTAGAAGTTTTTCGGTTTCTATCCTCCCATGTGTTTCAACGATGCCTACAACAACGTCTTTATTCTTTTCTTTAAGAACATGAGCTTCGCTAAGCATCCTATATGTTTTACCAACGCCTGCCACATACCCCAAAAAGATTTTCAGGTATCCCCTGTTCGAATCTCTTTTTTCTTCCTCTTCTTTTAGCAAATTTAAGAGCTCATCGGGATCCGGTCTTTTGTAATCTTCTTTCATATTCACCTCCTTGTGTTATCTAAAGCTATGTTGAGTTTCAATACATTGACCAAGGGGGTATCTATTCCTACAATCCAGCCTTCAACATTATCTTCAACGATATTTTCCACTTCTGCTTCACTAAATCCTCTGGCTTTGGCAATCCTTGGAATCTGTAATCTGGCAGATTCCACATAAATGTAGGCTTCTAAACCACTGCCAGAAGATAGTACAAGATCTGCCGGAACTGTGGAATTAGATGACAAAGATTCCTCAATCCTTATCTGCTGTATCCTTTCATTTACCTCATCCATCAATTTCTGGTTAGTGGGTCCCAGATTTGATCCCCCGGAAGTAACTGAATCATAGACTGTAGCAGAAGGTCTTCCATGGAAATAATAAGGACTTGTAAAGTTCTGTCCTATAAGCTCTGAACCTATCACTTTTTCATTTTCAGTGATCAGGTATCCATTTGCCTGATGGGGAAATACTACTTGGGATATGCCTGTGATAGCAACAGGATAGATTATACCTAGTAAAACGGAAAATACTACAAACATAAGTAAAGCATTTTTAATTGCCTTCATTTCCTCACCCTCCTGCAGCACCTGATAAAGTTATAATTATGTCTATCAGCTTGATTCCTGCAAAAGGAATAATTAATCCACCCACACCATAGATCAATATATTCATAGACAGCAATTGTGAAACCGAAGAAGTTGAACGATATTTAACACCTCTGAGAGCTAAAGGTATAAGCAGTGGTATCACAATAGCATTGAAAATTACTGCAGATAATACTGCACTTGAAGGAGTTGAAAGACCCATTATATTCAGGATACCGAGTTGCGGATAAGCAACAGAGAATATTGCAGGAATGATAGCAAAATACTTGGCTACGTCGTTCGCTATACTGAATGTGGTAAGAGCTCCCCTGGTTATTAGAATTTCTTTTCCTATTTCAACTATGTCCAATAACTTAGAAGGAGATGAATCAAGGTCTACCATGTTTGCAGCTTCTCTTGCTGCAGAAGTGCCAGCGCTCATTGCAACTGCAACATCTGCCTGGGCAAGTGCCGGTGCATCATTGGTACCATCACCAATCATAGCTACAAGATATTGGTTATCTCCGGACTGATATTTGCGTATCATTGCCAGCTTTGTCTCAGGTTTTGCCTCGGCTGCAAAGTCATCAACGCCTGCCTCCGCAGCAATGGATGCAGCAGTAAGCTGGTTGTCACCTGTGATCATAATGGATTTAATACCCATATTCCTGAGCTGCAATAATCTTTCATTGATACCTTTCTTCACTATATCCTTTAATCTTATGACCCCCAAGATGCCGGTATCATCAGCTACCACAAGAGGAGTATCACCTTTTGTAGATACATCCCTTATCATATTTTGCATTTCAGTAGATACATTTCCACCGTTAGAACGAACAAAATCCTCGATGGCGGATGCAGAACCTTTTCGAATTCTTCTGGAGCCAATATCTACTCCACTCATGCGTGTTTCTGGAGTGAAAGGAACAAAGTGGGAGTTTTCTGGAGCATGTATATCTCTTCCATGTATGTCCAACTCCCTTTTTGCCAGTTTAACTATGCTTCTTCCCTCAGGTGTTTCATCAGCAAGCGAAGACATTAGAGAAACTTCAATCAGGTCTTTGTATCCAATACCCGCTGCAGGAATGAACTCAGTGGCCATCCTGTTGCCCAATGTAATAGTTCCTGTCTTGTCCAGAAGTACTACACTTACATCTCCTGCAGCTTCCACTGCCCTGCCGCTTAAAGCTATAACATTGTGCTGAAGTAACCTGTCCATACCCGCAATACCAATAGCAGGTAAAAGAGCTCCTATGGTAGTGGGCATAAGACATACAAGCAAAGCTATCAAAATAGGTATTGAGATAGATATACCCATATAACTGGAAAATGCCCTAAGAGTAATGACCACGGCTAAAAACAATACTGATAAACCGATGAGCAAAAGTTCCAGTGCCTGTTCGTTTGGAGTTTTCTGTCGCTTTGCACTTTCTACCATACTAATCATATTATCAAGGAAAGTATGACCGGGATCAACTGTGATTTTAACTTTAATAGTCCCTGAAAGTAGCTTTGTACCTCCGGTTACTCCGCATTTGTCTCCGCCTGATTCCCTTACTACCGGAGCTGACTCTCCTGTGATGGCTGATTCGTCAACAAGGGCTGTACCTTCAATAATATCTCCATCGCTGGGTATGACTTCCCCTTCAGTGATCAGGACAATGTCATTCTTTTTAAGAGATAACGCGGAAACCTCTGTTATACTTCCATTATCCAATATTTGCTTAGCCTTTGCTTCACTTCTGGTTTGTTTAAGCGATTCTGCTCTGGCCTTCCCCTGACTTTCAGCTATAGCTTCTGCAAAATTCGCAAATAGCACCGTAAACCATAACCATATTGTGATCTGAAGATCAAAAGATACGCTTGTACCTCCAAATATGTCCTTAATGGTTAGCAAAGTTGCAATAAGAGCAACTATTTCCACAATAAGCATTACAGGATTATTGAGAAGCTTGATAGGATCTAACCTTGAAAAAGACCCTTTAAAAGCTTCCAATAGAATCTTTTTTTGGAATATACCTGATGTTCCTTCTTTCATTTTTTCACTTCCCTGAGCAATATTCATCTCCCCAGCATCAGTAAATGTTCCAGTCCGGGCCCGAGCGCGAATATAGGGAAATATGTAAGCGCTCCGATAATAATTATCACAGCAGTTACCATTATTACGAAAAGAGGACCTGTTGTCGGAAAACTTGCTGAATTTACAGGCACTTTTCCTTTCTGGGATAAGGAACCGGCAATAGCAATTGCAGGGATAATGGTAGCAAAACGGCCTATTAATATTCCCAGTCCTGTTGTAAGGTTATAGAATACTGTATTTGCACTAAGTCCTGCGAACGCTGAGCCGTTGTTGGCAAGTGCAGAGAAGTAAGCATACAATATTTCAGATAAACCGTGAGAACCCGGATTATTAATACCTGCTAAACCTTCAGGTATCGATAGAGCAATAGCTGAAAATATAAGGATTGCTGCAGGAGGTAATATAAGTGGCACTAGAGCCATTTTCATTTCTTCAGGGCCTAACTTTTTGCCAAGGAATTCAGGGGTTCTGCCTATCATAAGGCCAGCTATGAACATAGTTAAAATCACATAGAACAGCATCCCGGCTAATCCCACGCCCAATCCTCCGAATATCACTTCACCTGTACCCATGTTGAACAGATACACTAATCCGGTAAGAGGCATTGTGCTATCGTGCATAGAATTGACGCCACCATTTGAAACTGCTGTTGTGGCCACACTCCACAAGACAGATTCGGCCACCCCGAACCTTATTTCTTTACCTTCCAGATTACCATCGGAGATACCCAGTTTTTGCATCAAAGGATTTGTTTGAGATTCTGACCATAATGCAACTCCTAAACCCATTAGCAATAAGATCATCATTACTGAGAATATTGCAATCCCCTGTTTGAAATTCCTGACCATGTACCCGAATGCAAAAACGAGGGACATAGGTAATAGCAATATGGAGAGCGTCTCGAAGAAGTTGGTAATGCTATTTGGGTTCTCAAATGGATGTGCAGAGTTTGCATTGAAGAATCCGCCACCATTCGAACCCAGCATTTTGATAGCCACCTGTGAAGCAGCCGGGCCTAAAGGTATGGTTTGTGTAGAACCCTCAAGAGTTTGTACGATTGCATAAGAATTAAAGGTCTGTACAACACCCTGTGAGACCAATATAATAGATAGTATTATCGATAGTGGCAGAAGAATATAGAGGACCGAGCGGGTCATATCTACCCAGAAATTACCTAAATTGTCTGTATTTTTCCGGGTAAAACCTCTTATGAAGACCAATATAGTAGCAATACCAACAGCTGCAGAAACAAAGTTCTGCACTGCCAGACCGAGCATCTGAGTAAGATAGCTCATGGTAGTTTCACCGGCATATGACTGCCAGTTGGTGTTAGTGACAAAGGATATTGCAGTATTGAGGGCAGTATCCCACCTTACACCAGAAAGACCCCGAGGATTTAGTGGCAGGATACCTTGCAACAACTGAAGCAGAAAAAGGGACGCTATGGAAATGAGATTGAACACAATGAGAGAATAAGCATATTTTTTCCAGTTCATTTCCTCTTTCTCATCAACTTGAATCAACCGATAAATGAATCTTTCGATTGGGCTTAGCAATGGTGTCATGAAAGTTCTTTGACCCTCAAAGACTTTCGACATGTACCTACCTATTGGGATTGAGAGTACAATGGTGAGTAAAAGGAACAGAAAAATGAACATAAGGTCATCTACTTGAATATGTATGATACCACCTCAGAATTAATACTTTGCTCTTACGTTGTACAAGATCGGATAAACCGACCTCATGGCAAATACCTTGCAACTTGAGAACATAAAAGATCACAACTGCAACTTTTGCATTTTATAGGATACAGTTTGACTGTTTTATGATAGAATTCATTTTCCCAGAATACTGGGATTTATTGGTAATGTAACTTTAACCCCTTCTACAATAGGAGAAGGTGTACTCGACTCCTTCTATATAAATCTATGCAAGCAGTGGGATTACATCGATAAGTCCTTAAGAAAAAAGCATGATATTTCAGAATGATATATCCGTTTATCTTTGAATGTCTCCCTCTGGAGACAAGGTTGCAGAAACAAAATAGAACATTTGCTTTGTATGTATTTTGCTGTAAAATATGATATGGTGACCAGAGTAACTATGAGTATGGAAAATACACCATCTGCCATTTTTGCCGCTACGCTCATCTAATATCTCAGAACTTAAAGGCTTCTCTATGCCTCTCATAATGCCCACATATCATCTTGTAGCTCGCCCAGCAGCACGCATTGCCCAGTATGATGCATTTGAGAACCATGTCAGAGTCTACTGAGCAATAGTCCACAATATCAGGTACATGCAGTGATGTAAGTGCTCCGGTCTTGAACTCGATGTGATAGGCGTTCACTTTTTCATAGGTGTCTTGATCGATTGGGTACATAATTGGTAGTGGGAATTGAGATAATAAACACCATAGCCAAGTAGGGTGAAAGTAAAAAGTGGAAAAGTTAAATACGGCAGCAATGTGAATCCTATCTATAGTGCTCTATCATTCCATTAGTACTTCATTCCATTCAACCAACCTATACTTTCCGACTACACCATTCTTTACGAACGGGTCTCCCTCTATGAAATCTTTTGCAGCATCCATATTTGTAAAGATACCTATTGCACCATCGGTTGGGTTTGCTAGAGGGCCAGCCATTAGCAATAATCCTTTTTCATGAAACTCTAGTAACCTCTCTCTGTGGCCATCAATGTTATCTTTGGCTTTAGAAAGGCCATCAGGGGCTATATCATAAAACATAATGGTTTTCATATCGGTAGTCTCCTCTACCATATAAGAAACTCAACTTGAAAAGCGTATTCACTTATTAACTGGTATCTATATTCATCAAATACAAGAATGCTATAACCATAGACGCATGCCAAAGTAGGCATTCATTTGAGTTCTTGTAAGGTAATTGAGCAGTGTAGATAGCTTATTGGAGACTGATAGAATGTTGCGCCATGTGTAGAGTTGCAACCATCTCAGGTTGGTTTGCATTTACATACACTAAAGTATATATCTCAATCCCATTCTATTCAATTAGGCAAGAGAAGCAGACTACAACCAATGAATATCATGGTATTGGAAAGGAAATAAGTATATGTCGAGGGTATAAGTGTATATTTCAGCTACTACTTCCATCATCTGTCTGTAAAGATACATATTATATTTTCATTTTAAAATAATATAGAAGGACAAAATAACCTTGCTGATTTCAACAATGCTCTGTAGAGATCTTCTACTTTTAAAGGACAAATCGAATTGAGCATGCTGAACCAAATAGCTTTTATAGAGGTGAGTTATAGTCCTTACTTACTAGTAAGGAAGTAGGTAACTGCACAATTATGCAAGAAATGAGCACTACCAATCAACAGATACTCCATTACGGAAGAAACTTGTTGCAATGCAGAGGCTACAATGGGTTCAGCTACCGGGACATTTCCCAGAAGCTTGGCATAAAGAATGCAGCTGTTCATCACTATTATCCTCAGAAGGAAGACCTGGTCGCAACCATATTTGAAGGTATAAGACAGCAATTTGCTGAGGATACTGCCAGAATGAGCGGTTCTGGCTGCTCGGCTCGTGAACAGCTGCAATATTTCTTTGATTTCATGCTGAAAGAATTCGATGAAGGCCGTAACATCTGCCCCATAGGTTCCCTTATCGTTGATTTTGAAGAACTTCCTGATAAGGTGAAGGAACAGCATTTACTACTAATGGACGATGTGCTGGCATGGTTTTCAGAGGTTCTGAAAACCGGCCTGGAAAATGGTGAATTTAAATTTTCCGACCCTGTAGATACGCGTGCAGAAGCTATACTTGAAACCTTGCTGGGTGCCAGGCAATTAGCCAGCATAAAGGGAAGAGGAACGCTTGAAAGATCGATCTCCCTGATAAGGTCCGACCTGGGATGGAAGGATCGACCTTCCGGAAAAAGAACTTACTGAAAAATAAAGCCTGATAAACAATCAGATCTGGAGGAATTCGATGCCTACTATGACTATAGTTTCATGCAAGATCATGCAGGATGAGATCGTATGGATCCTTGAGAACGACCCTGCGATCGATGAGATCATTGTGGTCGACAACGAGAATATAGGGGAGTTTGTGGAAAAGCTCGATAGAACGAACATTATCTACACAACACTTCCGCTTGGAGACATCTCTCCTGTCTGTGAAGCAGAAAATGGGTCAAAATACACTGTTCTAATTTACCTGATGGAACTGGGCCTGCACAGGAGTCCTAAAGAGCTGAAAAAGAAAGTATATGAAACGGTAGAAGTTCTTGCTCCTTATTCTTCGGGCATCTTACTTTTTTACGGCTTATGCGGCAATGTACTTGGGAATATCGAAAAGGACTTCGCTGCCAGTTCATTATCATGCCCTGTGCATATCCTGAAAGACAATAAGGACAGGATAGTAGATGACTGTATAGGGGCTACTGTAGGTGGAGTGGATAACTACCTGAAGATACTTAAAAGCGTGAGTGATGCAGGAACATATCTCTTTACGCCCATGTACAGTAAAGGCTGGCGGGAACTGCTTGACATAAACAGCAGACTGCACGGTGATCCGGACAAGGCATTACAAATGATGAAAAAGACCCATGAGATGATCGGTTACAAGAGAGTTGCAAAGATCAATACAGGCCTTACGTATACTGAGAACTTTGATGAGGCAATTCAGGAATTCGCAGAAATATTCGATTTCGAGATACTGGAATTCAATAATGGTAACCAGAAGATCTTTGAAGACTGCTACCAGCAGTTAAAAGCACAAATAAAGGCATAATATTGATCGGAACTGCACAAGCCATATTAGATTGATACTTCACTTATTATCACAGGCATCCCAAGAAATCTTCCATAGTGACCTGCTGCTGCGGAGAATTGCCCAAGTTCTTTTTCAGTGAATTCAACAAATGGCTGAGGCGTGATAATAACAGCACCTCTTTTGAAAGTACGCCGCCATGTCCCTGCTATCCGGCCATCCATAATGATGGTCGAGCTGAACATGCCATTGTTCCAGGGAAGTATCTTATGGACATATTGTGGATCAAGTATGGCAGTTCTATCTTTATATCCCAGCATATACTCGTCAAAACCTGGAAGTAAATAGATTCTCTGCATCTTTTCAAACACGTTTGCCGTATCTGATGGCATCCAATAGATCTGACCATCCACTGCGAATTGTTCCAGTTCTGATGCAACTGCTAAAAGACCGGCTCGTGCCTCAGTGATCTTAAGTCCCGACCACCATACGAAGTCCTGCAATGTAGCGGGTCCTCTGCTGGTAAAATATCGCCTCGCAAGTTCAGCCAGAGCCTGATCACGCCCTAATATCTTCTTTTTCGGCACCCACTCATCAAGTAGTACGAACGTTTGCTGCTTACCGTCCTGCGGACCAAAACAGATCAACCCTTCCAGGGCAGCCCACCACAGAATATGATAGCCACGCTGTCCGGTTGTGGAGATATGTGCTTTCTCAAGCAGTGCATACATATCAGATCTTGTCAGTTGCTTACCACCCTGCAATGCGTTTGAAAAAATGTCTTTGCAGTGTGCAAAGGTCCCATTGTCAAGATCCAGCTGCTGATGCCTTGTAGCACTGCCTGCAATAATACGCGGGGCCACTAGTCCCAGCAGCCAGTGAATGTCTTCAGCAGCCACAAAATGTAACGTACCGCGCATCAGCCATGTGCGCACAATAGCCCTGTCGGCAATTGCTTTCTCCACATCTGCATCTGTAGCATCTGGCAGTCTTACGCCAATAGACCATTTGGCACCTGCATGATCCTGTGCCTGCATAGCCAGGAGGTACTTGACCAATTCACCTGGATCGCCACATCCAGTACCTGCGATCTGCTGGTTGTGCAATCGAAAGCAGGGAATGTTTAATATGATCTTATCTCTTATTGGACCTGTCACCTGTTAAATTCTGGTGAACCCGGATTTATGTGTTTCTCCGAAAGCATGTTCAGACCATACATAGCATCTTACAGTCTGGCCAATACGGCTCCTATTCACTCATCTCGTTATAGTGCTATCGTTTTTATACACTTTTTTATTTGACCACATACCTGCTTTCTCTACAGAGTAAAGTTAAAATACTATTAATATATTTATACAGCTACCAATTATTTGAGGTGTAAAAATATGAATAACGTTTGTACAGAATGCAATGCTGATATTACAGAAGCCGAATACAATTTTTCCTTGCACAGATTTGACCGCCCTCTCTGCAGGGAGCATCAGAGATCACAGTACAGCTTAGATAATGAAGTTGAAAATATCCAAGAGTGCACTGGTCATGAAAAAAGTGTTAATTCAAATAATATCTTAGAAAAAGACAGCCTCTTCATTGAGAACATTATAAAGGGCAGGATAGCTGAAACCCTTGTCGGGGAATTGTTCACATATCTGGGGTACAGTGTATTCAGGTACAATATGGCAAACAGCTTTCCCGGAGTTATGCAGCTCCTGAAAGGCGTTCGTGCCGATGCTGCGATGAATATCAAAAGAATGCCTGACCTGGTGATACAGCATCCGACCAGCGGTGAAGTCTATTTCGCTGATGTCAAGTTCAGGAAGAACGAAACATTCACTTTTGATGACATAGGACAGGATTATCCATATGAGAACTGCTACTTTATCGTTGTGTCAAAGAAACACATAAAGTGTATAACCTACAATGAACTTAAAGAAGGCAAGGAGATAACTCCATCGTCACGTAACTATCTCGGGAACAGGAAGGAATTCGAGCTGGACAAAGATGTGATCATCAGGTTCTGCGACTTTGCAGTCAAGTTCTTTGATGCAGCATAAAACATTACATTTGCATTACCGAACGATCGAACAGGCATGGATAGGCTGTAATTAATGCTTAACAGAGGATCTGTGGTTCACTTTACCTTATAGAATAGCAGGAACTCTGAATAGAGCCTATCCTTCAAATCTTTTTTTATTTTGATCTTATTAGCCCCATAAACAAGTTTCAGAGTATCCACATGGAAACTGCCCTCCTTATATGATAGTATCCACAATATACCAGTATCAAAAAGATATCAAATTACATAAGGTGAAAAAATGTTTTGCTATCAGTGTGAGGAAACCCTTAATGGAACAGGCTGCACAAAGAACGGCGTCTGCGGAAAGAAAGAAGATGTTGCTGACCTGCAGGATGACCTGCTATATGTCCTGAAGAGTATCGCCTTCTATAATTCAAAGGCAAGAGCTAACAAGCTAAATGAGGCAAAGACCGATGAGTTCATCCTTGACGGGCTTTTTGCAACAGTCACAAATACCAATTTCTGCAAATCAGACATTCAGTCCTTGATCGATGAAGGTTTTGATATAAAAGATGGGATCAAAAAGAAACTTCTCAGTGCAAAGGTCATTGATGAAGGTTCCAGTTCATCTTTCCCAAGATGGATAAAAGAAAAGCTATTGGGTGCCAGCCCGAAGGCCGGAGAGCCGCTGCCCCTTGTAGCAAAGGTTACCGCTGAAAGCCTGGCAAACATAAACACAGGCATCCTTGCCACAGAGAACGAGGACATACGTTCCCTCAGGGAACTGCTGACCTACGGTCTTAAAGGCATGGCAGCGTATGCTCATCATGCAAGAGTTCTCGGATACACAGATGATGCGATATCCGCTTTCACAGAGAAGGCTCTGCTGGCAACAATGGATGATGACCTGGGCGTAGCTGAGCTCGTTCCCCTGGTGCTGGAATGTGGTTCAATGGGTGTGACCACCCTTGCTCTGCTCGATAAAGCAAATACATCTACGTATGGTAACCCCGAGCCTACAGCTGTGAACATCGGCGTCCGTAATAATCCGGGAATACTTATCAGTGGTCATGACCTGCGCGACCTGGAACAGCTACTGCAGCAAACCCAGAGAACAGGCGTGGATGTGTACACACATGGCGAGATGCTCCCCGCAAACTCATACCCTGCCTTCAAGAAATATGACAACTTTGTAGGCAACTATGGAGGTTCCTGGTGGAAGCAGAAAGAAGAGTTCGAGAAGTTCAATGGTCCCATACTTATGACCACGAACTGTATCGTGCCTCCCAAGGACTCTTATATTGACCGCATCTACACCACAGGTGTCGCGGGTTTTGACGGTGTCAAACACATAACCGCAAACAAGGACGGAACAAAGGATCTCTCTGCGATCATTGCGCAGGCAAAGCAGTGTAAACCACCCGTACAACTTGAAGAAGGCACGATCATGGGAGGTTTCGCACACGTATCAGCTCTCTCCGTAGCCGATAAGATCATCGCAGCGGTCAAAGACGGACAGATTAAAAAGTTCCTGGTGATGGCCGGATGTGATGGCAGGCACAAGGAAAGGGACTACTACACACAGTTCGCAAATGCCCTGCCAAAGGATACCGTGATCCTGACAGCAGGCTGTGCAAAGTACCGCTATAATAAGCTGGACCTGGGAGATATAGGCGGTATCCCAAGGGTTATCGATGCAGGACAATGCAACGATTGTTATTCACTGGTCGTCATAGCCCAGAAGCTCGCAGAGGCATTCGGGCTGAAGGACATAAATGACCTCCCTGTATCCTACAACATTGCATGGTACGAGCAGAAGGCGGTGCTTGTGCTACTTGCATTGCTGAGCCTGGGTGTGAAGAACATCATGCTCGGACCAACTTTGCCGGCATTCGTTTCGCCCAATGTGCTTAATGTACTGGTGGAAAACTTTAACATCCGGCCAAACTCAACTGTAGAAGAGGACATGAAGGTCCTCATCTGAATTTTTTCTGGTGATATAGATGAAGATCATCGATGTAAAGAACGTCAATAAACAGGAGAATCCTCATGGCGTCTCTGTGAATAAATTATATGATACGGAACATGCACAGATAATGCACATGGAGCTTAAGCCCGGGGAAAGCCTCAAGAAGCACTCCACACCTACGGATGTATGTTTTTACATCCTTGAAGGAAAAGGCATTGTGGAGATCGGAGAGGAGCAGGAACTGGTTGCAAAGGAT
>NZ_MVQX01000030.1 GCF_002067275.1 Methanomethylovorans sp. PtaU1.Bin093 | reverse complement strand
TGTTCTATGTTCAGAGCAAGTATCTCCCCAATACGTCCGCCTGTATCGTATAATAATGCGATTAACGCGGCATCGCGGGGATGAGGACAGGCTTTGAGCATTTTATCGAGTTCAGCTCTTGTTATAAGTTCATCATGTTCTTTCGTTTCCTCTTTCGGGATTGCTTTAACCCTTATGGTATCCCGTAGCCTTGTCCTGTCTTCAAGGGTGCCTGGTCCACATAACTCGCAATACTTCCGCATAGCCATCTTTAGGCTAAAAAGCGTATGCTTCTGCTCTTTCTTATCTGGTCCTGCTCCATACTTCCTAGTGATTGCGAAAACAATTTCTTCAACTGAGTCTACAGTCAGGTTCCTGAAATCAATGTCCGGCGATACCGTTCTCGCGGTTGTGATTATCCTATTCAGGTTGTGAAGATATGTATCCCTACTTGCTGGAGACAACTGTTCATTACTGAGCTTGATATAGAATTTTCTGAAAATATCAGAATCGGAGCCTCTGTCGGCAATCCAAGTGTCAAAGTTTTTTATTGCCATGTTCTATAGTATGGCCTAAGTTAAGATAAACATTTCTATGCTTTTTTTCTATAGTAATATCACATTATTTTCATACTCGTCTACCTCTTGTTGAAGCAAGACTATTTATCACTATGCGGGTAATTTTTATGAGTGATCCTGCATCAGATAAATTATCAAAGAGCATTACTACTAATATCTAAAAAAATATAATTTAGCCATATATAAACCTACGAACTAAACAATATAATCTTACACTTAAGTTTTTTTGTAGGATATATCTATAAAGGTGAACAATATATTAATTATAGATATATTTCTTAAAACGGAACGTGATCTCATGGTAGTTACACTTGGAGGGAACTTACTTCTTTACTTCCTAATAGTTTCAACGATTTCATTGTTATATCTTTTAATTATGGAACATAAGAAAAGAGAAGAATTAGAAAAAAAGATCCGACAGCTGAAAGAGTCCTTCACACATAAGGTAGATATATCGGATGTGGATTTTGAACAATTCAACACACTTCCAAATACCGACATACCTCCGCAAATAAAAAAGGAATTTGTTTCACTGTGTGACTATAGTAGATTTGCAACTATCCTTGATTGTGAACTCTCTGCAGCATACCACCTTAACTGTGGTATTGGATTTTACTGTGCAGGTTCACTTGAGGAAGCATCTCTTGAGTTCGATGAAGCATTAAAGATAGATTCTAACTATGCTAATGCATGGAATAACAAGGCTTTCACATTAGCTGAGATAAGTAACTATGCAGATGCATTAGAGAACTATTGTAAAGCACTGCAACTTGATCCCACACTTGCCCAGGCATGGAACGGGCAAGGAAAAGCTCTGTTGCAGCTCGGAAAATACTGGGACGCACTGGAAGCATTTGAGAAGGCCACTGAGATCAAGACTTCAATGGTCGATGCGTGGGAAGGCAAAGGCAAGGCCTGCATCAAAGTGGGTAAATATACTGAAGCACTGGAAGCTTTCGATAAAACACTTGAACTAAAACCAGATTTTGCACAGGCATGGTATGGCAAAGGTTTGGCTCATGAAACTCTTGGAAGTAACGAAGAGGCACTTGCAGAATATGACAAAGCACTTAAACTGGAGCCGCAGAATGCTGAAGCCTGGTACAGTAAGGCTACTGTTCTGTGGAAGTTGGGAAGGTTCCAGAAAGCTCTAGAAGCATTTGACAGGGCACTGGAGATACGTCCGGAAGATGCCAGGATATGGAATGATAAAGGAGCACTTTTCAATGAGCTTGGAATGTACGAGGAGGCTATTGAAGCTTTCACAAATGTGACAGATATAGAGCCGGATAATGCCAAGATCTGGTTCAATAAAGGAACCTTGCTGGAAAAGCTTGGAAGGAACGAAGAAGCTCTGCAAAGCCACATAAGGGCAACAGAGATCGAACCGAAGCTTACAGAGGCCTGGTATGAAAAAGGCAAGGTCTATGAAACTCTTGGACAGCAACAAAGTGCACTTGAAGCATTTACAAGGGCAACTGATCTTCAACCTGATAATGCTCAGGCTTGGTATAGCAGAGGCATACTCCTTCAAAAACTGGAAAGAGCGGAAGAGGCACTGGAAAGCTATGAAAAGGCACTGGACCATGAACCCGACATTACAGGAGCCTGGTATGGAAAAGCTGTTATCCTTGCTGAGCTTGGAAAACATGAAAAGGCACTTGCAGCATTTAAAAAGGTTACAGACTTAGACCCGGAAAATTTGCAAGCGTGGTATAACAGGGGCAAGATACTTGCGGAATCCGGGAAATACCTGGAAGCACTGGCAGCCTTGGAGAACGCAAGCTCAAATGATGACAACAAGGCAGGAATATGGTATTATAAGGGTATTGCTTACGAGGGCCTGGAAAAAAATGAAAAGGCATTGGAAGCATTTGCAAACACAACAGAACTTGAACCTGATAATGCACAGGCATGGTATAGATTGGGCAATGTTCATGAAAGGTTTGGAAAATGTGAAGAAGCACTGCATGATTATGAGAGATCTTTAAAGATCAATGCCAACCTTTTTGATGTCTGGGGAAGCAAAGGAAGAGCACTTTTAAAGCTAGGACAATATAGTGATTCACTTGATGCTTTTGAAAGAACTTTGGATCTAGACCCACAGCATGCAGATATCTGGTACAGCAAAGGAGAAGCACTTTCGAAGCTTGAAAGACATGAAGATGCACTTGAAGCATTTACAGAGGCTTCAAAGTTAGATCCAGAGAATGTACAGGCCTGGTACTACAAAGGAAAGATGCTTACAGAGCTTGGAAAGAATCAGGATGCAATAGAGGCTTTCGAGAAAGTTGTAAGGATAAGACCACAACACTCAGAAGCATGGTACAGCATGGGATTGATACGTATCAGTACTGGTAAACAGCATAAAGCTCTGGATTGTTTTTTAAAGGTCTTGGAGATCGATCCAAAAATTGGCCCGGCATGGTATAATAAGGGTGTCATCCTTGGAGATCAGGGCGATCATGAAGAAGCACTTATAGCTCTCAGAAAAGCCTCTGAACTTGAACCCGGAAATGCACAGTTCTTTAACAGGCTGGGAATGACACTTGCAGAACTTGGACAATATGAAGAGGCATTGCACAACTACCAGAAAGCTCTTGAAATTGACCCTGAGCTACCAAGAGGCTTATTCAATCAGGCTGTTGTATTTGCAGGAATGGGTAAATATGAAGAAGCAGTGGCAAGTTATCAGAAAATGGTGGTAAGTGAACCAGAATTTGCTCAGGCATGGTCTAACATGGGAAGTGCTTTTGCAGAGCTTGGAAGATACACAGAGGCTATGGGCAGTTACGATAAAGCATTGGAACTTAGACCAAATTGTGCAGAAGCGTGGTATAACAGGGCAACCACTCTATCCAAACTTGAGAAATATGATGACGCTTTGGAAAACTACCAAAGGGCATTGGATCTTGAACCAGAGATGGCAGATGCCTGGTGTGGAAAGGGGATAATTTATGAAAAGCTTGAAAGATATCAGCAGGCTCTTGAAGCATTTGAAAGAGCAAAAAGCCTTAAGCCCTCCTTTGCTGAAGCATGGAAAGGGACTGGTAGTACCCTTATAAAACTACAGAGATATGATGATGCTCTGAAAGCTCTGGAAAAGGCTTTAAAGATAAAGCCAGATTTCTCAGAGGCCTGGAATGGCAAATGTATGGCCCTCAACCATCTTGGAAATTACCAGAAGGCATTGGAAGCATTTGAAAAAGCTGTAGAGCTACACCCTGACTACGCAGATGCATGGAATAGCAGGGGTATGGTACTTTCAAATATGGGTAAATATGAAGAAGCTCTGAATTCTTACAAGAAGGCACTAGACCTTAAGCCTAACCATCCGGATACACTGTACAATATGGGTATGGTATTGAATAAGCTGGGTAAATACGGGGAATCTTTGGAGCATCACCAGAAAGCACTGGAACTCAAACCAGATTTTGCAGAAGCATGGCGTGAAAAAGGTGTTGCCCTTGAGAATATGGGCAAGCATGAAAAGAGTCTTGAAGCGCTGGAAAAATCGCTTGCTTTGAAACCTGATCTTGCTAAAACATGGCGCGATAAAGGAGTTACTCTTGCACATCTTGGAAAGTCTATTGAAGCTTTGGAAGCATTCGAAAAAGCTACAGAAATAAAACCCGATTATCCTGAAGCATGGAACAGCATTGGCATTTTGCTTGCTAACCTTGGAAGGCTCCAGGAGAGTCTTGAAGCTCTGGATAAGACCATCAAACTTAAGCCGGACAATCCGAGATCATGGAACACTAAAGGGGTAGTACTTTCAAGTCTTGGCAGGCACGAGGAAGCCATAAAGAACTTTGAGAAGGCGCTGGAATTAAAACCTGATTTCTTTGAAGCATGGTACAACAAAGGTATCGACCTGGGTAACCTTGGGAATTTCCAGGAATCTTTGGAGGCTTTTGACAAGGTGACCATGCTTAAAGGTGATCATGCAGAAGCATGGAACAGCAAGGGTGCTGCTCTTGCAAATCTTGGAAAGTTCGACGAAGCACTGGAAAATTACCAGAAAGCAATAGAACTGCAACCAAACTTTGCAGAAGTGTGGTACAATAAGGCATGTGCATATTCCCGTACTGGTAGGAATAAAGAAGCTATCAGGTCTCTTAAATATGCTGTCGAACTGGAAAAGTCCTACCTAGAATATGCGCTGAATGATAGTGATTTCGAAAATATAAGGAAGGAACCAGAATTCATGAAGATAATCGAAGACTAGATAGTTTTAACTTAAGTGTTAATTTCACTTCGCATCTTAATAGATCAAGCGAAGTGAATGCATAGCACTTAATTATTTTAACGTCCCGACCGAGATTTGAACTCGGGTCTAAGGCTCCGCAGGCCTCAAGGATATCCACTACCCTATCGGGACAACTGGTTTCATGTCTAATGTACTATTTAGATAAAAGTTTGTTGGTGGATTATTATCAAGTGAGATCAATAGTAAGTTGCAATTAAAAAAAGTTAAATCCTGACAAGCGAATTTAATGGATTATGTCGATGACCATAGGACTTGCAGGAAAACCCAACTCAGGAAAATCCACCTTTTTCAAAGCTTCCACTCTCGCAGATGTGGAAATAGCTAATTACCCATTTACAACCATCCACCCCAACAAAGGTGTCACATATGTAAGGGTCAAATGCCCTTGCATAGAGAAAGATCACAGATGTGGCAACTGTGTGGATGGTATACGCTATGTGCCTATTGAACTCATAGATGTTGCAGGCCTTGTACCCGATGCGCATATGGGCAAGGGTCTTGGAAACACTTTTCTTGATGATCTCAGGCAGGCTCAGGCCATCATACACGTAATAGATGCAGCAGGCTGTACAGATATAGAAGGAAATCCTGTCGATATCGGATGTCATGATCCTGTTGAAGACGTGCAGTTCCTCAACCATGAGATCACCATGTGGATGGTAGGTATACTCAAACGTAATTGGCAGAAATTATCCCGTAAGATGCAGGGAGAGAACCTGAAGATCGAAAGAGTACTGGCAGAACAGCTGGCAGGTACAGGAGTTGAGGAATCACAGGTAATTGAAGCACTTTTGATGACAAGACTTGATCATAACATTACCAAATGGACAGACAAAGAAATAATCGACCTGTGCGATAAGATAAGGGTGATCAGCAAGCCTATGATAATTGCAGCCAACAAAGCTGATATTGCACCTGCTCAGAACTTAGAGAAACTAAAAGCTGTTGGAGGGATCGTAGTGCCTACAAGCGCCGCTGCAGAACTTGCCCTTAGGTCTGCCTCAAAAGCAGGAGCTATCAATTACGACCTTGGAGACAAAGATTTTTCTATAATTTCCCAGGATCTCAGTCCTGCCCAACAGAAGGCACTTGAGAGCATACGAAATTTTCTGCATAAAATGCACAATACAGGCATTCAGGAATGCATCAACAAAGCCGTATTCGAACTGCTTGATCTGATAGTTGTATATCCTGTGGAAGATGAAGGTAAATGGACAGACAAACATGGAAAAATGCTGCCGGATGCATTCCTTATGAAAAGAGGGTCTAATGCCCATCAGCTTGCATACAAGGTACATTCGGATATAGGCGATAGGTTCCTGTATGCGGTGGATGCAAAGACGAAGATGAGACTGGGAGAAAAACATGAGCTTGAAAATGGTTCAGTGGTGAAGATCGTTTCGACAGCAAAATAACAGAAAAAGAAAATTATAAAAAAAGCTGGGTATATGAAATATAGGAGCATATTAAGTTCAGTGTATGAAAAGTATCTCCTCAGAGATCTTTCTCGCAACAATTACTCCATTCCTGAAAATCTCACCCTGGTAATATCAGAGAGTGATCTGCTTTACAAGAAGGGGATGGACAAGTTAGCAACATATATTCACTGGTGTCTGGAACTGCACATCAAGGTTATAAGTATATATGTGGATGTGCTGGACACTGAAGAGAAACTTCGGTCAGCAATGATGGCAAGTTTGCTGGACCCTCTTAGTTTGCTGATGGAGCAGCTTCCCAAAGAGATAGGGTTTGAGATATATAATGCTACGGGTGAATCTGTTAAGACAAGAAGCGGTCCGAAGCTTATGGTATATATGGCGATCGATTTTGGTGGACGCAGCGAGATCACAAAGGCTGTAAGGACCATACTTGAAGACGTAAAAATGAAAAAGATCTCTCCTGAACAAATTGACGAAAAGACCATAGAATCTCATCTCATGTTGAAACATGAACCTGACCTTGTTATAAGGGCCGGAGGCAAGCATCTGTCGGATTTCATGATATGGCAGTCTGTGTATTCAGAGCTGTTCTTCACGGATGTTAACTGGATAGGTTTCAGAAAAATAGATCTGCTAAGGATCCTCCGGGATTTCAGAAAAAGACAGAGAAGGTATGGAAAATGAATCATATCTTGAGATACATTCTCACAGCATTGTCCTCAAGATAATAGCCAGGAACTATTTCTTTTTCCTTGAAGCCATGTGCTTGGTAGAATTTCTGTCCTTCCAGGTTCTTTTCCCTGACCTCAAGAGTTATACACCCATATCCATAGCATCGGGCAATAGATATACAGGCTTTTAATAAAAATGAGCCAATGCCATATCTTCGGTGCTCCGGGTGCACTGCAATGCTGAGCAAATGAGCATTGTCCATAAATGTTCCAAGGATGGCATACCCCAGTATATTTTTTTTGTCTTCATATAC
Source organism: Methanomethylovorans sp. PtaU1.Bin093 (assembly GCF_002067275.1). GTDB lineage: Archaea > Halobacteriota > Methanosarcinia > Methanosarcinales > Methanosarcinaceae > Methanomethylovorans. Next base: position 45,681 of record NZ_MVQX01000030.1, on the reverse strand, counting down.
GATAAAACCAGGATTTCCCAGATTTGCCCTGAAAAGAAAATCTGGCCAAGGTACCGGAAATGACATATCTTCTATAATAACTACTCCGGCTATGTCTTTTTCTTGTGCCTCACGTATAAGGTGCATCCTCGGTCTTTATGAGCAGTACAATATTTATACCTGGCATAAGAAGTGTTTGTGATGTATGGGGTAATAGTATGTACTAAATGCCGGATGCATGCACAGATCATAGAAGTTGGTACTTCCAGGACAGTGCAATGCCAGAGATGTGGTGCCAGGCTGGAGGTAAGAAAGCTACAATTGACCAGCACCTCTGAAAACCTTGACGAGGTTGTCAAGGCCCGTACTTTGATGCAGGCAAAGATACAGGCAAATGGACCTGTACACACGATCCATTCACAGAGTTTTCAGTGTAATATATCTCAGAACAACGATCCAACAGGCGGGATTTGTTTCGCTGCACCAAATAAGGGTCAGAAAGCTCGTAACAAAGACATTTCCAAGATCATACTTGAGGCTATTTCAGCCGGAGGGGAACTGGGCATAGACGAACTGGAAGAGAAATGTAAAGTATTGGATATTGATAGAAATGATCTCGAGAAAACAATTGCCAGGTTACTGGAAGCCGGCGATATATATTTTCCTGTAAAAGGGAAAGTAAAAAAAGTCTGATCTCACAACTTGTGCAGCACATCCTTAATTATACAAAAGCTTATTTAAAAAGAACACTTATATAAGATGCCCAAACGATGGACTTCTGAAAATACAGAACACTTTTGATCGGTTAGAACATGGCGGACATAACCCTCGATATAGTTGAGCTTTTGCTTACCACCCATATATTCAACAAATATTCGGAACTGGAAATAAGTGACCTTCCAAAAAATGTGAGGAAAAACTACTGGAACAGGGAAAAAAGAACAGTTCCCAGACCACTATCCGTTTCTAATTCGGATATCGAAAAACTCTTTGAGATAAAGGAACTCAAGGGAGAGATAAGGTCACTGCCTTTTATAGATGCAAATGAACGCGATTTTCGCATTCGCCTTACAGCGTTCGAGGTAGCTGCTGAATGGTTTGAAAAAAGGGAGGGGGCTCTTGAAAAGATTGCGCATAATCCCTGTCTGGCATATTACTATGAGAAAAAGAAGTTAGAAGGTGCAAATTACGCTGATGCCCGCAGCAAGATAAGACCTAAGGAAGTTGACAGGGAATGGATCGAGTCTCTGATAAATGCCATTGCTGCTGAGGAAGGGGGCGATGACATGCTTAAACTTGTCCACATTAAGGCCCCTGAAGATATTGTTCAGCCTTTGAAGGACCTTGTACTCACAAAGGAACAGGAATCTGAGGTCGAGAAGATCGTTAAGGCCATTCAATATAGGGATTATCTGAACAAGATTGGCCTGTACGACATCGGAAAGATCCTCATGGTGGGCCCACCGGGTACTGGCAAGACAAGTGTTGCAAGGGCAATGTCCGAACGTCTTGCAATTCCTTTTGTTGAGGTCAAGCTCTCCATGATCACTGATCAGTATCTCGGAGAAACTGCAAAGAACATAGACAGAGTGTTCGCTCTTGCTAAAAGGTTGAACCCTTGCATCCTTTTTATTGATGAATTTGATTTTGTTGCCAAGACAAGAACCTCTGATGAACATGCAGCTTTGAAGAGAGCTGTGAATACTTTGCTCAAAGCAATTGATGACATAAGTCTCACAAGGGACGGAGTATTGCTCATGGCAGCCACGAACCATCCAAGGATGCTGGATTCTGCAGCCTGGAGAAGATTTGATGAGATCATGAACTTCCCGTTGCCAGACGAGGAAATGAGAATACGTATCCTTGATATAATCACAAAACCCATCCCTGGTGTATTTGATAACTCTGAGATTGCAGCTCTCACCGAAGGATACAGCGGATCCGATCTGAGGATGGTCATAAGGGAAAGTGTGCTCACCGCCCTTATAGAGGAAAGGACTGAGCTAACACAGCAGGATATGCTCAATGCAGTTGATGCGTTCAATGAAAGGGCCGTTATGAAAACAGATGAATATTCCGATCAGGTCTAATACGCATGAAGATCACTCTTCTGGGAACAGGTGATGCTCCAGGCACTCCTGTAATAGGATGCACATGTCCAGCCTGTACTGATGCTCAAAACGGTGGGCGCAGCAGGAGAACAAGATCTTCTATCCTCGTTGAGTCGGAAAAAGGAAAGGTGCTTGTGGATACAGGTCCGGACCTACGTTCTCAGCTGCTTGGTAATAGTGTCCGGCATGTTGATGGTGTGATATGGACGCATACGCATTATGATCATTTTGCAGGTTTTGCTGAGTTCCACAGAGTACAGTACAATGTGGATGTATATGGAATAAAAGAGACTCTGGATTACATATTGGAATATCTGCACTACATGCACCCCCGACGTCACGAAGTGAAAATGTACACTCCTTTTTTGCTGATAGGCCTGGAATTCACACTCTTCGAAGTGATGCATCCGCCAGCTAAAAGACCTGTCGGGGTAATAATAAAAGAAGGTCAGAAAAAAGTGGTTATCACAGGAGATACACAACGCAACATCTCTGCCAGGAGCCTTGAGCTAATAGTTAACCCTGATATTCTCATCGCCGATGCAATAGTACCGCCAACTGTAGAAGTAAAAAAACATATGAATTCTGAAGAGGCACTAGACCTTGCCAGAGAGATTAGAGCAAAAAAAGTTGTTTTTACTCACCTGAGCCACTATTTTGCACCACATGAGATAGCCTCCAGAGAATTACCTCTGGGATTCGATGGAATGGAAATAAACATATAGTCATGTCAGAAACATTGAACTATGTCTGTGGCTTTTTTCCCTTCGCTCCGGCTTCGATCTCTTCACGCAGTTTTCTTAATCTTCTTCTTTTTTTGAGGTAATCTGCGATCACTATCAAAGCAAGAGAACTCAATATCACTCCGGCAACAAGTAGATGGCCTGGTGCCGAATCCTTGTAGAACTTCACTGCTATGAGCTTTATTGTATTGGGAGGTGTTTGGACCTCAGTCTTGAACAGGGTCTCGAACATGCCTACTACAGAACTTTTCTCTGTACCCATATTATACCATACCAGATTCATCCGCCCTTTGTTATCATAATATATGTCTTGTGGGTCTGGTCTTGCCCTGCCTACTAATGAATTTCCTGTAGTATAACCTTCTGGCAGTACTATACGAACTACTGATGGTGCCTGAGAAATGTGGAGGAAATTCTGGCCGGTGGGCACAGCCATTGTATATGCCACATAACCTCTTATGGGTTCACTGAAGTTGAGGTAGATATGTTTCTGTCCCTTTATCACTTTTTCAGAGATCGTATAGTTTAAAGATGATACTTTTTGCTCTGTTGAATAGTTCTGAAAAATATCGATAGAAGAACTGGTATTATTAGCATAATCAGCTATGACCACTATGTTTGACAGTATTTCAGCATCCGTTCTTGTGATGTCCTCCAGAGGCATGATATCCAATAATGACTCATTATCGATCATGTTTACAACTTTTGCACTGGAATTTGTAGACAGATAGAAAGTGCTTGTCCTTGCAAAACTGCCATTGAGCTGACTTCCGTTGAGAAACACGTCAAACTCATACATCGAGGAATCAGGTGGCTCGGATACTTTTTCCAAAGGCACCAATTCGTCTATGCATCCTGATAGGGTAACTACTGCCAGGAAGCAGGCAATGAGCAGGATATATCTATTCATCGTATACCAAATATCATATTATTAATTCAATATATCGCTTTCAACAATTTATCATACGATCAGTTTTTTCTTCATGAGATTCATGGACAATACAAAAAAAAGCAACGATGCCATAAATATCCATAACAGGCTTGAGAGCAGGGACAATTCTAAAGAACCATAAGCAAGGGACCGTATGACCCTCACGATATGGGTGAGTGGTAAGAAGGCAAAGGCAAAGTATTGTATGGGTTCAGGCAGCACTTCCAGAGGAAAGAATGTTCCGCTGAACAGGAACATTGGAGTGATGAACAACAAGGCCGGGTATTCAAGAACCATAATGTTTGGTGTCAATGCCGTAAAGCACATGCCTATACAGGCAAAGAGCAAGCCTGCTAAAAACGCAAAGGGAATAATTAGCAGAGCATACTTCAGATCTATCAACCCAAAAGCTGCGATCACAGGTACCATCACCAAGGCATTTATAGCACTACGAGTGGCTCCCCAGAACAATTCTCCAGCGATCACATCCTCAATAATGAGAGGAGTAGCTATAATGGCATCGAACGTCTTTTGGTAATACATTCTTACATAAGAACTATAGGTACACTCGAAGAAAGAAGCGTACATCACAGACACTGCTATAAGGGCGGGAGCTATAAATTGTGCATAGGACACGCCACCGATGTCATCTACGAATGTTCCTAGCCCGAATCCCATGGCCAGCAGGTATAGTATGGGTTCGAGAAAAGGTGGCAGGAAATTAAGTTTAATGTTCTTCATGAAAACATCCTTGTTCCTTAGCCAGACCTTTAAGAGCCTTCTGTCAAGTTCCGGGATCTGGAAGTATTGCAAATAGGACATAATTACTCCCTAAGTTTTCTGCCTGTGAGTTTAAGGAACACGTCTTCAAGTGTGGCTTTTCTGGTGGTGATCTTATCCAGAGAGCACTCCATGCTGAGCTGGTCCGTAATATGCATGGGGTCATTTGTATATATCACTATGATATCTCCCATTATCTCATAGCTTGATCCACTTTTTTGTAGGCATTCCACAACTTCAGGGTGGTTATCAACTTCCACCACACCAGTGCCAATATGATCCTTTATTATCTGCCCAGGCTCACCCTCTACGACTATTTCCCCATGATCCATTAATATAAGCCTGTCACATAATTTTTCCGCTTCATCCAGATAATGGGTTGTAAGCACAATGGTAACACCTCTTTTTTTGAGAGACCGCAATTTATCCCATATAAGATGCCTGGCCTGGGGATCAAGGCCTACAGTAGGTTCATCAAGCACTATAAGCCGAGGGTTGTTCAGGAGGGCCCGTGCAAGCACAAGACGGCGTTTCATGCCCCCTGAAAGGGATTCTGACATGACGTTCTTTTTGTCCACAAGCTGCACGAAATCAAGAAGTTCTGCTATACGTTTATCTGCTTCTTTAGAAGGGATGTCAAAATATCGGGAATAGTTCCTGAGATTCTCGTACACAGTAAAATCAGGGTCCAGATTGTTCTCCTGGGGAACAACACCCATGTCTTTTTTAATTTCACGTGGATGCGCAGATGCATCCATCCCAAAGACCTCAAGCTTACCAGATGTTTTAGGTGAAACGCACTGAACCATTTTCATAGTGGTGGTCTTTCCTGCGCCGTTAGGACCAAGGAAGCCGAACATTTCCCCTTCTTCCACATAAAAACTTACGCCATCAACTGCCGTGAGTTCACCGTATCTCTTTACAAGACCCTCTGCTTTGATAATAAGATTTCTGGTCACCACATTGATATAAGGCGAGAAATGGGTTCTTATGCTTTTCGATGGGTTGATACATTACGAAAAGTTTATGTCAGAAGCTTTCCTCCTTATCATAGGGAGATTATATGGCACAGCTACAGAACATAATACGGACAGCGCAAGAAAAAAGGTCTTTTCAGACCCTGCTTAAAGCCGCAGAGGTGCTGGGACTGATAGAGAAATACAGCAATACAGGTCCTTTTACTGTATTCGCACCAGTGGAATCGGCTTTCGAGGTGATACCTGAAGAGGTCATAGAGGAAGCCTTTGCTGACATTCCATATTTGACGGGGATCATAGACTATCATATCGTTGAAGGCAAATACATGTTGAAGGATCTCCAGAACATTGATTCCCTCAGGACCATAGGTGGGAAAGAACTGAGAATTAAACACAATGGTGGTATTGTGGTCGATACTGCCAACATAACAGAGCCGGATATTGAATGCAGCAATGGTGTCATCCATGCTATAAGTGAGATCCTCGTACCCTGAAGCCTATCAACTGAATATGTTCTTCAGGTCCTCTGTACAAAGTTTGACGTCAAATTCCTTCAGTCTGAAGAATTTTTTTGCACGCAGATCGTTCTCTTCAAGCCGCAGATCGCTTTCCACAAAACCTGCTTTTTCAAGGCGTTTGAGATGAAGGTCCACTACCTGCCTCGAGAGGTTCAGATCTTTGGCAAGCTCATAGATGTATCTCTCCTTTTCGGAAAGCATGTATAATAATTGTATTCTTACCGGATGGGCGAGGGCCTCGCCGATGTGTACTATTTGTTCAAGCGATCGGGTCATCTGCAGACCATCTCTGAGCCAGCTATTGTGCTGTTCTAATAGTGAAAGAATATACCGTAGTGCATTCTAAAAATTAGATCTCGTTCAGTTTGTTCCTTATTTCCTCCACGACCTTTTTGATCTCTTCCACATCCTTTTCCACTTTTACAAGCCTCTCATTGTTACCTGAGCCTGCAAAATTGGACTTGCTAAGCAGTATGACCACTACTCCTACAATGAGAAGTATGACCAATAACTGGATAATGAAACCAAAGATGCCGCCATACATACTACCATAATATCCCATCATACCGTCAATTTCACCCCATATATGTGTTCTTAAAGAAGCTACTTTTTAATAATTGAACAGATGGCTTTCTTCGGATTTAAAGAGCACTTCATATTGTTAAAAAATGGGTATGGATTTAATATCTCCACATACCCATCATGCCATGTCCCCTGACCTGCCTGTATTGCCCGGGAGCATACTGTGAAGCAAAGAAATCAGGAATAACTTCACCTGTATATGCATCGATACGTCCTTGCCTGGCAGTGTCATCTACAGTATAATAGACTACCCACCATCGACCCATTTGGTAAATGTCATTTTCTGTAACATCCTCTGAGATCTGCTCCTTGGCTATCATAAGAGCTTCTTCTGCGGTCTTTACTGTAAGTTCCTGACCTACATAAGCAGCGCAGTAACCCGGACCATATCCATTGCCTCCTGTGCCCCAGTTGCAAAAAGCTCCAGCATAACCTGAAGCACGCTGCACAAGAGGAGTCTCGGCGCTTACCATGACAGTTGCAGCCAACCCTGTAAGGAGTGCTATTGCAAGTATTGCTATTGTTTTGCGTTTCATAATAATACCTCTGTAAGTTAATTTAGATATATGTAGTGGTTATACTACATATAGTGTTTTTCTAAGATATATACTTGTTGATGGCATTCACACTTGCGCATTGAAACGCCACAAAAAGGCAGTAGATATTGTGCAATGACAGTAAAAACACTAATTCGACAGGTCTCCTGGAAATGGAGGGGTTCTACAGAAACTTATTTTCATAGTTCTAAGTGCAAAGAAAAATCAACATCATCTAACTAATTTGGTCTGCTAAACCAAATAAACTACCTATAATTTGGTCTACTAGGCCAAATAGGAAAAAATCCAATCTTTAGTGATGACACAAAGATGAATTGCAGAAAATGATTGCCAAACCTATTTGAAAATGGCTACTGCGAAAAAAGAGGTGTAAGGATTCACCTCTTCGATCTGTTTTACTATCTTTATTCCTCATCTTCCACGAACATCCGCGCCAGCAAGCCCAGATGGTCCTCGTGGAATGGGTCGAGTTCTTTGCGTTGCAGCACCTCGAACTCCACTCCAAAGTCGCTTTCCAGCTTTTTGACCTCGTCCTTGAATATCTTCTTGGGACTGGCTACAGTGTCGATGCTGCGGGATTTGATGGAAAGCATCAGATGACCATTATCTTCTAAGAAATATTTGGAATTGAGAGCGGCTATCTCAGCCTGGTTGGGCTGGGCTACGTCCTGGAAGATAACATCCACCGTTTCCACGATATGAGCATAGGAACGGGGCTTGTTGGCATCCGCAAGTATGGGGATGATGTTGGGGCGCTGGTCGCACAGCTTGATAAGGTCGCGCATGGTGCGCGGGGAGAACTCCACAGCATACACCAGGCCATCGGTCAGGATATCCGAGACGTGGCTCACTGTCGTACCTGATGCAGCCCCCAGGTACAGTACGTGGGAATCATATTCGATGGGAATGTCAAAGCCTTTGAGCACCATAGCACCAAGCTTACTTCTGTGGGGGTCCCACTGGCGGTATTCCACGCCATCCACGTCCATAAGCCTCTCACCGTACACGCTATGGCCGGGATAGAGGTTATGCGTGGCCAGTATCTTCCTGTCGTCAGTGACCACCTCAAAGATACCGTCCGACAACTGTTCAATGCTCATGCAGGTCTGCCTCCCGATCTGTCAACTGTGTTCTTGCTGCCTTTGTTCATGCCACCCTTTTTCTGACCACCGCGCTTTTTGACTGGCCTGCCGCCTGCCCTGCCCGGACCCGGCTGGGTGACCTTCGTGGACTGTTTCTTAGGAGGCTCAGGATGAGCTTTCCTGATGGATTCTACTTTACGCTCAAGTTTTTCCTTGATCGAAGGGTCAAGTTTCCCGCCATAGGCATCCATGCGCACCGCCAGACTGATCTTTGATGCCAGTGCCCTGGCCATCTTGCCCCTTTGCCACCACGGTGAACCCTTGATGAGAGGATGGTTGAAGATCACACCATGTTTTGGGGACGGGGCGCGGGACCTCAGGTGCTTGAACAGGGCATTGCTGGCACCTATGACCTGCACGGTGCTTGAGGGAAAGGCCGCAAGCTTCTCCAGTCCTCCGGCAAGGCTGATAAGCCTCGCACCAAGGGGCGCACCTGCTATGTTTGTAAGATTGGGAGCCACTGCACCCATATTATTCATAATGTACCGTTCAAGACGTTTGCGGGCATCGTATATCCCGCACAGGCTGGCCGCAAAGTTGCGTAAAAGGTCCTCGTCCACCAGCGACAGTTCCGCACCCATGGAACTGCTGGCCCTTACGAACATATCATGGTCCTCTGGCACATTTTCACGGGAGCCGAACCTGGCCACGAACCTCGCCATGGGCTCTGCCGTAAGCTCAAGTTCCGGGAAATATATGCCATACCACTCAGTAAGCCTTTCAGAAAGCTCATTTGCTGCCTTATCAATGTCATCCATGGCCTCCACTGCCTGGATGATGCGCTTGTCATCGGTATCTGTCATGGATATCTGACGCTTGGCTGCCCTTATGCACACTTCCCGAAGCAGCACGTCATAATCCTCTTCAAGTTCAACAAAACCACAACCAATAGCCAGTTCCCTCAGATCCAGGCCATGTGCGGGCAACTCCTCATTTCCTACTGCAAGCAACATGTGCTCAGCAAGCATTTCTGGATCTTTTTCCACTAGGCAGCATTTCTCAGCGTTCCCATCTTCAGAAATGACCAGTGTGCCGAACCATGTAACTGCCTTCAAATCATTCCTCCCAAATAGAAGCACCGGTATTGTTGGCTCTGGTAATAATCACTTTGCCCCCGATGGTGCTGTCCAGGAAAGCCTGTGCATCTTCTTTCAGATAAGTTGCATCCTCTGGATTGTCAGTGAAAGCGTACACAACAGGCCCGAAAGAGCTCATGCCTGCCCCATAAGCACCACTGTCCTGCAAAAGCTCTATCAGGTCCCTGACGGCCTGATGCTGTAACCGTATTTCCCTCTGCTTGAAACCCAGGGTCTGCAGACGGTTGGTGGCCTGGCCAAAACCCTCAATGTCCTTTTCCACGATGGCAGGCATCATTTTCATGAGCACTATATGGGCTACTGCCTGCACCTCATGCAACGGGATAGGACATTCCTTCCTGAATATATCCACTTCCTGAGCATCATGAGCCCCTATGTGCATGTCCTCACCCGGCAAAGCCAGCACAATTTCCCAATCCGGAAAGTCCTCCCTGAAAAGCACGGGTCCCGGAGGTGTTTTACTTGCTGAGGACGGTGAGAAAGAACCCTTGTCTGAGAACTTATGCCCGCCATCAACTATGAAACCGCCTTTTTCAAAAGACGCGACCCCAATACCAGAAGTTCCACCACGCTCCACAGCAATGGCCATGTCCCGCACACTAAGACCCAGTCCATACAGCCTGTTCACCGCAGCTGCGACTGAAAGTGCTGCCTGGGTCCCGGAACCGCAGCCCACATGAGGAGGCATATCTTCTTCGATGGTCACCCTCACACCCTGACCCTCTGGAAGCAGGACCCTGGCTGCTGCCTTCATGCGCTGTGCAAGCAAAGAATGCCCAATGATCTCTATATCATCAGCGATCTCCGCTGAGATCATCACGTGGGGATGATCAATAGATATCCCTACTCCACCGTCCACTCTGCCAAGCTCGGCATTCATGTCTATAAGACCCATGTGAATTCTGGAAGGGGACTTTACTCTGATCATTCAGGTCTTAATCATCACTGCATGTTATTAAACTTTGACACTTGGGTCTCGATACAGCCCATATAAAGTGTTCATCTGTAGGTACGTACCAGTAACCAGCCCGTTCTGAGCACACCCCGATCAAGTGCAAAACGCAGGAATGTGGGAATGAACCTGTAGATACGCACCCTCACATCAGCCATCAATTCGAGGTCCAGCACTTTATCGTCGAACCTGGGTTCCAGAAAATAAGAAAAGGTCTGCCAGTAATGATGCAGGGACCCAAATGCTCCAAAAAGAAAACCGCACAATACTCCTGTATCTGCAGGATCCGGAAACCCAAAAGCGACATCACATCTGCCGCATCTCAATCTGAGATTACGAATTGTGCCTTGGAAAAGCCTTAAAAGAGGTTTCTTAACATCATAGAATATCTTAATAAGATCCTTAGCCTTCAGTTCTTTTTTCTTCTTTTCGGTTTTTGATTCTTTTGTGATATTGTCCTTAGAAACTTTGTCCGCATCCTTTACAGTGCCAGGTTCTGAGTTTTCCATTTTTTCCTTTTTACCAGCACCCTTCTTTTCCTTTGAAACAGAACCTCTGGACTCATCCGGATAGAATACCTTGGAATAGGACAGAAATAGCCATTTGACCACTATCCTTCCGGAAATGTCCCGATCCTTTTTCTTCAGGTCCACTATCAGATCTATAGCACAGAAAAGTACAAGCAACGCCAGCAATATGATCACGAGCGCTGCTACCTGTACAACCTGTATTGCAGTTAACATAGTATGCCCGAACAAAGAAAGGATGCCAAAGTACAGGGATCAATAGATATATGATTCTGTGATCTCTATCTGGTTTACTGTTCTTCTACCTCGATTTCAACAGATCCTTCACTTTCATCAGCTGCATCTGAATCATTGTTGTCTTTTCCCTTGTCCTTTTTTCCCTTCATGGTCTTGATCTTCTCGATCAGACCCGGAACTGATTCAAGAAGGACACCAATATCAGATTTTCCGGAAATAGACATCAAACGGGTTTCTTCCTTGGATATGACTATAAAAGCCACAGGCTCTATCTTTGCGCCTGCTGCGCCGCCACCACCAAAACCTTCTTCATTGTCTTTGCTCTTACCCTCTCCACCGCCTGTACCGAAACCAAAGGACACTTTGGTCACAGGAATGATTGTCGTATCACCAATTGTTACGGCATCTCCAACCACTGTCTTGGTGCTTACAAGTCTTTCAAGTTCAGTGGAAACTTCTTTCATCAGGTCTTCAAGTCCCATTGTATACACTCCTGTAAATTTTGAAAATTACGTTTTATAAGTTTATGACCCATACATGATATAAATTATCCTGAGATCTTCGTTATGAATTATCCTGGAAGAAGTTCATCAAGGAGAACTTCACTTTTTCCGGTTGAACATCTACAAACTCCTCCCTCTCATCAGGAGGAAAGATCTCAAAAACAGCGAACTTTCCATATCTTTGACGCGAATCTGTGAGGAAGCGTCCGTCAAGCAATATCCTCACTCCATGATCCATAGGAGAACGCACGACCCTGCCCATGGCCTGTCGTATCTTACGGATCGTAGGTATCTGCACCGCATAGTCCCATCCGGCTCCGGCCCCGTAGGAATGGTCATAAGCTGACTCCACGGCATTCATCCTGTCATTGAGGGCCGGATAACCGACACCTACGATAATAACAGTTCTGCCCCTGCCATCCCGGAAATCCACCCCTTCGCTCAACGTACCCCAGAGATATGAGAAAAGCACACCTTTTCCTCCTTTCTCCCCAAGTTCAAAGAAAGCTTCTCTCACTTCATGGGAAGACACCCCGGCCTCATCCAGGAACACAGGCACGTTCAGTTTGTCACCAAGTTTTGAATAGTATCTTCTGGCTTCAGCTGCACTCTGGAAAAAGATGATTACATTGCCTCTCGAATTTTCGATGGAATCTACCAGTACTTGCTCCACAGCCTCCAGAGCATGAGGGTCGTCCCTGCTTCTTGCAAATAAAGGAGGAACATCTACAGCTATGGTAAGACGTCTTTCAGGGGGAAATGATGTCATGTATGAAAGCTCGCACGTTTCCCGCTTTATACCCAGGGTAGCCTTCACCATATCAAAGGGCCTCAGTGTGGCGGACATAAGAATGACTGAGAACACAGAAGCAAAAAGGGGTTCTGTTACATTGCTGGGAATACAGGTGAAGAGCTCCAGACGCCCATAGATCTGATCGTTTGGGTCCCTGCGCACATTCATGATGGGATAGTATCTATAATCGTTAGACAGTACGAGATAAGAGGATAGGAAATCTGCAGCATGGCGAATATGTGACCTTTTCAGTACTTTACTTAAGCCTTTCTTATATTGTTCTTTGTACTCCTCGTCAAGTGTTTGTCCGAACTCACTTGCCTCGGAGAGCACAAGCTGTATGGCAGCCTCATCCTTAAAACCAAGTTCCAGGGCCTGCCTCATGAACCTGCCCCTTATCAAGTCATTACGCTCATAGGGATCACTGATGCGCATATCATACCAGAGCCGGCCCACCCTTTCCCTTTCACCGAACTTGAACCTGTTGTTGTATGTTTCCCTTATGATTTCATTTAATATTTTGAACAATTCAACTGCACGGCTTTCAGGCATCTGGTCCTGATCGGCTTCTATCTCTGAGATGGCTTTTTCAATGGTATGCTCGGTGATGGTCATTGATGAATGTGAACGTGCTGCAGATTCCAGGTTATGTGCTTCGTCAAAGATCACTATAACATCCTGGGGCTCCTTATCCAGCCAGGTAAGCAATGTTGCAAATATCTCGGCACTCAGTACATGGTGAAAATTACAAATAATGAGATCTGCATACTTTAATTCCCTTTTCAACAGTTCATAGCCACACATACCTCTTTTTGTGGCGTACTCGTTAATCTCCTCAGGAGTGCGCACATCAGCGAAAAGCCACTGCCTGAACACCTCACTTTCAAAGCGCAGTACCTCATAAAGATCATTGCATGCCCTCTCCCTTATACCACGAGCCTTTTGTTCACCTGCCTCTATTTCGTTGAACAATGCATCTCTTAAAGCTATGAGCGCCGGATCCTTGGAGCGTTTGTAGTTTTCTGATGCAGACTTAAGCTCCTTTTTCTTCAGATCAAGTTCCTTTTCCAGTTCTATCAGCTCAAAGGTATTGTCCCTTTTGATCCGGCATTCCTCATAGTCTACTTCATGGGGGCACATGGCAGCCTTACCCTTTACCACCGCCACCTTGACATCATTTCCCTGCTTTATCTCCCTTGCCTCGTTGATGAACTGCACCATCTGCTGGTGGACGTTAGTTGCAATGATCACAGTTTTCTGCAGCTGCTTACCTACATTGAGTGCAGGGGCAAGAGAACTGAGGGTCTTGCCAGTACCGCATGCTCCCTCGAAAAGTATGATCTCCTTTCTTAGAAGTGCAGAATATATCTTTTCCATAGCATCCTGTTGGTTAGGATAACAGTGTTCCTTGGGGAAATAGCGTAAGTATCCTCTCTGTCCGCTCATCGCACTACCTTATACCTTTCTGTACTAATAATTTGGGTTATCTCTTCTTTGCAGCCATGACTTTTGCATCACAGCTTGAGATCAGCCTGTTGGATGGACTTTCTATGATCTTCACGATAATTTCTGTTCCCTTCTTCAAACCGAAGTTGTTTGAAGTATTGGTGATGCTTCCGACTTGCACACTTACAGTTGAATTGTGACCCAGACCATCGTCACCGTTAAGAACGATCACTTCTCCTGCAGACCAATAACCATCTGCTATACAGGAGTTCCTTTTGGCGTAATGTGTTTCTTTTCCTGTGGAACATAGATCAAGGTATGTTACCTGCACATCTCCATTGACAATTCTTCCTCCATGCGCCACCACCCCGGTATAACTGCTACCCTGTCCAATAATAACTATCCTTATGTTTTCAAGGGGTAGGGGATCACCTCCATTATGTGCCAGTGTTATGAGATTTTCCTTGTATCTGACCTCATTCGGTATGCCGCCCTCTATTAATTCTAGTTCCACATCTGCTGTTAACCCCTTTTTTAAAGGGTTAGGTACTCCGGCAAGTGAGACAGCAGTGATTCCTATAAGCAACATTGTAATAGCCAGCATCAGCAAAGTCCCTACTACAGGACTTATTCCCTGGTCTGTGAACCGGACTTGCATAAAGTAGGGAAAAGATCGTTTTTGGCCCATACCTCGAATTACAGAATACTAAATATATAAATTATTCTAAAATAGTTAAACACTAACTGTTACTACGTCGAAGGTATTGTTCTTAATATTTTAGGGTTCTTTTGAACTAACATTCAAATGGAGGATTTATTGAGGCTATTTCTAACTGTAAGCAGTCAATAATACCTCCCCCATAAAAAGTACATCTTAATAATTGATTAATTACGCAAATCAGGACCTATTTAACTCTAATACACAAATAAAGTATTAAGAATCCTTTAATGGCCACCTATTGATATACAGGCTATTGTTACTGTTTTTTTAAACATCCAAGTCAAAATAAATAAAGGATGAATATACCACTAAAAGAGAAATAAGACAATATTTGAGAGTAAAATGAAAATTAACCTTGTTTTGTGATGTACATTTGAAGGGAGAATATGGATTGGTACTAAGATAGAGAAAATAAGTTATATTAATCCTAAAAATGAGTTCTACTTTCAAAGGGCCCTAAATATTTACCGAAATAGATTTCGAAAAGTGCATCTCTGCTTAATTTCAAGATATAATTAGAAATAACTGGGAGTTGCTTGAACTTTAAAAGGAACATCAATACAAAAATAAAAGCATAAGGTTGAATAAAGCAACCTCTCATTTAAAAAGATTCGTTATAACAATTCTCTCTATTTGATCCTGATCATCCCCTTTGGTCTGACCACAAGTAGTGCATCATCACTTATGCTCTGGTTATTCCATAAATGAGCTGTAACATAAGCGTTCCCCGCAGTAGCACTTGAGAAATTCAATTTATCTGCACCACTCACATCATACATGACAATAGGATTCTCGTAATTATTGAAGAAACCAAGATTAGTATAAATGATCACAGTAGCTACGGCAGGGTCACCGGTCTTGGCATCCTTTACAGACAGTTCCAGCTCAGAGGGCTCATTTATTAAAAGCATGGATTTATCAGCGATCAAAGAGATACTTATTGGAGAGGATGTTATGCCTCCTGAGTTACCTGAAATAAAACCACCTGCTCCAGCTGGCACGGATACTGTAACATTCGTACCGTTCAGGTCAATATAGTTAATATTGGACTGTGGCATGATGAGAGGAACATAACCTGAACCTTGTAAGATCATCTGATACCAGATTCCCCATTTTTCACCTGGACTTAGGTTCGGAAGCTGCCATGTAAGGACTGACCTGTCATTCAGAGTTGTAATAACTGGTTCTGCATTACCTTGCTTTGGAGGTTTGGGAATAACAAAAGAACTTCTGTTACCTACTGTATTGTTACTGCTTCCAGAAATGTATGTGGCCTTTGCCAATGTGTATGGTGTTCTATAATTACGAGGTATGTGAATATTCAAAACTGGCCCATTAGCTGCAAAGTCTGTGATCTGGTCGGCAATACCCTTGAAAATATTCTCCAGGACACTGGAATTTGGTGCAAAATAATACTCTCCACCTGTAAGACCTGCGATCTCAGAAAGCACAGGATCTACATCAGACTCATTATTCCCAAATCCAACCGTATAGATCACAGTGTTCTTCTCCTTAGCTTTTAGAGCCTCCAGCATAAGAGAATGATAACCTGCATTATCAATACCGTCGGTCATGATAACTATTGTTGAATTGCCGTCTATAGGGTAAAGTTCTTCGTTAGCCTCGCAGAGTCCTTCATCTATGGCGGTCAGCCCATCAGCTGTCATGGTATCAATAGCATTGTTCAGATGTGAAAGCGAATCATTTTGAAGAGTAGATATAACACTTGCTCTCCATTCTGTCCATGTGACTGGTGTACTCTCTATTGAAGAATCCTGAACAGTGAAATCAAGATCAAAACACTCATAGGAATATGATGAACTTGTTTCCACTTCAGATGCAATGCTCCATCTGGTTCCATCCCATTTTTGTATGTTAATATCACTGGCACCATCGGAGGTCATGAGGAACATCTCATTTGACAGAGGATCAGGTGTCAATTGTACCCACCTGGTATAACCACTGCCCTGAAGGTCAAATGCTGATGCCTCAGAGCTCCATGCACCGTCCCATATCCTGTATTTGGGAACTGTACTTGGATCTCCCCACACAACCATACCTCTGCCACTTTGCTGTTCAAAGGCAACATCCACACTCCTTCTGCTATATTCAGATACGGATGTTTCAACTCTCATACGTGAAGACCACGTAACACCATTCCAGACAGCTACATAGACATCAGAAGCTGAATCCTCCATAGCCATGATAATATTATTGGAATTGGGATCTGCTGCCATTTTTATCCAGTAAACGCCACTTGAGCCATAGGAGTACAAAGTATTTTCACTGCTCCATGAGTTGCCGTTCCAGATACGATACTTCACTGTGTCAGTGGTTCCATCTGCCCAGACTACAAATGCACGGCCTGTTTGCTGCTCATAGATAACATCAAAGCACTGGTATTCGTAACTCTCTGCATTGTTAGTTATTGATATACCATTACCCCAGCTGTTTCCGTTCCATACCTGAGCCCGCATGTCCAGAGTATCATCTAGCGTTACAAGTATCATCTCGTCTGAAAGCGGATCAGAAGCCATTTTTACCCAACCCACATCTTCAGCACCTGCTGTGATGGCATTTGCAGCACCTGCAGAAGACCATGAAGCTCCGTTCCACGTTCTGTACCTTGGAATGCCATCATCGATATTCATATCCATATATGCTATCAAAGCATCTCCAGATGCCTGTTCATATGCAATATCAAAACCTCTTCTTTCTGCAGAGTCGGCATTCGCTGAAAATTCCCTAACTGATCCCCAGGCAGTACCGTCCCATACCTGTACATTGATATCTCTCTGGTCGTCTAATGTTCCCATGATCATTTCTGGTTTATTTGGTGAAGGTGCAGTTACGATAAAGTTCGGTCTGCCACCAACATAATTTGCCGATTGCTCATCAGACCACTTCTGTTCATTCCATTTCCTATATTTAGGTGTTCCACCTCCTCCGGTACTGTCATAATACGTGGCTATCACAGTCCTGAGATCTTTACTTGATACAGAAACATCAAATGCCGTATCGTTCTGAGTTCCGGAATATTTGCTCACCTCAATATGGTATGTATTCCCAGCGTAAAGAGGAGAGCTTACGCTGCAGAAATGTGTGGTACTGTTCGATGAAGCCAGCAGGTCAATGCCCTCATAAAGAGCCAGGCCAAGTTTGCTGCTATCATTCCAGCTCAAATTGAAATAATAGTTAGCATCATCATCCACAGTGAAATAGCCCACCCAAGTACTGTCGTTTCTTACGTAGCTTGCCTGAGAGCCATTATTTGTTACGGAATCGAAACTGTAGAGCACCAGACCGGCATTGTCTCCTCTGCTTTCATCAAAACTTGATATAAAAGAGTGAGATGCTATCTTTGTTGCACTTTTTTTGTCGATGTATGTCCTGATCCTGAAATTTTCTGTGCCAGTACCGGAACCTTGTACACGGACAGTCCAGTTACCTGTGAGAACGGAATCTGCATCGTAATCAGGGTAAGTATATGACAATGGAGATGTCCATATGTATTCGGAAGATGTGGCGGTGGAATTGGGATAATAGCCTATGGTATTGTAACCCATGCCATGTCTAGTACCATCTGGAGCAATAAGCTCCAGATCTAGATCTTTAATATTATTGGTCCAATCAAGCTGGACCTTCAGATCATTGATGGTCCTGTTTACTGAGAATGTATCGGTGAATACACTGCTACCAGTTACACTACCTTGTGCTGTATAGTCATAAGGAGTGAAACCCTCAGTGCCGTATTCAATATCAGTGATGTCATAATCACATATATCCTGAGCTATTGAATCATATACCTTTTTCAGATCAGAGCTTGTTGGTGCATTGTAATATCTGCCATCTGTTTCAAATGCTATCTTTTGCAATAACGGCTCATCAAGGTTTGTTCCAAGGCCTATCGTATAAACTGTTATACCGTTCACTTTTGATAATGAAATAGCATTAGTACACTCCTGGTCGGAACCAGCATTACACACACCATCTGTGAGAAGCACTATGACCTTTCTTGTATCGGCTCTGCCGGTTACGAGGAGATTGTTAGCTGCAGCCATCGCATCACCTATGGCTGTCATTCCACTGGGGTTCAATGCAGTTATTGCAGTTTTGAGACTAGTCTTATTGTCATAGGAATTCATCAAAGTCAGGGGTCTGTCGGTCGAAGCAGAACTTGAAAATGAGACAAGTCCAACGTTTGAGTTGGACACCAGATTATCCAGGAAATCTTTTGCAGCATTTTTTACATTTGTCATTGGTTGGGGTGGATTTAATCCGTCGTCTCTCATACTGCCTGAACGGTCGAGAACAAGCACCACATCCATTGGTGTACCTGCATAATAGTCCGGGTCCATACTACCCGAACGGTCCAACACAAGTACGGCATTTGCAGCCGGTCTTGTGATCTGAAGATCACCTTCGATGGATACAACAGTAGTAACATTGACAATATCACCGGATTTCAGAGATTCAGGTTCCACATTGATGGATGTACTTAGAAAAGGTACGTCTTTGACTGTGATTGGAATGAACGAGGTCACATTACCTGATGTGGCAACAATAGTAGTATTTCCTGGAACATTACTACAGAAGAACTGCAAAGTCACTTTACCAATATCATTGGTAGTTGCGTTTATGGTCGTGGCATTGACACCACTCATCGAAAGGTTACCCAGTGTAGCGTTAGTACTGCTGACAGTAATGTTTATTCCGGGCAAGGCATGTCCCCATTGATCTATTGCAACCACTTTGATCTGGCTTTCATGATTGCCGTTCAAACCCCTTGCAAGCAGAGTTTCGTGTGAAGCGTAGATATTAAGAGTTAAGTTAGAACCTGGTATAAACTCCAATATTGTGGAATTAGTGATATTAGTATAGCCGCTGGCATTTCTGTAGATAGCATTGATACTGACATTTTCTACGAAAGGAGTAGGGCCTACCTGAGTGCTTGCTTTTCCCTGTTGATTTAGAGGAACTATTGTAGAACTGTTGCCACTATAGAAAACAACCTGTTCTTTGATCGGGAACCCTTTAGGAATAATTGGATTGAGGAACTGATCAGCAGCCTGAGCTGTAAGCCTGTATATATCTTCGTTGTTAGCATAAGCAGATGTAGGGGAAGTGGTAAGGAAAAGATTGTCGACCACATCTGCAAGCCCTGTTATTGTGACATAACCACCCACAGAAGTATTGTCAACTGTAATGCTGATGATGTTCTCGCCTGCTCTTTTATCTGTTCTGAATGAAGTGAAAGCAAGCCCATCAATTCCAGTAATGTAAGTAAGGTTACTGAAAAGAAGGGAATTATATTCATTTGGACTGTTATATGGGGTCTGTGCTGGGGGTGTTGCATTAAATAGGACAACGGAATTATTTACAGGATTGTCAAAAGTATCATAAACGCGTACAGTAATGCTCGAAGTAGTGTTGACAGTATATTCATCATTATACCATAAACCTATCCTAGAGGGTGCAGCTGGCTGAACTTCAATATCCTTTGAGATACTTACACCCCCACACGATGCAAAAATGTTGATATTACCTGCAATAGTAGAATTTATTTTCAAAGTTATGTTTTTGTCATCTGTTACTGAATTTCTGAGGATAATATCGGTACTGTTGGCCTCTATATGAGTCAATGTATGAGATGTTCTCATAATCCCAGTTTCATGGATAACATTGCCGAAAACATCTTCAAGAGTGATGTTCAAGGTAAGGGTAGCAGTGTCATTGACGTTCCCGAACTGATCCAGCATGCAGATTGTAATATTGTTAATGTTGCCTGCAGTGACCGGGTTACTTGATTCGGTTATCATTATACTTTGGGGACTCAGAGGAGAAAAAGTTATGTTCGTAATAGCAGAAGCACTTCCTACGCTTGCATTAACTGTTGCAATGCCCGACTCTGTTGTTGTAAGAAATATCCGACCATACCCGGATGCATTGGTTAATGTTGAGGCTGAGTTCAGGTTGCCAAGACCCGTTATGAAATTCACAAGCACATTGTTCAAAGGTGTGGAGTTATCTGTGACCTTGACTGTTACACTCACATTATCTCCTGCACTGTTCTGGACATGTAAAGGGTACAACTCTATGGTTAAAGCCATGGCAGACATACTTAATGAAAGAAGCATCAGGAATAGGATCATTAATCTTGTTTGAGCTCGCATTGCAAAACCTCAGGCACATTAACATTTCGGCAACATTGGGTATTTTCAATTAACAATACACTCAAGTTTCCTCATGAACATGTATATAAATGAAATGAACATTAAATTCTTATTTTTATTGTTATTAAATTTTGTAATGCCTGCAGTCAAAAAAAATCTAATAAGTTTAGAGTATATACTGTTCGAAAAATAAGTTTTCAGAACAATAAATGCTTTAGGTTCATAGGATGACCCACATGGACCGTGAAATCAAAATCATCTTTACAGACGGTTGTAGATAACGATCATCCATGAATCCTCAGGTGAGTGAAGCTGAAAGATCATTCCTCGTCACATGCAGGTATGTAATAGCCCCAGGCATGCCTTCATAATACAATGTCAGGCTTGACTCATCATAGTCCACAGGGTCAGACTTTCCCGGACTGTTCAGGCTGAACTTCACAGTCCCATCCATTGTGATGAGCTTCATGTAATGCTGGGTGATGTTGTATAACGAAGTCTGATCCCCACTATGGAAATCTACATTTGGTGGCAGGCTGATGGCACTTGTATCATTCCATGAAAAGTCTTTAGCTCTATCATACTTCATTTTAAAGTTCTTATCCAGCAAATCCACGATGGCTTGCTGATCCTGCTTGGTACCTGTTACAGGGAAAATATTGACACCATCCCATTTTTCGATATATGAAGCTGCTGCAGTATCCTGATATGTCACAGTAAGCTGAAGCTGGTTCGCTCCTCCTTTCTTTGCCAAGGAATATATCAGGGTCTTAGTGCCCGATGTCGCAGATATCTGGTAATTCGTAGGATTCAGGCCCTGGGAAGCCCTGGCGCCAAGATCAAAAGAGAAATTGTACATAGGCGCAGAACGGGAAACATTAAGTGCTCCTACCTTAAAGTTGTGGGTAAGCACCGATTTGCCCATAGGCGGCATGACCTCAAGTTCCACCACTGCTGTGCTGTTGGGTCCATCCACAGTGGCGCTTGTATATGCAAGCGTGTTAGCGTAGTCAGCCCACGCATTATAAAAATCACTTTTAATGTATATGAGAACCTTATCGGACTTGACAGGATTGGTCATCCTGTTGTCTGTGATAGGGTCTGGATATAAAACTGTGGGCATGTTATTGGAACCCACCGTTATCCCTACATCAGTATCCCCACTGATACTTGTGTTTCCATTGATGCACATTATTGGCAAAGTCAGTGTCTCACCATTATAGTTGAACTCGGGAGGCGAGATCATAACAGCTTTCCCTGTAGGATATTTTGACCAGACACCTCCACCTTCGTATGCTACTACACGGTCATCGTTCTTGAAGATGATACTGCCCATGGAAGCATTGAACATAGTGAAGTTCGTTTCGGTCTCAAAACCTTCCCAGGATCCCCATTTATAGCGTTGCTGGCTGAAACTATCATACCAGGGAGCATCAATGTCAGCCAAAACCACCTTTATCTCACTGTTACTGTATGACTCGCTTTCTCCCTTGACTTCCAGCGTGCCTCCCATGAGAGATAGAGATGTGGTCTGTATAGGCGACTCTCCCAGAGCTACCTTGCTAGCCCTTGAGTCAAATACCGTGAAAGCCTGTTCTGCTTTCTGTGCTTTTGCCATATCCTGCATATCGTTGATAGTAGGTGTACCGTATAGAAGGATAGCACCTACAGAAAGAGTAGTGAGCATAAGGATGATCACTACCCCCACCACTGAAGATTCGGCTTTTTGACACTTGATGACCACGTTTTTCCCTGTCATATTATCTCCTTTCATTGAATTGTAACCCTCATGGGTGAGGAAACTATTACCACGTCTATGTTGTCCGGGAGGTATTGCTTCGATGCAGACACAGTACCATTTAACACATCGTATTCAGTTACTTGCATACCCATTGTTTCATTTAGAAATCGTCCCCAACCATCGTAATATTCACTTCCAATGGTGATGTTGACCATTGATACATTCTCATACCTGTGCACAGAAGGCAGTCCTCCATCGCATACAACCCTGACAAGCCCTGTTCCTGAAACACTTGAAGAACCGGACAGCATAACCACAGGTATCATTAATAGATCCTCAGCAACTGCAAAATTGGGCTTCGAGATCATCACCACTTTTTCCCTTTCATACTTTGCCCAGGCCCCGGTGTTCTCATATCCGATAGATCGCTCTTTGTAACGATTTTCTATTACTCTCAACTGTCTGTCAAAAGACTTTGTATCAACTACGTGGGTGGAAGAATTCCATACCTTCATCTCCACAATGATGGAACTGGTACCTGAAACAGCTGCAGTGCTTTCATGCAGCTTTATTTCCACTGACTGAGAAGGTGAGCTGCCGAACGCAACCTTGTTGATATTTGATGTCAGTACAGTAAAGCTTTGCTTTATGTTCTCTGTATGTTGCGCTTCCTGCATATGTTCCACCAAAGGAAAACCGGCAGTACCTATGATAGCTATGGCAAGTAGCATGATGCCCATGGTTATACTGAAATCAACCACTTCTGAAACAGCTTCTTCAGCATCCTTTAAACTTTTTTGGGTATCTTTGAGGGCCATGTCACCTGACCTCCAGAGTCCTGTACACAGGATCATATACAATATAGTGTCTTCCAGCTTCACTGAAGATGGTACTTTCAATGACCCTCATGTTTTTAGTACTGTAGGGTACCATTACCTTAGTTTCGGCCTTGTCTCTGGATCGCAGCAATATCTCATGGCTGCTGTTAACTATGCTTACAGAATAATGTTCTCCTGCTATCCGATCAGGAAGATCGAGATCATATTCCAGCACCCCGATGTATGCTCCTGAATTGTCCATAACAGCTACAAGAGAATCTATGCTGGAGATCTGCATCGAAATGTCATTTCCATGGATCTCGAACTCACTTCTCATAACAGTCTGTTCTGCCCTGTCCATAAGCATGTAGAAAGCAGTAAGTACGGTGACAAGTGCCACAACACTGATAACAAAAGTAAGGATGAAACCAATAGAAATAGAAACAGCAGCCTCATCTTTAAGGAGTTTCATTTTCTGCCTCCGGGAACAGGGATAGGATATGAAATGAATATTTCTTTATCAGAAGATACTACAGTAATATTAGCAATCACTACTGCATGCCTTGAGATAGTAAACGGCTGACCATCAACAAGATTTCCTGAAATAGTGAATATACCTTCACCTGCTGTGCCATTGACGACATTTATCTGATACTCGTGGGAAGATGTAAGATCATTGAAACGGAAATTAAAGTAGCTGGTCCCGTTCGTCCCATCACGGATGTTGTTCCCTGTGATATTCAGATAAGTGTATCCTGAAGAAGTTGCAGTATCCAGTGTGGAATTGGTGTCCATAACACTCACGTGCACATTGCCTCCAGAATTGTGGATGTCCATAGCCCAGAGCATGTTGCTACCCATTTCGACAGCTTCAATGCGCAAACAACCCGAATTATTAGAAAGAGTACTGGCATCTGGTATTTCCATTATGAAAGCATCTGTCAGGTTCACATTCCTTACCAATGTCCAGTTAGCCACACCATCTGCCATGCCATTCTTTGAAAAATGGGCATTTATAAGCGTACTATTTTCTATGTTCAGGCTTGTTCCAGAAAAAGCGAACATCTTAACTAATTGATCTTCGTATGATGAAAGAAAATTTTCGAATACGTTGCTATCAAAAGTACCGGATTTTTTTGCACTTATATAGGCATCCTCATAAGCATGTGAAGTTAGGGCAAGCACATTTCCCATCTCAGAAGAACTGGTCTCAGTGCTGGAATCAGAGGCCATGTTGCTTGCATATATGACATTATTGAGCATAACAGTGAATACAACGATGCCCACACCTATAGCAAAGCCAGCGATGAGTAATATCTGTGCTGAATCATCATCCAGTCTCATTATGTTTTCTCCTTGATCACATTCTCCAGAGGGTAAGCTTCACATCCACTATGTTATAGAAATCAGAAGATGGATCCGAGTCAGGTATACCAGTGTTCGCCATAAAGGAGATCGGATCAGATAAATCGAAGTCGGAAAGCAATACTTTCCTGGAAACAGAAACTGCGTTGTCGGAAGGATCACCATTGTAGATATAAGCTTTCCCCTGGGGTAGTCCAGAGCGGTCGATGTATATAAATAAAACATTATGTGCTATCCCTCGGGGTACAGCTATCTCTTTAAGTATCCTCGAAGTGGAACTGTTCAAAAGATTAGAGTTCTTAGTATTGACTGAACAATATGCTGTACCGTTCCAGGAAAATTCCTGGCCGTTCCATGAGATAATGTCCTGCTTAAGAGATGAGGCATGTGCAGAAGAGGTATGGTCCAGCACATTAAGCATGTCCTGCCCTATTGTTTGCATCTGGGCTTCAATGTGGGCATTTGCCGTAGAGGATGTAAGTGGAGTAAGAGACGTGGCCTGCACAGTGAACACAATTACTGAAACCATTATCATAGTGGCAGTGACTGCTTCCAGTGTGTGTATCTGCCCTAAAGAATCTTTTTTCAGATTAAAGTTGATACTCACTCTAGTCATCTCACCACACCCTGAATGACATTATGGCAGTATGTGTGTTACCGCTACTGTCCTCTACTAAAACTATTCTTTTAGTCTGTCCTATGCTTCCCACATCCGGAAGACGTTTCCCGGCATATGAGACAACTTTTGTGCCATTCTCCAGGGAAACGTTAAGATCATAGATGAAAAACGTACCACTGATCCCAAGCGAGTTTTGAGTGCTTGTGTAATTTGTATCCAATTGTGTGAAGAAATCATCCATGAGACTACTGTTAACCATGTTGGGCGTCTGTGGATCACCCGCACTTATCTGATCTTCTACCACAGTTTTTGCTACTCTATCTGCTATAATGGTCACCTCATCCGAACTTGATTCAAATGGTGTGAAAAGTCCTGTGGCATACTGGAACACAAATACGAGAGCTAGCAGGAATATCGTAATACCTACCAGATAATCCAATGTTATCTGCCCACTTTCATTCATTTGATAGAATATATTTTTGTAAATATATAAATATAACATTCTCACTATTTCGCTCCAGTATACAGAGTCTACATTTCGCAATATTAAAATGTTGTAGAGGCATAGTATGACACAGATGGACCGAGAGATCAAAATAATCCATACTGCAGACACTCATATAGGATACCGGCAATACCACAGTGATGTACGCAGAAAGGATTTCCTGCAGGCATTTTCAACGGTTATCGATGATGCAATTAAAATGAAAGTAGATGCTGTGGTACATGCAGGTGACCTTTTCGATTCAAGGACCCCTTCCCTGGAAGATATCCTGGACACAATGAAATTGTTCTCCCGGCTCAAAGGAGCAGATATACCTCTTCTGGCCATTGTAGGCAATCATGAAAGCAAGCAGAGTACACAGTGGCTTGACCTTTTTGAAAGCATGGGACTTGCAATAAGATTAGGGACTATTCCTTATACGATCGAAGACGTGGCCTTTTTTGGGATTGACAGTGTTCCCCGGTCCAAGATACCACTGTTCGATTTTTCGGTCTTTGAAGAGCCTCTGGACTCTTCATATAATGTACTTGTAATGCATCAGCTCATGAGTCCCATTACTATTGGTGAGTGGGACTGTGCTTCAGTGATAGGATCTATGCCCTTCCATGTGGACGTGATGCTACTGGGAGATTATCACAAGTATGAGAAGACCACTGTAGGAGATACGTGGGTAACATACTGTGGCAGCACTGAACGCAATAGTCTTGCAGAAAAAGAGGATCGTTCGTACAACATAATTACGATGTCTGGAAATGGTATCGATATCAGCAGACGGACTATTCGTACACGGGAATTCTTGAGGATACCAGTGACGATAAGGGATCCTGCGAAGATATACGAGGACATATTGTCTGCCGTGAAAGAACATGAAGTGGAAGGAAAAGTGGTGTTCGTAGAGATAATCGGCGATGATGACAGTGTGTCGATCTCCTATGCTGAGATAGAAGAGATGCTACTTTCACGTAATGTACTCGTTCCGGGGGTGAGGGACCTGAGGAAAGTCACTGAAGATCTTCTTGGACAATCTGTCCCCATTTCCTTCTATGATCCGGACGAGGCGATAAAAGACGAGATCAAAAAAATGAATCTTTCAGAGGGGGGCCTGCTAATGGACGAGATCGTCAGAGACCTATCCCTTCCCAAAACAAAGGTTAGCGATGAGGCAGAAAACCGTCTTAGTACTCTTCTGGAGATAATGGACTTTTCAAAACCAATACCATTAGCATGTGTTCAAGAAAAAATATCGCTACTAGTGTCTGAAACAGAGAACGAGGCAACTCATTCTTTACCCCCTGAAATAACTATAATAGAGACTGAAAGATCTGAGATCAACAGTGCCGAGGGCAAGGTCCCTGAACCAGAAAAAGAGCCAGATATAGTTGCAACAGAAACAGAGAACGAAAAGCATCCAGAAAAGAAACAAAAGGCATCTGCTCATGCAAAACCAAAACAGTACAATCTGGGTGATTACCTTTGATGCTTAAATACCTGAAAGTGGAGAATATCCGCAGTTACCAAGACCTTGATATTCATTTTAAAAATGGGGTTACTGTTATTTCAGGGGTCAATGGCAGTGGTAAGTCCAGCCTGCTGGAAGCTTGCTTCACAGGCCTTTTTGGAAGCAGGACATTGACAAAAGATTTCACTATCACCGATATTGTGCGAAAGGGAGCCACAAAGGCATCTATTTTATTGGAATTTGAGCAGAACGGTAACGTTTACTCTATGGAACAGGTATTTCGTAATGATCCTGAATCTGGGAGAGCTTCCAATACCCGTTCAGTGCTGAAGGTCAACGGGCAGATATTCACAGACCAGGCAAAACGCACTTACGATAGCATTCTTTCGCTCCTTAGAATGGATGAAGAAGCTTTCAGGAACTGCGTGTACATAAGGCAGGGCGAGATAGATGTACTTATTAATGCAAAACCTGCTGACAGGCAGAAGATGATAGATGACCTTCTGCAGATCGGAAAGCTTGAAGATTACAGAGAACGTGCCGGAAGTGCCAGGATAGGAGTGGGAAGGCATCAGCGGGATACAGAAAGGCAGATAAAGGAAGTAAAGAACGAAACAGCAGAGATCGAAAGTAAGGACCCTGTTGGCAGCTTGAACCGCTTGCTGACCGAAGCCTCACAGATCAAGGAACATCATGCTGATGTCATTAAAAAAAGAGATAAAGCAAGGTCAGGCATCGATGAGTTGCGTTCAAAGCTTGGAGAATATGAACAACTTACACTTCAAAAAAAGTCGATCAGCGCCCAGATACTGGCTTGTAATAGCAAGAAAACAGAAGCATTTGAGAGTATTAGCAACAGTACTTCTTCAATCCAATCTCTACGCTCACGTATAAATGAACTCGAACAAAGTGTTTTCAGTATCAAGGCACAAATGGAATGGGATGGAGAAGTAGAGCAAATGCTTGTGCATGCTGAAAAGCAGGAGCTTGTAGAACGAAAAAAGCTGAACGATGCCGAGCAAAAAAAAGCCTTGCATGCGCAAAACATTGAAAATGCACATAGGACTTTACAGCAGCTTTCCAGCCAGATAAAAGATATGGATCTCTCTCTTAAAAGCAACCTGAAGAAGAAGGAAGATGTGGCTGCACAAATTGAAAAATTAAAAGTTTCACTTGAAGATGCACAAGCGGAAAAATTACACATGGCAGGAGAAATAGAGTCCCTTGGTTTTACTCCTAAGAAATTATCAGGACTTGAAGACATAATAGAACTCGTACAAACCCAACAAAAGAGTTTGCACGGAGACAAAATGAAATTGTTCGCCCGAAAAGAGGAGATCAACAAGCGCATAAAGAAAAGTAAACAACTTATGGACCAAGGCAAGTGCCCCACCTGTGGCCAGGATCTGCATGGTTCTGCAATGCATGAAACGATCCGATCTGATGAGGAACAGTTGGCTTCTTTGGAAAATGAACTGGCTGCCATCACTAAGAAAGAAGAGGAATTTGGCCTGAAGATGGAACAACTAAAGCAGGTAAAAGCAGTTTCCAAGAAGATGGAGGATTGTGATAATCGTATCAGGTCGTCTAATGAGATAATAGATATGTCTGAGAAAATGCTTCAAGACCATGCTTCGAGAATAGATGATGACAGCAAGAGATCAAATGAAGCTGTTTCCCATAAACAAGAAATAGAAGCAACAGTTGCACAACTGAAGGAACAGGAACAGTTGCTGCTGGAATCGGTATCTGTTTCTTTTAAAAAGCATGCTGAAGCTCTGGAAAAGCTCGATCTTGCAAAAAAAGCACAACAAAAGTTTATAGAAAGTGGATCTAAGTTAAAGGATATAGAGAAGCTGGAAGAGAGGATACACAGTGAACAGGAAAAGATTGGACTGCTGGAACAGCAGATCAAGGATGGAAAACAACGGTTATCAGAGATCGACAAAAGGATGGGAGGGATAGATGCAGGATCACTTAGATCTTTGTTGCAGCAGTATGAAGAAGCTCTCGGGAATATCGAAGACGATATCAGGAAGCTGGAAGAGAGAAAGACTGAAGTGATGAAGCAAACAGGAATGGCAGAAAAGGAAATAGAAAGGCTTTCCCGCCTGCAACAGGAGTTGCGCTCCCTTCAGCACAGATCAGATTTTCTTGCTGCAGTGTACAGGGATGCAGAAGAACTTGAGAGTATGTACATGCGCATCAGAGCAGAGCTTCGCTCCCGCAATGTAGGTGCTCTTGATGCTCTTATAAATGAGATATTCGGATTCATGTATTCGAACAACGCATATTCTCATGTGCAGCTCGATCCTGATTACAACCTGACAATCTTCGGAAAGGATGGCACTCCTCTGGAACCAAAGTTACTTAGTGGTGGAGAAAGAGCGATCTTCAATCTGGTATTGCGATGTGCCATCTACAGATTATTGTCCATGGCAATGAACGGGCCCGCACAGGGTTCAACCCTGCCTCCTTTGATAATGGATGAACCGACTGTATTCCTTGACAGGGGACATGTGCAACAGCTCATCAGGCTCATAGACCGCATGAGAGATTTCGGCGTGGTCCAGATAATTATTGTTTCACATGATGAAGCACTTATAGATTCTGCAGATCACTTGTTCTATGTGGAAAAAGATCCGATCACAAATACTTCCTCAATAACAGCGCGCTAAGCGAGAGTATTTATAAGCATATTTATATAAAATGAACCATAAGTTATATTATACTTTTGTCATATAATTCGCCACAGAAGGGATAGAATGGTCTTGCGAGGTATCACATGAATGGTGAGAATAGGGATTTCATCATTGAAAGGCTTGAAAGGCAACTAAGGGAAAAAGAAACGGAGATAGATGAGATCAAAAGGTCTCTCAGGGACTCCATCCTGACAGAGCTTCGTAGTGAATTCAAAAATGATCTTGATATCAATAATCGCCTTTCAAGAGTTGAGAACAGGATCCAGGAACTGGCCAATAATCTCAATGGTGCTATGGATGAATTGTTAGATCAGAAATCATTGATCCGCTCATTTAAAAAGTCGGCACTTGAAAGGAGAGAACAGGATAGTTCAACATCGGTGCAACCTTCTGCCCCTGCTGCTATAAGAGAAACAACAGTAGCAAGAGAGACAGAGACGAGGTTATTAAGGGATGAAAAAAAGAAGACTGTGCCACAACCTGAAGTTCCCAGGCCCCCTCAGTCACCTGCGAAACCTCCATCCTTTTCTATCAGGCCCAATGACCTGCCGCGGGGACCGATCGGACAGACAGCATCAATGAACCAGCGCTTTTACATAAGGGATGCACAACCAGAACCTGCCCCAATGAAAAAACCTGAAGCTGAAGAAAAAAAGACTGAATATATCATAGCAGAAAGTGATGATGCACGCAGTTTCAGAAGGAAAGAGAAGAACATTCCCCCAGCTACCAGTGGTGAGTTCATCGTTGCCAGAGATAATGTTTCCAGGAAGAGGTCAGAGACGGACTACGAAAGCGTAGAGACACGTGATGATGAAGATGCGGTCGTAACTGTCACCCGCAGGAAATGACCACCTTTCAGAGAAAGGATTTAAACACAGAGGATCCACGTGTACATAAAGGAAATCGAGTTCATTAACTTCAAGTCCTTCGGGAAAAAAGTGAAGATACCGTTCTATGATGATTTCACCACGATATCAGGCCCAAATGGCAGTGGTAAATCCAATATAATTGACGGCATACTTTTTGTGCTGGGCCTTTCCAGTTCACGCACTCTTAGGGCTGAGAAGCTTACAGACCTTATATATAATGGTGATAAGGCCAAAAAACCTGATTTCGCACAGGTGACCATCAAATTCGATAACACAGACAGAGAGATGCCTGTGGATACTGATGAAGTTGCCATCACCAGAAAAATAAGGGAAACTGATACCGGATATTACAGTTATTTCTACTTCAATGGCAAAGCTGTGAGCCTTGCAGATGTGCATAATTATCTTGCAAAGGCCAGGGTGACACCTGAAGGCTATAATGTAGTAATGCAGGGTGACGTAACCCGCATAATCACCATGACTCCCGTTGAAAGACGCAAGATCATCGATGAGATAGCAGGAGTTGCCGAGTTCGACAACAAAAAGGAAAGAGCTCTCAGCGAGCTTGAGATCGTTCGGGAAAGGGTTGAAAGGGTCGACATCATACTTGAGGAAGTTGCTGCTCAGCTCGAAAAACTTAAAGGGGAAAGAGACCAGGCACTCAAATACCAGGCATTGAAAGAAGAAAAAATAAAATTTGAGGGCTTCATGCTCCTTGCAAGGCTCAAGGATGCTAAGAAGGAGCTTGTATCAATTGATGCTGACATGGGATCACGCAGATCTTCCATGAAAGAGCTGGAAACCACCCTTGAAGAAAGACGCCTGCGGATGGAAGAACTGGAAAAGTCACTTGAAGAGCTCACTCTCCAGATACAGCGCATGGGAGAAGATGAGCAGATCCAGATAAAGAAAGATATAGAATCTACGCGCGGTGAGATCTCACGGTGTAAGGACAGTATAGAGCTTGCAGACAGGGAACTGGAAGATGTGGATTCCAGAAGGAGGAAAGCCTTTGTAGAGATAGATGAGATCAAAGGCAAGGTATCTGACCTGGATGCAAAAATAAACGAAGAAAAAGCACGTCTTGAAGGTATCAGGGCAGAACATTCGGAAAAGCGGACTCAGAGGATGATACTGCAGAGCCGGATATCCGATGTGGATGCAAAGTTTGCCAAGACACGGGATGAACTTACACAGCTTAAGAACGGTCTTGAGAACACTAGAAATGAGAAAAATGAGCTCATGCGCCAGGAAGACAGGCTATTGGATGCCCTGAGGCGCAAATCGGCTGAGGTAAGGGATATTGAGAGCGAGATGGAGGATGCCCGTTCAAAGGCTGCTTCTTCAGACAGTGATATCGGTTCTGTGAAATATGATATTGAGAAGCTCAATGAGAAAATAAGTTCGCTCACAAAGGATATAGACGACCTTGAAAGCAACCGCTCCCAGCTCAAAGGAGTGGTAAAAGATATCGAAGAATCACTGCGTAAATACCAGGATGACTATGCCCGTATCGAGGCCAGGGTAAGAGCCGCCGAGGACCACAGCAAATATTCTAAAGCTGTAGACATGATAATCAATGAAAGGAAGCATCATGGGCTCCCCGGAATATATGGTACCATCGCTGAGCTTGGAAGTGTGGACCAGAAATATGCAACTGCCCTTGGCATAGCTGCCGGCGGAAAGATGCAGGCAGTAGTAGTGGACACTGATGAAGATGCTGCCAGAGCTATAGACTTCCTCAAACGCAGACAGGCTGGCAGGGCTACGTTCCTTCCTCTTAACAAAATGGAAGAGCGAAGACCTTACAAAGATCTCAGCGACAGGAATGGGGTCATCGGCTATGCGATAGACCTTGTGGACTTCGAACCGAGGTTCGAGTCTGCCTTCTGGTATGTTTTCAGGGACACTCTTGTGGTAGATACATTACAGAATGCCCGCAGGCTTATGGGTGGTCTGAGAATGGTAACTCTGGAGGGGGAGCTAATAGAGAAGAGCGGTGCTATGGTCGGAGGTTCGGCGCAGAGTTCCGGACTGTCCTTCGCCGCCTCAGAAAAAGATAAACTGATCAAAGTCGCAGAGAAGATCACTGAATTCGATTCAAGACGCAGTGCAGCTATCAAAAAACTGGATGCTGTGGAAGGCCATATTGCTTATGTGAACAGGGAGATAAATGAGCATGACAAAGAGATCTCCCGTAAAGAAATGCAGCTAGAGGAGATCGCTAACAGAGGAGAGCGTCTGGCGCAGGTGCTGGCAGCAAAGAATGCTGAACTTGCCGAGATCGAAGAAACTCGCAAGCAACTGAGAACAGAGATGGAGGCTGTAACTGCTCAGAAAAAAGAAAAGGATGAACATGCTGGTTCACTTGAAGAGAAGATCTCTGAACTGGAAGGTGAGCTTGCAGGGTCTGAGGTGCCTGAACTGAACAGACAGGCAGAGAGCATTGATGAAGAGATGAGGCGTCTGGAAGGGCGTACCCGTGACATTGAAGCACAGATCAATGCCCTTAACCTTGACAGGGAATATGCTACTGGCAGGATAGAGGAGAACAGAGAGATCATAAAGTCCCTGGATGAAAAGAAAACAAATCACAAGCAACGTGTGGATGAGCTTGCATTAAAGATCAAGGAACTTGAGGTAGTGCTCACCCAGAAGCAGGCTCGTGAATCAGAGCTTGTTAATGAGCTAAAGGACATGCAACAGCAGCGTCTTGGTATGCAGAACGAGTATGGTCTTTCCAGGAAACAGTTCGAGTCCTCAAGGACAAGGTTCGAGGAAGGTAACAGACAACTGATGGCTATGGAAGCCACTCAGGCGGCTCTTGTGGAACAGATAACAGAAATGACAGCAGAAATGACACAAAGAGGCATCGAGGAAACAGATGATGTTCCAGGCTCCGAGGCTGTACGTACCAGGATAGCCTCCATTGAGAAGGCAATGGAACGTCTGGAGCCTGTCAACATGAGGGCTATAGATGAGTTCAATGAAGTAGAGGCAAGGCTGGAAGATCTCAGGTCAAGAAGGGACACTTTGTTCAATGAAAGGGAACAGATCTTGGAGAGGATCAAGCAATATGAAGTCCTTAAAAAAGGTGCCTTTATGGAAACATATAACGGGATAAATACTGCTTTCCACGAGATATTCAATGAACTTTCAGATGGTATTGGAGAACTTGTGCTGGACGATCCTGAGGATCCTTTTAGCGGCGGTCTTACTTTGAGGGCCCAACCCAAAGAAAAAACCTTGCAACGCCTTGAAGCTATGTCAGGCGGTGAGAAGAGCCTTACTGCATTGTCATTTGTGTTCGCTATTCAGAAATACAGGCCAGCACCATTCTATGCTTTTGATGAGATCGATATGTTCCTGGATGGAGCCAATGCTGCCAGAGTGGCTGAAAGGGTCAGAAAGTCTGTGGAAAATGCCCAGTTCATTGTTGTTTCCCTGAGAAAACCAATGATAGAAGCAGCTTCAAGAACTATAGGTGTTGCAATGCAGGAGAACAACATTACAAGCATAACGGGTGTGAAGTTCAGATGAGTAGTATTATAGAGGAAATTGAGACAATAACTGTAGTCGAACCTCTTTCAGAAAGCTATACTTTGCTGCCAGGGACCATAGACCCTGAATTCCTGGAAACACTGCGCACTCTGGGAGTCGATGAGAACCTGCTTGAGTTTTCTGATGATGTAATGAACGAGCCCGTAGAGATATTGGTAAATCTCGCCAAAAATGGAGAGATCGATCCATGGGATATTGATATTGTCAGTGTTACCGACAAATTCCTGGCACGTATAGAAGACATACAGATGATGGACCTGCGCATCTCAGGGAGGACACTGCTTTATGCTTCCATACTCTTGCGTATGAAGTCTAACTGGGTAGATATGGATGAACCGGAAGAACCTGATATATTCGACGACAGCATGGACTTCTTTGAAGTTGATGATTATCCGGTACCGAAGCTGCCTGTGAGAAGGATTGCCACAAGACCTGTGACGCTGCAGGAACTTATAGCTGAACTGAAGAAAGCTGAAAGAGTGGAACACAGGAAAAAGGAAAAGAAACTGCTCCGCAAACTTGAAGAAAGGGTTGCTGTAACCACTGATGAGGTTCTGGGCATAGCCCATGAAGAAGATATCCTAGGACGCGTTTCCAGACTTTACCATGTGCTTGATCCTGTTTTTGAAGAACACGGATCTGTTGTGTTCTCAGAATTGATGGGTGAAGAAAGGTCAGAGAATATAATGACCTATGTTTCCCTGCTTTTCCTTGCTACTGAGAAGAAAATATGGCTTCAGCAGGATGAGCTGTTTGGAGAGCTTTTCATCTATCCCTCACATATTTCTGATGATAGTCCCAGCGAGGTTATGACAGGGAATGAATGAGAAGGAAACTATTGAAGCAGCACTTTTTGCTGCCGGTGGGGCACTGGATGCCCAGACCCTGGGAAAGATCATAGGCAAGCCTGCAAACAAAGCTGTTGCAGTAGTTGGAACACTCATGAAAGAATACTCAGCGAGGGAATCCGGCATAGAGATAATAGACCTGGGACAGCGTTATGTTATGCAGGTAAAACCCATGTTCACAGACCTTGTAAGACCAGTAGCTCCCAAGGAACTGAGCGCACCTATGTTGCGCACCCTTGCAATGATAGCATATCATCAGCCTGTTGTGCAATCTGACCTGGTGGATATGAGGGGGAACACAGTGTATGATCACATAAGAGAACTTACAGACCGTGGGCTTATCATGTCCGTGCCTTACGGCAGAACAAAAAAGCTGCAGACCACTCCACTTTTTGCTGATTATTTCGGACTGAGTTCCAATGAGCCTGAAGCCATAAGGCAGAAAATAGTTGAACTTTCCCGCCAGCAGAGCGGTGACAAGGGACTCAATAAATGGCTTGGATGCAAGGTTGTGGCATTCACCCCTATGTACCAATCCCTGGCAATATTGTGTGACATAGAGGATTATAAAGTGATCAATGCCTATGATCCCACAGAGGAAGAGATAGAAGAACTTGCAGATGTTTCTAAACTTGTGATATCCCGAGGATATCTGGAAAAAGTGAGTAGGTACTATGACGGCGAGATCATCGAGGTCGGTTCAACTACTTTCGATGATCTTATTGAAGCAGTTAAAGCTCTGGAAAATGTAGGTAATCAACAGAAAGTGGAACTTACTCTCTTAAATTTGCGGGAACTTAAGGAAAGGTATGTTTCAAAGGCGCTTCTGATAGATAAGAAAGTTAAACCAGCAACTGATATGGTAGCCAGGATCATTAATGATCTGAGGCTAGGGGTATCTGCAGAAGGCGTTGTGATCGCTCCTGATTATGGACTGTCGAGCAATGATGTGCAAGTAAGCGAAGGAGCTGACATACTTGTCCCAACTCACGGAAGCGTGGAGGCAGACCTTATAGAAAGGGTTTGCAGAAAATACGATGCTATCATAGATGGATTGAAAGCCCTGGAAAAAGAATCTTCTGATTGATCTCATTTATTCAATAGATGGAGTGCTATGTTGATCTGAAACGGCATCAATTCATGAATGGGAAAAAAGGGAGACCGTTTTTAGTTTCCCCTTCCTGGCTAGTTTTCATAATTTTGCCTTCCCCTGAATTAAAAACAGGTTATTCTGCTTTGTGAAACGCATTAAATATCATCTTACAAGAACTTAATTTTTATTTTTTACACCCGGTGAGTTTAAATACGTATATAAATATCAAGCTATTAGTTTATATAAGGAATTACGGATATAAACCATGCTTAAATGCTGAGGATTTTCAATGACCGAATATAATATTAAGATCGAGAATGTGGTTGCCTCTACAAAACTTGCCGATGAGTTTGATCTGACAAAGATCGAGGCAGAATTCGAAGGTGCTGAATACAACAAACAGAAATTCCCTGGCCTGGTATACCGGGTCTCTGAACCCAAAGCTGCATTCCTGGTCTTTACTTCCGGAAAGGTTGTGTGTACCGGCGCAAAGAACGTGGCTGATGTCCATACAGTAATAAGCAACATGGCCAAAAAGCTCAATGAGATCGGTATAAAGACCATAAAAGAACCAGAGATCACCGTACAGAATATAGTAGCATCCGCAGATCTTCACGCTGTGCTTAACCTTAATGCAATCGCTATAGGGCTTGGTCTTGAGAACATAGAATACGAACCTGAGCAATTCCCCGGACTTGTATATCGTATAGATAAACCAAAAGTAGTTGTTCTTATTTTCAGTTCAGGAAAGCTTGTGGTAACTGGCGGGAAAACACCTGAGAACTGTGGGGAAGGCGTTGAAGTAGTGAAACAGCAGCTTGATAGTATGGGACTTCTCTAAAGGGTAGCATCTTGCAGGAAAAAGACGTCTGTATACTTATTCCTACACTTAACGAAGGAGCCACGATAGCTCAGCTAATAAGGGATTTCAGATCTGAAGGATTCAATGACATAATTGTCATAGACGGACATAGTACCGACAAGACCCGGGAACTTGCAGAAGCTGAAGGTGCCCGAGTCGTCCTACAGAAGGGAAAAGGTAAAGGTCAGGCTGTCCAGGAGGCCTTTGAAACACTGGACAATGAATATCTCGTAATGCTGGATGGGGATGGCACTTATCTTGCGTCTGATGCGCATGCAATGCTGGCCCCTCTGTTAGATGGCCGTGCAGAGCATGTGATAGGGAACAGGCTGAACAACTTCGAAAAAGGAGCTTTCCCGGGTCTTAATCTGATAGGCAACAAACTCATTAATCGCTTGTTCAGTATGGCATACCGGCAAAATCTAACTGATATATTGACCGGATACCGAGCTTTCACCAGGGGTGTTTACAAGTCTTTTGCCCTGAAAGAAACAGGATTTGAAGTTGAATCCGAAATGACCATACAGAGCATTAAACTTGAACATGCCATAGAGGTAGTGCCAATAACTTATCTTTCCCGCAAGTCCGATGCTGCAACCAAGCTCAATCCTCTTAAAGATGGTTTCAGGATAGGTAAAACGATATACCTGTTAGCCAGGTTTCACAATCCTATGTTCTATTTTGGCATGATCGGAACTATTTTTATTCTTTCAGGCCTTGTAACAGGCACTTACGTGGTCGATCAATGGTTCAAAGGTATCACCCGTATACCTATGACCGTTCTTACAGCTTTGCTGATCATGTCTGGTTTTCAGATGTTCGTTTT
This sequence comes from Methanomethylovorans sp. PtaU1.Bin093, assembly GCF_002067275.1. Lineage (GTDB taxonomy): Archaea > Halobacteriota > Methanosarcinia > Methanosarcinales > Methanosarcinaceae > Methanomethylovorans. Next base: position 7,641 of record NZ_MVQX01000030.1, on the reverse strand, counting down.
GGGTATGCTAAGTGATCTTATGGTTTCAATGCATATGGAGATCATGCGTGTGCTGCGACAAAAGGACAAGTCAGGCAAGCAATGATGTTCATTCAACGGATTTTTTTCTTTCCAAAAGGTCATTTTTACTTGATTACACATCCAATCAACTTGATTTGTTTTTTATGTTGTCCTAATTTTACTTGCATATCGTAACAGTACACGAACTTACAAGTTTAAAATACTTTACAGATACCGAAAATAAGCAAGTTGATCCAGATAGAGGATTTTGTGTAGATCCAAGTAAAGTCAGCTTGATTTAAACAAAAGTTAATTTTTTAAAAAGTCTTATATAAGAGCTGTACTTTGTAGGATATAGTAACCATCGAGGTATCGATCATGACAATAGTAACAGATGCAAAGAACGGAAAGATCACAGAAGAGATGAAGATCGTAGCCAAGAACGAAGGCAAAGATCCTGAGTTCATAAGAAGGGGAATTGCTGCAGGCAGAATAGTAATCCCCATGACCCCCTACAGGAACATTAAGCTGTGTGGTATTGGTGAAGGTCTCAGGACCAAGGTAAATGCATCCATAGGTGCATCATCAGACATTATAGATGAGGAAATGGAAGTAAAGAAAGCAAAGGCAGCAGAAGCAGCTGGTGCTGACACACTGATGGAGCTCGGTACTGGCGGCGACTTCCTTAAAATGAGAAAGCTTGTGTGTGACGCAATTTCCCTTTCAGTAGGTTCAGTGCCACTCTATCAGGCATTCATCACAGCAGCAAAGAGGGACGGTTCCATTGTCCACATGACAGAGGACGACCTGTGGTATGCAACCGAGGAACAGGCAAAGCTCGGTACAAACTTCATGGCAATACACACCGGTATCAATAACATTGTCCTTGATAGGTTGAAGGCACACGGCAGATATGGTGGTCTCTGCTCCCGTGGCGGTGCATTCATGAGCACATGGATGCTCCACAACCAGAAGGAAAATCCACTTTACAAAGACTTCGATTACCTTTGTGAGATCCTCAAAGAACATGAGGTCACATTGTCCACAGGCAACGGAATGCGTGCAGGTGCAGTTCACGATGCAACCGACAGGGCACAGGTCCAGGAACTCATCATCAACTCCGAATGCGCAGATAAAGCACATGACAAATACGATCTGCAGGTCATAGTCGAAGGTCCAGGCCACGTACCACTTGACCAGGTAGAAATGAATGTCAAGCTCATGAAGGCAATGAGCAATGGAAAGCCATTCTACATGCTCGGTCCACTCGTATCTGACATCGGTGCAGGCCGGGATCATATAGTAACAGCAATCGGTGCAGCAACATCCGCAGCAGCTGGCTGTGACTTCCTCTGTTATGTCACACCTGCAGAGCACCTTGCACTTCCAAACCTCCAGGATGTTATTGAGGGTGTCAAGACCTCAAAGATCGCAGCTCACGTCGGTGACATGGTTAAGTATCCGGAAACCGCCCGTGAAGTTGATCTTGCAATGGGCAGAACACGTGCAAAACTCGACTGGGAGGGAATGTACAAGCTGGCGCTCGATCCAGAGCTTGCAAGGAGCATCAGGAACAGCAGAGCACCTGGCGATGAAGATGCATGTACCATGTGTGGTGACTTCTGCGCACTGAAGATCGTTAACAAGAACTACGACCTCTGCAAGTAATGCCTTGGCATTACTTCTTGCCATTCTTTTTTCATATTCTTTACCTCTTTTAATTTTTTTCTGTAGAGATCAAACATATCTTTACGACTGGTTTTATGTACTGTGTTGCAAATGTTCTGATGGGAATAGCTGATATAATGGGAGAAGACTACTACACATACACAACAAAATTATTTCGTAGATTGTCTTATATTTATGATTTCATAGGAATTATTCTCTCGGGAACTAGGACTAAAGTTGCAGCTTTTACCAATGCAAAGAAAGGTTCCAAAATACTAGATGTGGCTACAGGTACCGGAAAACAAGCCTTTTCATTTGCAAAAATGGGTTATGAAGTTATTGGTATCGATCTTTCCGAACCTATGTTAAGACTGGCTGTCAGGAACAACAGGTACAATAATGCAAATTTCGTTCTTGCCGATGCGGCAAAACTTCCATTTAAGGACGAGTATTTCGATATTTGTTGCATGTCACTGGCTTTACATGAAATGCCTTTAAATATAAGAGAAGAAGTTTTACAGGAGATTTTCAGGGTTACCAGGAGTAATGGCACTATAATGATCATGGATTATGCTCGTTCGCCCAAAAACATGCTGGGAAGGTATTTTGTACGTTATATTGCCAAATCATTCGAAAGTAAATATTACCCTGAATTCATACATTCTGATCTTGACCCCTTGCTTGAAAGAAAAGGAATAAAAGTGACTGCAGAAATGTCTGTTACATACGGCATATTCAAGATATTCAAATGTAACAGGAGTTAAAATTTGTATAGATGGGATCCAGGTGATCATACAGCTCAATCTTCAAACCAGCAGCATTGGGCTCAAGAGCTTATTCAGAAGCTTGCTCTTAAGGGAAATTAAAGGGTCTTGGACATAGGGGATGTGGGGAGGGTAAGGTCACAGCTCAGATCACAAGCCATGTACCCCCAGGTTATGTTGAGGGCATTGATGGTTCAGAGGATATAAGAGAGTTGCATTTCAACCGGGAATTTGATATAGTCTTTTCAAACGCGGCCCTTCATTGGATAGTTGGTCATCGCTTAGTTATTAAGGGATTTTTTTGTTTGTAACTCCAAGCTTAGTAGATGAAAAAACATGGAGAATGGGTCGAGTAGAGATTATATAAATTAGGTATTGCAACCATTGTAATACAACTGCTTAACTAATCCAATCCTTTTCAGAAGCACCAGATTTATATAATTATACTAATATATAGGGCCTTAGAGGGTATCACAATTGTATCTTCCAGATTAAGTATAGTCATCATCAAATTCTGGGGAGGACAGCCGTCTTCCCCGGGAAGATACCCTCGATCTTCCAATTTCTAATGAATTTTTCATTAATATGATTTTCAAAGATCATAACTTACCTGATTATAATATTTCTTCAACTAAGGGCTCTAAGCCATATTTCCTGAAATTTTTTACCACTTCGTCCGTTGGATCGCGACGTCGATAGAAAAGATGTGATTTACATGTACAATCACTGCATCCAAAACCTTGAACACCTCTTGACTGCAAAGCACCTGCAAGAATGCATTCAAGCTGTTCAAAAGTCACTGCATATACGGTACAGACCAGTTCAAAATGCTCATCAAGATTTATATGATCTACATGCCATCTTGCTTTCTTCCCTCCTTCCTTAGAAAGCATCACATGTCTATACAATCTTTTCAGACCACCAGTACCCTGGGCAGAACCCACATAAATGTGATAACCGGCTTCAAAACTGATATCTTTAAGGCTTCCAACCCTTACATTACATTGCAGGTTCCTGAAGATCAGACAATAGATACCTTTGTCCTTAGCCGCTTCGATCATACGCATACACGTAGATGCATAAAATTAAATCATTTCCCGTAGAATCTTTACTGATGATCATGACCAAAGAGATACAAGAAGCAAAGGATGTAAAGGGTTTTAAGCCAAGGTCTGTGGTCTATGCCACCCAGATCGATGAAGAGTTCGGGGAAGCTCTTGCAGGATACTATAAAGCTGTATGGAAGGAGCGTGAAAATGGGCTGAACATGAAGCAAAAGCATCTTTTGGTTTTTACTATAGCATGCTCCAGACTCAACATAGAAAGTGCGCTTAAGATACTGGAAAGACTTAAAAGATTTGAGGCAACTTCGCAGGAGATAAAAGATGCTATGATGATCGCAGCCTGGACCGGTGGTATACAGAATTTCACTGATTTTAGTCCAAAGATACTCAAAGAAATGGAAAGATTGGGTTTCTGAGACCCTTTCCTTTTAATGCTTTAGATAGGAGGTAAGATCCCCAACCCTAATAAAGCTATGAACACTAAATGTACCAACAGGATAAGCGGAAAACCATATTTGAACTGTAGATGCTGTGTTTTATGTCTAAATAATTTCATTCCCAGGAAACCTCCCAGACTTCCACCTGCAATTACCCATGTGAACAGCGTTTTTTCAGGTATCCTGTATTTTTGATCTCTGGCTTTTTTTTTGTCCAGACCCATAAGGGCGAATGAGATTGTGTTCACAAATACAATGTATGCCCACAAAGAATATTTAAGAAGATCCTCAGTTTGCATAGAACGACATAAAGTATACTAATATATTAAGTTTATTATGATAAAGCTATTAGTTACTATAAAGAATAAAAGAAAAATAATGTAGGATCATCTTCCAAGGTCCCACATATTCAGCCTCCCGTCAGCTGTGGCAGCAACAAGATAGCGTCCATCAGCTGTGAAGGCCATACTGTATACTGTTTTAACCATAAGAGGTATATTTGACACAATTTGTCCTGAAGCGAAATCATACAGAACAATATCGTAGTCCATGCCAACTGCAACTGTCTTACCATTGGAAGATATGGCAAGAGGAAAATGACCAGTTCCCTCAAGTTCTATGGAACGCTTCTCTGTAAGATCTTTCAATGACCAGATACGCAGCTTTCGATCATATCCGGAACTAATGAGATACTTTCCTTCCGGGGTCAAAATCATGGAGAGCAGGGCAATATCATGACCCAATAGTGTCTGCTCAAGTTTCCCTTCAGGCAAAGACCACACATATATATCGCCACCTATGCCTCCACTTAGAAGTTTTTTGCCGTCAGGAATAAAAAGAACACAGGAAATGTTGTCTGGACTGCCTTCCATGATCAAAAGTTGTTCACACCCAGGCAAACCCCATAAACGTACAGTTCCATCATAAGAACCTGAAGCGAGTTGTTTCCCGTCTGGAGAAATACATACAGATGATACAGTATTAGTATGTCCTGTAAGAACTTTCAGAGGAAGGATTTCAGGATAAGACCAAAGTCTGATAGTATGATCAGATGAACCTGTGGCTATAATACCACGATTATGGGAAATCGAGATACTGTTCACACTTTTATTATGGCCTTTAAACTCTGTTATCAGTTCCCAAGATGGCACTGACCAGAGCTTCACAAAACCATCCGTACCAGCGGATAATATCGTCTTCCCGCTTTCAAGGAAACATACTTTATTAATGTGACCGCTATGAGCACGGAATCTGAAGTAATCACTTTTCATATTCTCCCCCGGAGCTAAAAAACATTCTGAGATCATACTTCTTCCTTGAAATCCAACGAGATGGAATTCATACAAAATCGTTCACCTGTAGGTGCAGGTCCATCATCAAAAACATGCCCAAGATGGCTACCACATCTGCTGCAAAGAACTTCTGTTCGCCGCATGGAGTAACTATTATCCGGCTTGCTGACCACTCTGTCTTCAGATATCGGAGCCCAGAAACTTGGCCAGCCAGTGCCGGAATCGAATTTTGTATTTGAATCAAAAAGTTCCTGCCCACAAGCAGCACACAGATAGACACCTTTCTTTTTATTTTGGTAGTACTTCCCAGTAAAAGCAGGTTCAGTTCCCTTTTCCCGTAACACATGATACTGTTGAGGAGTTAAGATCTTTTTCCAGTCTTCGTCTGATTTTCTTTCATATGATGGCATATAATTCCCTCTCCCGTTCAAAAATATAAAGTAAAAATTACTGATGTAACTTCCCTTATAAGGGTTGAGAATTCTAAATTAAATAGTTTGCGCAATCAGAACAAAAACAGAAAGTGACAACAGTTCCAGAGAACTCTTATTACATAATTATTGCACTGTAAATATAAATAGTATAATAAATATAAATAGTATCATGCCAGATTAGATGGTAGGGAATCATCCATCGGATCAGGGGTGATAATGTGGCATGCTCTGCTGCAATGTGCATGGATAACAAAGAACACGCTTCTAGTGTGATCAATCATATGGGGTTATCAGAAAAATATACCTGTGCCCTCATTAGCTGGACGGAGAAATATCTTGACATAGGAAATCTTGAAAAGATTATCTGGGGAGAGACCGTCTCATCCGAAAACCCTTTTCGCAGTGTGCAGGTAGCGGCGGAAAAAGATCTGGAATTCACCGTACTGCTTGCATCAAAAAGAGATCGCAGCAGCACTGATGTATATTTCCTTGAAGGAAATCTGCTACTGCTTTTCAATATTACTCTGCAGAGTCTGAAAGAAAGCAGTGTATCTTATGCATTGTAAAAATTTCACATAGACTCGGGCGCATCGATGCCCAGGGTCTCTAATGAAATTGCCAATGTAATGCGTGCACAGTCCACGAGTCCAAGCCTTGTAGCTCTCAGTTTTTCGTCATCGATATTTATCACGGGCACGAAACGATAGAACTGATTGAAAGATTCTGCAAGCTCTCTGGCATATATGGCTAAAGTATGTGGTTTTAATTCCTTTGCACACTGCTCTACGATGCTGTCAAAGGCAGCCATCTTCTTTATCAACTCTACTTCAGTATCCTCCACAAGTAGTGAAGGCTCCATATCAAAGACCTCGTTCCAGACACCTTCTTCCTGAGCCTTCTTCAGTATACTGCATGCTCTGGCATGCGAGTATTGGATAAAGGGTGCACCTTGTTTTTCGAAGTCTAGGGCCTCTTTCCAGTTGAACACCGTGGATTTCTCAGGCGACACTCTGATAACATCATATCTTACGGCACCGATACCTACCATTCTGGACACTTTCTGTTTGAAATCCTCAGGCATCTCAGGTCTGCGCATGTCAACTTCCACAAAAGCCTGTTCTTCCACCTGGTCCAGCAGTTCATCTGCAGAAATGAATTTGCCTCTGCGGGTACTCATGGAGCCTTCAGGCAAAGAAACGAACTCGAATATGACAACTTCTGGTTCCGGCTTTCCGAGAAGGTTGAGAGTTGCCTTTAACTGACCTGAAATGAGTTTGTGATCAGCTCCAAGTATATCGATCATGCGATCAGCTCTTTCACCTTTCCACTCATGGTATGCCAGATCCCTTGTAGTGTATAAAGAAGTACCATCTGATCTCTGTATCACCAGTTTTTTCTCAAAACCGTAATCCTCCAGATCCAACATAAGGGCTCCATCATCGACCTTTGTACGACCTGTGGCTTTGATCTCCTCAATTATCCTTGTAACAGCACCGGACCTTACAAAAGTAGATTCGTAAGGGAAACTATCATGGTGTATGTTCATGCGCAAAAGAGTTTCTTTGATGCCATCAAGTGCCAGCAATACAGCTTCGCTGAAGCTTTTTATTGTCGCTTCATCCCCTCTTTCCACAAGCTGCATAAGCCTGTCTATTTCTGCTACCTTTTCAGGGTATTCTCCAAGCTCAGCGTTGGCCTTGATGTAAACATCTGCTATGGAATGATCTGATTTTTTTGATGTATCAAAATCAAAATGTGAAAGCGCCCAGGAAACAATAGCTATCTGACGCCCCATATCGTTCACATAGTACTGGGTTTCAACATTATAACCGGCTTTCCTGAGAATGCGTACCAGAGTGTCACCAATGACCGAGTTCCTGATATGACCCACATGCAATGGTCCATTGGGATTTGCAGAAGTGTGTTCAAGAAGGATATTACCTTTACAGAAGCCGCCTCCAAATGATGAGCCTTCACTTCTT